>JAGGYI010000016.1 GCA_021162655.1 Anaerolineae bacterium
TCCGAAAGGGTAACCCTTAGCGTTGCCATATCCTCCCTCTTGCGTTGACGATACAAAACCCCAACCCACTCCTACGGCAGCAATCGGCGCGTCCACAACGAATAAGCCGCAGAGCAAGCAATACCCATTGCAGTAACTCAACCGCCTTGCGAGACAGCACGGTTGAAAAGGCAACCTCTATTATACGACGCTAGCGCCAAAGGGTCCAACGCCATCCAGATCAGGATGGGCAAAGTATAGCCCCGCTGGGGGGAGGGGGGTCAAACGAGAGAGGGGACGCTCCAAAAAGAGGATGAAGAGCGATACCAGAGCGCCCGCCAGAGAGCGGAGGCAACTGCGGCGAGGGCTGCGTGTTAGAGCTCTACTGGCAAGAGCTTTTCCTCCACGCGCACATACAGTCCGTCGATTTCATCCTGAAGCTCAAGCGTGTGGGCCAAAGCGGTGATGATGCGGCAGTAAGTGCGAATCTCATCGAGCGTCAAAAGCCGCCCGCGTCGGTCCTTCAGCCACTTTTTAGCCACCTGGTAACCGCCGATGGTGTACTCCCACACCTCCAAGGGCACGGGTGCAAAGTACTGGGTGGGGTTGATGTACACTCGCTCGGCCTGTCTGTCGTAACGGAGGCCCTCGCGCTTGTTCCTAGCAACCCGACCGTCCCCAATCCCCTCAAAGCGGGCCAATGGCGGGTCGAGTTCGGACGAGCGAAGCAGATGAAGGTCCACCAGGCGTTTGCCCAGGCCGGCTAGGGCTTCGAAGATCTCCCGCTCGGCGGGGAAGGGGATGCGGGGGAAGTCCAGCTGCAAAAAGTCGGTATACTTCTCTCGATAGGATGGCGCGTAGAGCACGGCATAGATGTAGTGGAAAATCTCCTCAGGGGTGGGTGCTTTGCCGTAGGTTTCAGCCAGACGGTCAAAGACCTCCGGCTTGATGTTGGGCCGCCGCTCCTGCGGCTCCAGGGGGCTGAACAGATCTTCGCGCTCGACATCAGGGTAGAGATAGAGAGGAAAAACAAACCCGTTGTTAGAAGTTTTCGGCGACATACAAATGACTTCGACAATGTTGGTGGTCACCTGTGCATGCCTAAAGGTCTCACCTTTGGTGAGACGTGACGTGATCAGCGCCACATTTTCCCCCGCCAGCATGTGATGCATGATCTCGGGACGGGGACGTTCATGAAAGCCATTAGCCGTACCCGTGTAATAGGTGTAACGCACATCGAAGGGACGGTAGAGAATAGGCACAACCTTGTCACGGACAGGATCGCGTACATCCTGCTGTGCCCGCTTAATCCGTTCGGCGGATACCTTGTTCCCCAGTTGATACGCTTGTCGGGCCAGCTCGGGGTCCAAGCTGGAGAAGTTGAGTACCGTGTTCCACACTTCCTCCGGCGACCAGCGGATGGTCAGCCGATCGCGGGCGGTGACGATGCCCACGCTGTACTTTGGGAATATCTCGGTGATCTTGGAGAAAGTGTTGTAGCGCTCTAGTTCGGCCTCATCCCGCGGTACGAAAAGGTAGAACTCTGGCTTGGGATGGATCTCGGCCCAAAGGGTGGTGCTTACGTCGTGCCTTTCTAGCCACTTGTATTTGGCCTCTCGCAGGCCCCAGAGCTCGGCGTGGCGCACGATGGCCGCGCCTCGCTCGCCCGTTTTGACAAAGAAAGCGATCGCCACTCCCTGACGGATGTCAAAGACGTTTTCGTCGGGGCTGCCGTCGGGGCAACGCTCCCGCTTCAGAGAATTGCCATGCAGGTCGAGTAGGTAAATCTCGTCAAAGGTCTGCATCAGGCTGCGACGCATACCGCGAAAGGTGGGGTTATCCAGATAGGAATGATTGGTGATCATCCCCACCACACCTCGGCCGGCCTCTTCGATCTTCCATTGGGCAAAACGCAGGAACTTGACGTAGTCATCCTGGAGCCATTTGGGGTTCTTTTCGCCCAGGGGTTTCCCATCGACCTGCTTGTAGACCTCGATTTGACGCAGAATCCATTCCCCTTTGTTCTCCGAATGGCCGGAATAGGGCGGGTTGCCCAGGATGACCAGAATGGGCGTCTCTCGCTTGACTTCGAGGGCTCTGCGGGACTCCTCGGCCAGAGAGGAGAGACCGGGGAATTTGCTGGCCTGTAGTTCACTCATGTCCAACGTGTTGGTCAGGTAGAAGGGGACCCGCTCGTCCTTCCCCAAACGATGGCCTAGCTCCTCGAGAAAGAAAGCCATCTTCAGGTGGCCGACGGCATAGGGCGCCATCATCAACTCGAAGGCGTAAAAGTTGCGCAGGATATGGTTGCGGATGAAGGCCTCTCTTCCACCCTCGCCGTATTTGTCCACGAACTCCTGGACGGCGCGTTCGGCCGCCCGCGCTACGAAGGTCATCGTGCCAGCGGCTGGGTCAAGCAGAGTCACCCCCTTTGAAGCCAGGCCGTCGGCTTTTGCGAACTTGATCTTGAGCAAAAGGTGTAGAGAGCGGACAATATAGGAAACCACCGGGTCAGGTGTATAGTACACGCCGCGCCGTTCGCGCTCCTCAGGATCGTAATGGGCCAGGAAGGTCTCGTAAAAGTGAACGATGGGATCGCTGCCCTTGCCTTCCTGGTAGAACCGCGACATCATCCCAGAGACATCGGCCACGGCCAGCACCTGCACGATGTCGTCCACCATCCAGGCCATCTCCTCGGGTATCTCTTCCAAAGAGATAAAGCGGAATAGGTCGCGCAGGATACCGATGGTGGGGGGGATGTAATAGAAGGCTGCTTGGCGCGAGAAACCATCTGTGGCGCGTGTGCGGGCGGCAAAGAGGCCATAAGTGACCGTCTGGGCATAGAGGTCGGCAAACTCCTCCGGCGTCAAGCTGCCGATGAGGAACTTTTTGAACGCCTCATAGAATCCCAACAGCGACCCTCTGCCCCGCTCCTGCTCCACACTCAATTGTTGATGCACGACATCTCGCAAAAAGCGAGTGCGTTTGGCCAGCTCCACGGCCAGGCTCTCAGCGGTGAGGGGGCGCGGGAGCGAAAAGCTGAGAAATTGATCTATGAGCGCCCAAACTCCCGCAACGTCCTCCAGAGGGGGAGTGTGTCTGAGGGTTGTCAAGACCATGGGCCGAGCCAGTCGGGCCGTGGCGACGCGCCGGCCTTCGCGATAGAGGCGGAACTCGAGAAAGTTGGTCAGAATCAGATTGGGAAAGGTGCTGCGGTAACGTTCCAATTGTTCCGAAGCTTCAAAGCGATCCAAGTCCTCGGTGGGTGGCTTGGCTTCGATATAACCCACGATGCGGCTGGCTCCGTCCCAGACGCGGAAATCTGGGTTGCCCGCTTCGGTGGGACGGGGCAAAATAGTCACCTTGATCTCGGAATGCCCAGTGGCCTGGGCCACCTGCTGGATCAAGTCGGCCAAGGCAGAGTAAAAACTCTCCTCCCGGGCATCACCAGAGCGGATGATGTCGGTGAGCTTCAGAAGATATGCTCTGAAATAGGTACTTTTCTGTCTCATGTTCATCAATCGCGTTGCCGTCTAACGGCCTACAGTTCCCCCATACGCAAAACGATTGGAGCGTGTCCGCCGCAAGCGCTTGCTGGCCAGCGCCCTATCTGAGAATGCGCTCGATAAGTGGGGCCGCTTTCACTATGACCTCAGCAATTCCAATAATCTTGGAGAGATTCGCTTCCAACCCTCCCCACAGTTGTTGAACAACACCCTTATTAGGTTTCGACTTGGCAAGTTGATCTTTGATGCTTTCTACATCTACAGCATAGTTTAGCTTCTCGGCCTCGGACAATGCATCACTAGAGGTCTTGGGGAATCTGTATAATGTCGACCAACGTGAATTTCTCTTTACAATTGGGAGGCAATGATGTGAGATAACAACGCTGGACTGCTCCCTCCGGTGGTTACTTTGGGCGAAATTTTGTTAATTATAATAGCGGGAGAGACAAGGTCCCGTCAAATGCATCGCTGTCTTTCTACTATTTGAACTCCTCCACCGCGCGCGCCAGGTTCTGTATCGCAAGCATCACTCATACCGTACCGAGCAAGCTACATCCCCGAGATCAAGCGCTACCCCTCTTCAACAACAAATGTCATCCCAACGACATGGGAGATCTGGAAACTGAAGAGCCTTTCTCACCCACCTGGCTGCGGAAGAGAGCATTGCCACCAGCCCCAGGGCCACCAGCAGGGTGAGGAGGAGCAAGAGGGCAAGGAGAAATTCCAACCGCCAGCGTAGCCGGCCCGCGCCCCGCCAAAGGATCATCTTCCCCCCAGCAGATCAGGATGGGCAAAGTATAGCCCCGCTGGGAGGAGGGGGTCAAACGAGAGGGGAAGACACTCGAGGACTAGGAGGATGGGGTAAGATAGCGCATCACCCTTTAGGTCTCTGCCAGCCGCCGATAGAGCTCAGCGTTCTTGGCGAGTACGTATTTCACAGCCTCTTGGAACGCTTCATCTGGGCGGGAGAGCAACTCCTCAAGACTCACCCGAAGCAGCTCTTCCGGGGCAACACGATAGCGCGCGGCCTTTTCTTTTAGCCGGGCCCATTTTTCTTCCGAAAGGGTAACCCTTAGCGTTGCCATATCCTCCCTCTTGCGTTGACGATACAAAACCCCAACCCACTCCTACGGCAGCAATCGGTGCGTCCACGACGAATAACCCGCGGAGCAAGCAATAGAAGATATTCGTGTCGACGACGGCGAGCTCCGCCACAAGCTCAGCTCCATTCGCACTTTCTTACAGTACGCACCCAAGCGCCGCTATCCGCCATATCCGCACGATCACGCCACATGCCGATAAAGGCCTCATCCTCCAAGGCTGGCGAGACGTCCGCCTCTTTAGATAGCTCCTGCGCATAGCGCAGGCGCAGAAAAGCGATAAAATCTACCACCAACTGCTGCGCCATTGGGGGCAAAGCCATCAGATCACGCAGAATTTGCTCTCGGTTCATCGGATCACCTCGCCAAAGGACACGGTTGAGAACACGGCCCTTTTTATTATACGATTCTACCACCAAGGCGTCCAACCCCAGCACGGAAAAAGCGAACCCGCCCAAAAGTGATGGTTATCTATGCTTCCCTGAGTCGCGGCCCCCAACAGATCAGGATGGGCAA
>JAGGYI010000166.1 GCA_021162655.1 Anaerolineae bacterium
CAGGAGGCGGTGGAGCGGGTCATCGCTGGCCCAGAGCGACGCAGCCGTCTGATTAGTGAGGAGGAAAAGAGGATCATCGCCTATCACGAGGCGGGGCATGCCTTGGTCCAGCTCAAGTTGGAACATTGCGATCCCGTGCACAAGGTTTCTATTGTTGCGCGGGGGATGGCAGGTGGTTATACCCTTACCCTGCCCGAGGATGATCGTACCCTTTATTCCAAGGCCAAGTTCGAGGACGAGCTCGCTGGCTTGCTCGGAGGGAGGGCAGCAGAGGAGATCATCTTTGGCGATGTGACTACTGGGGCCAGCAATGATCTGCGCCAGGCGACCAAGCTTGCTCGGGCGATGGTGATGGAATATGGAATGTCCGAGTCGTTGGGGCAGCGCACGTTTGGCCATCGGGAGGAGCTCATCTTCCTCGGTCGTGAGATCGCTGAGCAGCGCGATTACAGCGAAGAGGTAGCCACCCAGATCGACCGGGAGATAAAGAATATCATCGATCGGGCCTACCAGCGGGCCAAAGAGGTGCTCCAAACCCATCATGATAAATTGGATGCGATTGCCCACTTGCTCATTGAAAAAGAGACCCTCGAGGCCCCCGAGTTGGAGGCGATTGTCAATGAGGATGAGGAGACCGTCCCAGCCTGAGGGTGTTGTTTGAGAAATTTTCGAGGCCGAGCAAAAGGCTCGGCCTCGGTTTTTGAGAGGAGAGTATGTTTGAGAAGATCCACGTTGGCCTTACGGGAGAGCGCTCTATTGTCGTTGCAGAGGAGCACACTGCAGCGCGTTGGGGTAGTGGAGGGCTGGATGTCTTTTCTACTCCTTATATGATCGCTCTCATGGAGGGGGCGGCCGTAGCGGCGGTGGATCCCCTCCTTCCAGAAGGTTATCAGTCGGTGGGTATCCGCGTAGAGATCGATCATCTGGCCCCTACGCCTGTGGGGAGCAAGGTGGTGGCCCACGCAGAGCTCGTCGAGGTGGATGGACGCAAGCTGACTTTCCAGGTAGAGGCTAGGGACGAGGCGGGGATCATTGGCAGAGGTGTTCACCAACGCTTTATCATCCATGCCGAGCGTTTTATGGCCAAGGCTCGGGCACGCAGGGAGGCCGAGCGTTGACGGTGATGGCTGGGGAGGGTAAAATCTTCCGAGCTGGGAGGAGGGCGATGGCTGACGTCGTCGTCATTGGTAGTTTGAATATGGATTTGGTGGTTCGGGTAGAGCGTATTCCTCGCCCTGGGGAGACGGTCCCTGGGGGAGACCTGGTAACCATCCCTGGGGGAAAAGGGGCGAACCAGGCGGCGGCGGTGGCCCGCTTGGGGGCCACTGTGGAGATGGTTGGCCGCGTGGGGAAGGATGCTTTTGGCGAAGCGTTGTTGGCGAATATGCGTGCCCAGGGGGTAGGTACCGAGTACGTCCGTCGTGATCCTCAGGCCCCTAGTGGCACGGCGATGATTATAATCGACCGAGAGGGAGAGAATTCGATCGTTGTCTCTCCTGGGGCTAATGGTCGGGTAAGTTTGGAGGATGTCCAGGCTGCCAAGGACCTTTTGGCGCGAGCGCGTTATCTCGTTCTTCAGTTTGAGATCCCTCTGCCAGTGGTGCGGGGCGCGATCGCTTTAGCCAGAGAACTGGGCATCCCAGTGATCCTTAACCCGGCCCCTGCCTATGAGGTGGATGAGGCGTTTCTGGAGGGCGTTTCCTATCTGGTCGTCAACGAGTCCGAGGCCCAGATGCTTTCTGGGCTGCCCGTGAAAGACGTGCAGAGCGCTGGTCGGGCGGCCGGGGCCCTCTTGGAAAAGGGCGTGCCCCACGTGATTGTGACTTTGGGTGAGCAGGGAGCTTTGCTTGCCACCCAGCAGGAGCATGTACATGTGCCCGCACGGCGAGTGCAGGTGGTAGATACCACAGCGGCAGGTGATGCCTTTATTGGAGGGTTGGCTGTGGCCTTGCTCAGGGGGTTCGCTCTGCCTGAGGCAGTGCGCTATGCCACCTGTGCGGGGACTTTGGCTACCACCGTGTTGGGTGCACAGACTTCCCTCCCCTCGGCCGAGCAAGTACAGGCATTTTATGAGGAGAGATAGCATTGTCGCAGAACGATTTGGCCGGGATCATTGCTAACCCAGCTTCGGGGAAGGATATCCGCCGCGTGGTGGCTCAGGCCACCACTTTTGATAATCAGGCTAAGGTGAGCATTCTCCGCCGCGCACTCATTGGGATGTGGGCGATGGGTGTGCGGCGGGTGCTGGTGATGCCTGATACTCAGAAATTAGGATTGCAGGCCCAATGGGGGTTAGAGCACAGCATGGCCCAAGTCCCAGAGATAGAGTTGCTAGATCTCCCTGTCACTGGCTATGCTCAGGATTCCGAGCGGGCTTCTCGGCTTTTGCGAGAGGCAGGGGTGGGCTGTGTGCTCGTCCTTGGGGGCGATGGCACGGTGCGTGTCGTTTCCAAGGAGATAGGAGAGGTGCCCTTGGTGCCTGTTTCCACGGGCACAAACAATGTACTCCCCTATTTTACCGAAGGGACGATCGCGGGGCTAGCCACCGGGGCGGTGGCGACAGGCCAGGTGCCTTTGGAGGAGGTGGCCTATCGGCACAAATGGCTGGAGATTATAGTTGATGGCCTCCCCCGGGAGCGAGCCTTGGTGGATGTGGCGGTGCTGCGGGGGACCTTTATTGGCTCTCGGGCCGTTTGGGATGCCCAATCGATCGAAAGGATCGTTGCTACCCGTGCAGATCCGGCGACCATTGGAATCTCGGCCATCGCGGGGATTATTCAGCCCATCTCGCTGGATGAGCCCAGAGGGATCGCTTTAACCCTGGCCCAGGAGGGGGGGCGACCTCTTTTGGCGCCTTTGGGGCCGGGGTTGCTTGTCGAGGTGCGCGTGGCAGATGTGCATATCCTTCAGGTTGGGCAAGGCATCGCGTTCGAGGTGGATCATCCCACCATCCTTGCTCTGGATGGCGAACGGGAGCTGCCTCTGCATGGAGGGGAGCAGGTGCGCATCGTCTTGCGAGAGGATGGGCCTTGGATCGTTGATGTAAGGCGCACCCTTGAGGCGATGGCAGTGCGCAAGCTCTTTGACCGCTAAGCTATCCTATCCGGCAGATGACGATCTTTTATCTTGGGAGGGAATGGTGATGCGAACGGATATTGCAATCATCGGAGCGGGCCCGGGGGGATATGTGGCAGCTTTGCGTGCCACTCAGCTGGGGGCCCAGGTGGTCTGTATCGAGAAGGAAAGAGTTGGGGGGGTTTGCCTGAATGTTGGCTGCGTGCCCACCAAGGCCCTTTTGCGTAGCGCAGAGGTCTATGCCCTGAGCAAGCGGGCCGCCGAGTTTGGCATTGTGCTGGGGGAGCCCTCCTTTGGTTGGCCCAAGATTCAGGAGCGCAAAAATGCGGTGGTGGAGCAACTGACCGGTGGTGTGGCCATGTTGCTCGAGAGAGCTGGTGTGCAGGTGCTCAAGGGCACGGCTTCCTTTGCCCGGGCCAACACCCTCATCGTTGATTTGGCCGAGGGTGGCTCCGAAAGCATCGAGGCAGAGAACATCATCATTGCCACAGGCTCGAGCCCCCTCCAAGTGCCTATCCCCGGGTTGGATGGCCCTGGGGTGATCGATTCTACTGAGGCGCTTTCTCTGGCCGAGCTCCCCGAAAGCATCTGCATCATTGGAGGGGGGGCTATCGGCCTCGAGTTCGCAAGCCTTTTTAACACCTTTGGTGTTCAAGTGACGATCGTCGAGATGTTGCCCCATTTGGCTCCTCTGATGGATTCCTCCATTGGTGAAGGTTTGGCCTGGAGCCTGAGCAATGCGGGAGTGCAGGTGCTCACCAATACCCGGGTGACGAGGATCGCCTCCGATGGGAGCGAGTGCCGTGTTTCTGTCGAGGGGCCGAGTGGCGAGAGCGAGATCGTCTGCGAGAAGGTGCTCTCCGCCATTGGGCGAGCCCCCAATGTAGAGGGACTGGGGTTAGAGCTCTTGAACCTCAAGCCAACGCGAAAGGGCATCCAGGTGGATGATCGAATGCGCACTGTGGTGCCTCACGTCTATGCCATTGGCGATGTGGCGGCCGAGGGCCCAATGCTGGCCCATGTGGCCTCTCACCAAGGCATCGTAGCGGTGGAGGATGCGCTGGGGCACCCCGCCGTGATGGATTACCGCGCTGTTCCCAGTTGTATCTTTTCCATTCCAGAGGCGGCCAGCGTGGGCCTCACGGAGGAGCAGGCCCGTGAGCAGGGATATGATGTCCAGGTGGGCATCTTTGGATTGCCCAATAACGGCAAGGCCATTGCCATGGGTGAGACGGAAGGTTTCGTCAAAGTGGTGGCTGAGGCAGAGCTGGGGGCCATCTTGGGGGTGCACATTGTTGGCCCCCATGCCAGCGATCTCATCCTCGAGGGGACTCTGGCCATCAACCTTGAGAGCACCCTTGATGAGCTAGAGAGGATGATCCATCCCCATCCTACTTTGGGCGAGGCCATTGCAGAGGCGGCGATGGCTGCCCGTAAGCGGGCGTTGCACCTTCCACGTTCTTAATGCAAGTGAAAGGGGGCCTTTCGAGGCCCCCTTCTTTTTCTACCAGGGTCTAGCTGTTAGCCAAGGGGCAAAGTTCACTCCACAACTTATCATATCGCCATCCCCTTGGGCCTCATTGCAGGGCTCCTCATCCGAACGTGGTCCGTTAAAGGCCCCCCACCAATTGTTCGTCGCCTGTACAGTGGTGGTGAGATAGGCGTTGTTGTAGACGGCGTACTCCTCATTGTTTTCAAAGATCGAGAGGGTGATGGTGGGGGCTGCTCCGTCCAGGGCCTCAATTCCCCGCCAATTTTCCCTAAAGGCACAGTGCTCGATGGGAATGCTTACCCCTTGCAAGCGCAGTACCCCGTGGGGCTTTTGGAAGGTGCCTTTGGGTGTTCCTCCATAGAGCAGATGGGCATTGTAGAAGAACGAGTGCTCTACATCCGCTGAGGAGGTAAAGATGATTCCCACCCAATCGTGGGCGGCTGGAGCTGTGGCACTGCCATCTCCATTGCTATCCCAGTTGGCTCCTGGTGGCCCAACGGTGTCGTCGCGCCCGGAGGTGAGTGTTACCGGAGGGCCTGCCAGGTCTCCTATCTGGAGGGCTCCGTCAACGATGATCCTTGGAGGAACAGTGGGGCTGATGCGGTTGAGGATCTTGACGATGACACCGGGAGCGATGCGGAGCGTGTGCCCCGCGGGGATGTGCAGATCACCAGAGATGAAATAGACAACGTCGGTGTTATCCCAGGTGTCTGTCTTCCAGTCGCCGGCGGGGATTTCAACGGCGTTGATCCAATTGTTAAGGAACTGGATGTGGCGCAGGGTTGGAGAGGCGTTATCCAGTCTGATCCCTCCAATCTTGGAGCTGAACTCTAGGCTATCGCGGCCACCGTAGCGGATGATGACCCACTCCATTCTGTTGCGGCTGTCGTCGCTACGATCGCCGAAAAAGACACAGCCCCAATCCCCAGGCCTAGGAGAGGTGAGGATGCCATCGTTGTTTGTATCGTTCAGTGCTGTATCATCCTTCAGGCTGGTTAGCGTGATGGCTTGGGCTTGGGTTCCGAGGGCCTGAAGGACACCTTCGATGTGCAGGCTGCGATTGAGGGCGAACTTGAGGACTACTCCCGGAGCGAGGGTGAGGGTCTCGCCGCGGGGCACGTGTAGATCCTCCAAGATGCAATAGGGGACATCCCGGCTCGTCAGGGTGAGCGTTTCAAGCTCATCTCGAGAGGCAAAGAGGTGGGCCCCATTGAGATAGTTGTCGACAAAGGTGATCTGCTGGAGCGTGGGCGAACAGTTGTTCAGTTCAATGGCTGCCACATAGGGCATGATCCCCCGGCCTGAGTAGCGTATCTCAGCATGGGAGATGATCCCGGGGTTGGCTCGGCTCTCATCGTCAAAGTAGATGCCTCCCCAATCCCTTACCTGGGGAGCGCTGGCGCTGCCATCTCCATTTGTGTCCCCTAGGGCTGTGTCATCTTTGATGGAAGTAAAGAGGATGGGCGCCTCGGCGGAGCCGATGGCTGAAAGGGTGCCCTGCACCTTGAGCTGCTTCTGAGGGGCGAATTTGAGCACCACGCCAGGGGCGATCCGCAGAAGGTTCCCGCGGGGGATGGTGACGTCGCCCGTGATGTGGTAGGCGATGCCTCGTACGTCCCAGATATCATTGAGCCAGTTGGATCGAGGGATCTCGATCCCATTGAGATAGTTTTCTATGAACTGCCCTGCGTGCAGATACGGGGAGGCATTGTGGAGCAAGATGGCTCCCACCCAGTTGCCTTCGCGTGATTGCCCGCTGTAGCGGATTTCAAAGTCGTGCATAAAGCAGAGGGCATCTTGGCTGGAATCCTTAAAAAAGATGATGGCTCCCCAATCGCCCTTTTGCGGCGTGCTCGCCTCACCATCGCCATTTGTATCTCCGCCTAGGGTGTCGTCTTTGAGGGAAGTAAAATAGACCTTTTCCACCGCTGGCAGGGTGGGGGAGAGGCGTAAAAGGGGCAGCAGGGCCGCGTTCTGCGTGAGCGCCCCACCTTTAAAGATGATGGGCAAAAAGATGTGGACGAAAGCGGGAGGTTCGTTTACTTGCAATGCTCCCTGCACAATGAGGTCAGCAAAAGGGGCAAACTTGATGATCGTGCCGCCCTCGATGGCTAGTGTGGCCCCTGGAATGATGGTGATGTCGTTCTCGATGACATAGAGGTGTTCCTTTGTCCATTGCGTGGTACTGGTAATGTCTTCGGTGATGTGGATGACATCAGTATCCTCTGAAGGGCGCTGTGCGAGGGCGAGAGAAGCAAGCCCGAGGGCAAAGAGGGTTGCCCAGATGAGAAAAAGAGCTTTTTGCCGCATTGGATGCCTCCTTGTGCAGCTGAAACATAGGAATTATATGTTTTTGCCTGGCCCAGAGCAAGGCCGTAATCCCCTTTGGTTTATGAAGGGCAAAATTTTTAATAAGAGATAAACAACCTGTTAACCGTTTTGTAACCTCCAGATGGTAGAACTAGAGTAGAAAAAAATCAGTTGATTTCCCCTTTTAGGGGTTGAAGCAAAGGAGGCTTTGAGAATGAAACGGATGCGTTTAGGGTTAGCTATCCTCATCGTCGTGCTAGCGGTTTTGGGGATTGCTTTTCCCGTCAGTGCTTCGGTTCCAGAGGAGGGGAAAGCTCCCGTTCCTCCATTGACCGAGATCGCAGCACGAGATGATGTGGTCATCCAGTCGGATATGTCACTTCTTGGGGGAGTGACAGGTTGTTATTATGGCAAGTACTCCCCTGGGCGTACGATTAAAGGGACGGATGGCAAATCTCACTGGGCTGGGGTGATCCATGTGACCATCAATGGCATGGAGACGCCTGTCTTTTGTATAGATCTACATCACCATATCTACAAAGGGCACTGCTTCCAGGCTTTGGGGCCCACCAGTGAAGCGGTGACTTGGCTGTTGAACAACTATCCCCCAAGCTTTTCCCTAACCAACGATGAAGCAGCGGCCCGCCAGGCGGCCATCTGGTACTTTTCCGATGGGTTCGTCATTGCTAGCCCGGCAAGCGTTGCTGCGCGGGCGCAGGAGATCATTAACTCTGTTCCTGATCCTCTCTATCTCCCACTGAATCCGCCCAAGCTGACGATCACTCCGGCGAGCGTGGTGACTTTTCTCCCCGATGAGACGGTTGCCTTTGTCGTCAAGGCGACGCAGGATGGCA
>JAGGYI010000138.1 GCA_021162655.1 Anaerolineae bacterium
CACCAGCACATTCAGCACCCCGGCCAATACCGAGAGCCCCCGCAAAATGGCCTCACTCTCACCCAGAGAAACCCAAAAGTGGAGCAAAATATAGTAAAGAGGTGGATGAATATCCAGAGCCGTCCAGTGGACGAGTGTGGGGATATCCATACGCGCTAGCATCAAGCTGGTGGCCTCATCTAGCCAGAGAGATTCTCTCCCCAGGCCATAGAGGCGCACCCCCACAGCGAAAATCAGGCTCGCCACCAGGGCGAGCCCATCGATCGCTTTCCAGTTCCTTACCACAGCCCTGGGCTCCTGGTCCATTGCTACCTCACCGCTGCTCTAAGGGGGCATTGCCCTGAGCAGTAGTCCAGCTTGGCTTCCACCAGGCCCACTCGACGCATTTGCCACAAGAGGGCACGTCATCCAGATCATGGTTGATATGCTTGAGGCGCAAACGAGTCATCTCAGGGCCTAGCCAAGCCTTCATCACGCCATCGCGCACATTGCCCAGAGGATAGCGGGCATCGAAATCCCGATCACAACAGACTAACGTGCCATCCCAATAGATGTGCACATGATACCAAAGGTTCGGGCAAGGATAACGAGGAGGAAGGTTCAATTCTTCCTCCGGTCTCAGGGAGCTGATATCGGGGATCTGGTTTCCCCAAGAGTCGAATGCCTTGACGTTGATCTTGTCCACTCCTGGAATGTTCCACATCTTTTTGAAATCCTCGATTTGGCTCGCCGTTGGCGCCAGTTCGATGATCTGCACTCGGGTGAGAGGGCGCTCATAGCCTCCTTTGACACGCAGCTCGAGAAATTTGAGAATGTTCTCTTTTGTCTGTTCAAAGCTGGCCTCTCGGCGCACCTTCTCATACGTCTCAGGAGTCACACCATCCATACAAAGGTAAATAGTTCCCAGCCCCGCATCGAGGATAGCCTGGCTGAGCTCAGGAGTGAGCAAGGTAGCATTCGTCGAGATCTCGGCATGAAGGCCATGTTCCCGGGTGTAGGCAATCATGTCGATGATCTTGGGATGCAAAAGAGGCTCCCCCCAGATGTGCAACGTCGTCATACTTACGTGAGGGGCCATCTCATCCACGATCTGCCGAAAGAGATCCCAATCCATAAAGCCCTTCTTGCGCTTGGAAATACCTCTCCCGATAGGGCACATAATGCAACGCAGATTGCAGACGTTGGTCGATTCGAGATACATCCGGTCAGGATAGGCCCAAGGGCGAGGATTCCTTAGAGCATAGTTCAGATATCGCCAGGCCAAGCCTGCCTTACGCTGATAACGCCGCAGCCGCCGCTCTATTTTTTTCACTAGTTCCACTTGGTCGAATATTCCTCTCGAAAGCTGTACTCTCCCAGATGGGTCAGCTCACGGAGACGCCGCAGGAGAGGGGTCTGAAGAAGCCAATGCCCAAGCTTGCGCAGAGGCCGCACGGTCGAGAGGGCATAGAGAAACCCTCCCCACACTGGCCCTAGCGCACGAATATATTTACGTCGGCGCTTTGACTCTTGAAAGCGCCGCTGAGCCTCCAAAGCAAGTTGCGCTAGGCGCTCGTCCGAAACCTCAGAGACGTTCAAAAAAGGTTCTATCATCTGGTCATAACGCGCATAGTAAAAAGCCCGCGAGAAATCCTGGTTGAACTCGATCTCGGGGTTCTTGGCCACGAGCTCCTCCCACATGCGCGTGCCCGGAAAGGGCGTCGTAATGCTGAACATTGCCTGATCCAATTCTAGCTCGGTGGCCAAACGGATCGTCTGCTCCATCGTCTCCTCAGTATCTCCGGGGAGGCCGAGCATGAAATACCCTTTTACCATGATCCCCGCATCCACCGTCCAGCGGACGGCCTGGCGCACCTGCTCCAGGGTAATGCGCTTGCCAATGCGTTTAAGCATCTCGGGGTTGCCCGACTCGATACCATAGTGCACTTCGCGGCAACCCGCCCGATACATCTGGCGAAGAAGATCAGGCGTCACCCGATCCACACGAGCCAGGCATTGCCAACGGATATCCAGCCTCTCCTCGATAATCTGGCTCGTCAGAGCCTGGAGGCGCCGCCGATTCAACGTAAAAAGATCATCGATAAAATAAAAATAACGATACCCATAGGTGGTCATCAGATGGCGGATCTCGGCGATCACATTCTCTGGGCTACGCTGCCGATAGGTGCGCCCCACGATCCCCTTGAAACAATAACTGCAGTTGTAAGGGCACCCCCGACTGGAGAGAAGGGTAACCATCCGCTCCCCATTAGAGGCATAAAGAGGATAGCGCGAAAGCTCAAAAAGATGCCGGGCCGGGAAGGGGAGCGCGTCCAAATCCTTAATTAAAGGACGAGCAGGAGTGCAGACCACCTCACCATCCACCGCAAAACAGAGCCCGCGAATCCCCTTTAGCGTCTCCAGAGAGGGCCTGGGGCCCTCGGCTACAAGAGCCCGCACCAGTTCGCGCAGGGTCTCCTCTCCCTCGCCATAGACCAGGTAATCGATGTTGGGATTTTTGGGGAGGCGGGTGGGGAACACCGTCGCATGAGGGCCTCCAAGAACGATCGGCACCCCCAAGCGTTCCTTGAGAAGGGCGATCGTGCGCTCCGCACTGTGATAGTTGTTCGTCATCGCTGTCACCCCAATGAGATCCGGCGCGTAAGCAGCGATGCGCTCCACATCCTTCTCAAGAGGGGTTTCAGGTTCAAGGCCCAAGTCAAAAATGGCTGCCGTATGTCCCTCTTCTTCCATTACGGCAGCCAGATAGCCCAACCCCAGAGGGGGATAGCTATTTACCAAAGCGTTCCACTTGGGGGAGATAAAAGCGATACGCATAATTTATCATAAGCCATCCGCAAAGAGATTTCAAATAACTTTTATACGCAAATCCGCCAGAGGCGCAAAAAGACCCTTTCAAAGCAAAACTTGCAGGTTACCCTCTAGCGGACGCTATGCTTATAAGAGCAGTTGGCAGCTTTGAGAATCTGGCGGACACGCTCGTGGCTGATGCGATCGACGATCCGTCGACGCTGGGCCTGTTCGGCAAGCTTGTGCAACGTCCAGGAGGTGAAGTTGAGCCCTAGCTCCCTAGGTCTCGTCTTGGCCAGTGCAATGATCTGAGCTCGTTGTTCTGGAGTGATCCGTGGTTTGGCTCCTCCAGAACGCACGGTAATAAGGCCTTCACATCCCCGCTCGTTGAACCGATGGATCCATTTGCGCAAGTTAGCAGGATGGGCCCCCAAGATCCGCCCGATCTCGGGAACGCGATAGCCCTCTGCCGAAAGAAGCACCACCTTCGCTCGCCGACTCAAATCCTCATCAGCCGAACGCGCCCACTGCTCCAATGTGAGTTTTTCCTTCTGATCGAGTTCCCGGACATACAGAACCATAGTTCCCCAGCAAAATCCCCTTTCCGTATATGCTAGACAACAAGGTACCCCCTCTGTACACCTCTTTATCATAGCCCCATCAAATGAACCCAAGATGAACTGCCCAAGAGAGGCAACTTACAATTTGTTCATATAACATCTTTTTCAAGGAACGAGTGAACCTTTCCGTCCTCTCCCGCCGGTCTACCAATTCGCCAAAGCAAAAAAACTCGCCCAAGGGTTCATCCTTGGGCGAGGGCCAAGCTTTAGAAGGAGGGAAAACTCACCAAGCTCCATCTGCCGAAAGAATGGCAGGCAACGTCTTGAGCAGAATCTTGAGATCGAACCAAAAAGAGCGCTTCTGCAAGTACTCAATATCGAGCCGGACCATCTCCTCAAATGTAAGGGTCGTGCGCCCACTGACCTGCCAAAGGCCTGTCAACCCCGCCTGAGGGATGAGCCGCTGGCGGTGAAAGGCGTCATACTGCTCCACCTCGTAAGGCAACGCCGGCCGCGGCCCCACCAAACTCATATCTCCCTTGAGCACATTGTAGAGCTGGGGCAACTCATCCAAACTCGTCCGCCGAAGCAAACGCCCCACTCGCGTCACCCGAGGGTCATTGCGCATTTTATAAAGGGGCTTGTGAGAATCGCCATTGTTGATCTTTTGCGTATTCCCATTGATGTACTCGAGCACATAACGTCGGTGAAGGCTTTGATCTGCATCCACGTACATCGAGCGGAACTTGTAGAAATCAAAGACATTGCGCTCCGGGTGGGGATCATTGGGGTCCTGGCCTCCACGCACCCGCTTTTGCACAAAGATCACCGGGCCCGGAGAATCCAGCTTGATGGCAATGGCAATAATGAGAAAAAGAGGAGCAAGCAAAACAAGAGCGACCGCAGATAATGTGATATCTAACAGTCGCTTAGCGACAAGATATCCCACTCGAGAAGGCTCAGCGTAATCCATAGTCCGCGATGCCGATCCGGGATGAATGACTTCGCCGATGCCCACTCTTTTCCCCCCTTGACAAAGATGCAACATGCCTTCATCTGAGGATTCTAGGCCGCCAAGATGAAAGCAAGATGAAAAGAGGGGCTATCTCAATGAAAGTTTATCTATCTTTCTGACTTGCGCAGGGCAGGGTCCAGCCAACGCCGTGCCAAATTGGGCAAGGAAGCCAAGGGCCCCTGCCGAGCCGTACAAGGGGGGAGGGAACGCAGAATGGCCTTGCCGTAGGACTTGGTCAACAAACGCTTATCGAGCACAACCACCAAGCCGTAATCATCGCGGCTGCGGATGAGCCGCCCAAAGCCCTGACGAAAGCGAAGGATCGCCTCGGGCAGATAGAACTCGTTGAAAGGATCCTCGAACGTCTCGGCGCGCGCTGCAAAGACGGGATCCGTCGGTACAGAGAAAGGCAAACGCACAATGACCAGGCAGACGAGGGCCTCACCAACGACGTCGATCCCCTCCCAAAAGCTCCGCGTGCCCATCAACACAGAACGAGGAGTATGCCGAAAGCTTTCCAGTAGCTGCCGCCGAGAACCATCGATCCCTTGAGCAAAGACGACGATCTCTTCTCTCTCCAAAGCGGAACGAATAGCGTAATAGGTAGAGTAAAGCTGGCTGTTGGAGGTAAAGAGGACCAGGGTCCGCCCCTCTGTCGCCCGGCAGAGGTCTATCAACGCCCTCTCGACGCTTTTCTGGTAAAAGGGCTGGTTGGGCTCAGGGATATCTCTGGGCACGTAAAGTAAAACGGCGCTTTGAAAGTCAAAAGGCGAATCCAAAGCCAGCTCCAAAGCATCCTCTATTCCCAGTCGCTCCTTGATAAAGCGAAAATCCCCGCCTGCTTGCAAGGTGGCCGAGGTAAGCACCACACAGTCCTTTTCGCCAAAAAGCCGCTCCGCCAAGGTCGGCCCCACGTGAAGGGGAGCACTGTGCAGGGTAATCTCTTGGGTTCGACGCGAAAGGGAGATCCAATAGATACCTTCCGGCTCCGGAGAGAGAAGGATCTGTTCAATCCCCTCCCAAATCGCCAGCCCCTGTTGAAGCCGGGCTCGCAGCTCTTGGGCCAATTCGTCGCGCTCACTATTCTCCCCAGGGAGCCCCTCTAAATAGGTGAGCAACCTCTCTATCCCCTGGAGCACCTGGCGCATGGGAACCAGTAAATTCTCGGCTGCAACCTCAATAGTGGACCAAATAGGCTGTGTCCTTACTCCGCCAGTCAAGCGGATGTGCCGTTCATAGGCCTGGGAAGCGTTGCCCCGCTCCTGAGCGTATGCCTCAACAAAACTTTCCAATTGAGTGAACAGCTCATAGAGCCGCCGCTCAGCGGTATCGAGCTGGGCCCGTACCTTTTGCGTGAGGCCAAGAACCGCATGCTGGGCTAGGCGGCTCACCCCAGGGCGTTGAAAGAGCCCTGGCAGCTCCGCCAACAAACCACCCGGCACACCCTCACGCTCGTGGTAAAGGCTGGAAAAGAAAGCATAAATCCCCTGACGCCCCAGCTCAAGGCCAAATTGATTCGTCGCCTGCTCTTCCAGATGGTGCGCCTCATCGATGACAAGATATCGGTACTCGGGCAAAATCCGGCTCTCCAGGGCGAGATCCGAGAGAAGCAGGGCATGGTTCACAACGATAAGGTGAGCCCGTTCCGCCCGGGCCCGCGCTCGGAAAAAGAAACACTGCCCCGATTGGTAATAAGGGCACAGATCCCCCAGGCACGTCTCAGAGCTACCCCCAAGCCGTGCCCAGACCTGGTTCTCAGCATTAATCAAGAGAAGCTCTGCACGATCGCCCGTCCGCGTGGAAGAAAGCCATACCAGTACCTTGGCCAAAACCCGAGCTTCTTCCGTCGAGAGACGAGGGGAACGCCGCAGAGCCTCCAGGCGCCGCAAGCAGAGGTAGTTGCCCCTTCCCTTGAGCAAAGCCGCTTGGAAGGAAAAAGGCAGAATGCGCTGAATATCGGGGATATCCTTGCCAAAAAGCTGATCTTGGAGATTGATTGTATTCGAAGAGATCACCACGCGTTGGCCATTCCGCACGGCGAAATAGATGGCTGGGAGTAGATAGGCCAACGACTTGCCCGTGCCTGTACCTGCCTCCACCAAGAGATGGGCGGGCAAATTAAAGGCCTCTGCCACGGCCCTGAGCATCTCGACCTGCTGTTCCCGATACTCGTACCCTGGGAAACGCCGAGCAAAAAGCCCCCCAGGAGAGATCAAGGCAGCAAGCTCCTCAACGTCAAGCGGCTCTGGGGGCTCTTTGGGCTTTAGGGGAGGCAATTCTTCCTCTTCCACAGGAGGAGGCAGAACACGGCCCCGCCCCGACGTATGAGAAGCAAAAACCGTTCCCCCTTTGTCAGCTTGGCGCTCTACTAGGGCCTGGCGAAAGATATCCGCCAAAGGCCAGTCGCTCACCTGGGCCAGATAAGCAAGCTCCTCCAAAAGGGAGTCATCCCATCGTCGAATGCGCTCCCAAAGGGCCAGAAAGAGCTCCTTCGTTGCCAAAGCATCATCCAGTGCCCGGTGCTGGCGCGCCTGGGCCAAACCTAAATGTTGGATAAGGTTCGCCAAGGAGTAGCGCCTGGCCCCCGGCAAGACAATGGTTGCAAGCTCGAACGTATCGATGTAAAGGTTCTGCAGAGGGAGCCCTTCTCGCTGAAGAAAGCCTAAATCCACCTCGATATTATGCCCCACGAGAGGATAGTTCCCAACAAAGCGGAGAATCTCTCCACGCAGTTCCTCCAGAGAGGGGGCCCTATCCAACTCCCTTTGTGTGATGCCTCCTAGCTGCTGCACTTTGTAGGGAAGATGGCGATGGGCATTGACAAGGCTAGAGAAACGCTCGATCTCTTCCTCACCTCGAAACTTGACCATCCCTATCTCGATAATGCGATCATGAAGAGGATCGAGCCCAGTGAACTCGAGATCAATCGCTACAAAGGTCTTGGACATAAGGCTCCATTCTGCAACATATGAACCGCTCTCCTTTGCATTATACGGACAAAGAGCGACAGTCCAAAGCGCCAATATACAGCAGCTCGGCACCTGCTAGATTCCCGGTCTCAAAAGACCCTGGCAGAGAGGCCGGTCTCGGAGAGAAGGAAATTCACCAGAGGCGAGGAAAGGTTTTTTGTCCTTCCGTGGGGGAGCTCACCCCTACGCTCTGCCATTTTGACAGCACCACCTTGCCCATGGATACTATCGAGGCACATTGAATCCGCACAGGTGGAAGCTATGCTCGAGATTGCAGGCCAACGCATCTCCCCACGGCTCATCGTACTGGATAAGGATGGCACGCTCATTGCCTTTGACGCCATGTGGCACGCCTGGTTTGAGAAGATTATCCACGAGATTCAGACCCAGCTTGCCCTCAAGGAGGAAACTTGGCAGGCCCTGGCAGGTACCTTGGGCTTCGATCCCCATTCAGGCGAATGGGACCCCAAAGGCCCCCTGACGATGGCCGCCACGAGCGAGGTCGCCCTCCTCTTGGCCAGCCAGATCTACCGTTACGAGGGCAAGGACTGGGAGGAAGCCCTAGAAATTGTTGCCCAAGCAGAGCAACGAGCTCGGGCCCAACTCTTGGAAGAAGACCTCATCCAACCCATCGGCGACATTCAAGGAACACTTGGCCGCCTGCGCGATGCCGGCATCCTTTTGGCCCTGGCAACCACCGATGATCGCAAGCCTACCGAACGCACTTTGAAAAAGCTTGGCATCGCCCCCCTATTTGCCACAATCGTCTGCGGAGACGACGGCATCCCCCTCAAGCCGGCCCCGGATATGGCCCAAGAGATCTGCCAACGCCTGGGAATTCCCCCCGAAGAAGCGATGATGGTGGGGGATACCACAGCGGATCTCATCATGGCCCGGGAGGCTGGGTATCGCTACACAGTGGGGGTCACCTCAGGAGCCCACTCTGCCGAGATGCTCGCTCCCTATGCCGACTGGGTCGTCCCCAATATTCACGCCATCCATGTGCTCAAGCAGGGAGAAAAAGCCAAATGAGACGTGGGGAACCTCGCTACCAGGGGTACATCTTTGATCTCGATGGCACAACCTACCTAGGAGAACGGCTTATCCCAGGGGCAAAAGAGACGATCTCTTGGCTTCGGGCCTCTGGGAGGAGAGTGGTTTTCCTCTCGAACAAGCCTCTAGAACCCCGCACCAACTATGCAGCCAAGCTCAGCCGTCTAGGCATCCCCACCACGCCAGAAGATGTGATCACCTCTGTCCAAGCTCTCATCTTCTATCTGCGGCAACATCACCCTGGGGAGCGCCTCTACGTCATCGGGGAGAAACCCCTTCTCGAGGAGCTGCGAGCCGAAGGGTTCGCCCTCACCGAGAAAATAGAGGACATCCAGGTCGTTGTCGCCGCCTTTGATCGCACCCTTACCTACGCCAAGCTAAACATCGCCCACCAAGCTCTCGTTCGCGGGGCGCATTTTGTGGCCACCAATGCCGATCGCACCTGCCCCGTTGAGGGAGGGGCCATCCCCGACTGCGCAGGAGTAATAGCCTTCCTCGAAGCCACTACGGGGCGTCAAGTAGAATGCATCGCCGGCAAGCCGTCTCCTCTCATCCTAGAAGCAGCCTTGAAGCGACTGGGGGTGGGGAAGGAGGATTGTCTCATGGTTGGGGATCGCTTGGCTACCGACATGCGCATGGGCATCTCCGCAGGGATGGACACCGCCCTCGTACTGACAGGAGTCACCTCGCCCGAAGAACTGGCCAAAAGCGAGCTCAAGCCTACCTACGTCCTCAAGAGCATCGCCGAGGTCCCTTAAAAGCGATGAAGCCGGGTCATGCGATAATCCGTCCAACGGCGGAAACCGAGAACCTGATACACATGGTAGGCTATCTCATTATCCACGCGCACAGTAAGAGTAACTCGAGGCTTACGGGCTAAAAGCTCTTCACAAATTGCCGTCACCACCCCTTTGGCAAATCCCCGGCCTCGATACCCTTCCCGGGTGTAGACGGCCCCAACATGCGCCAGTTCTGGAAGCTCGGCTTCCACCGCCACCATCGCCACAAGCCGGCCATCCCTTTCCACTACATAGGCCCCCTGCTGGACATAATGCTCCGCAACGTAATGACACCATCCCTTGCTGATAAAAGGCTCCGGCGTGCCAAAATACTCGCGTTCAAAAAGGAAACGCAGTTCAGCTATCTCGGGGATGTCCTCAGGAGTCGCCCGGCGGACCTCAGGCAAAGGGTAGGGCACCAAAGTCTCGGGCTCTACATAACATAGATGATCTTCTTCATCATAGTCGGAGGAAAAGCCCAATTCCCAAAGCCGCTCTAAGAAAGGATCGACTATCCGACGTACCCCCATCAGCCAGCGAATTCTCCGACGGAGGGCATCATCGAGCATGGGCTCCAAAGCGGCAGAATCGACAAAATGCGGAAGCCACCGCCCATAGTGGTAAAAGCCCTGCACAGCTACCAGCTCGCCCTGGCGTCGATAGCCGATCAAAGAGAGGGTATCCGCGTAGGGGCCAATTTCCCGGCCCATCTGAGGGAGATCGGCCAGGAGGGGAATGTTCTCATAGTAGTAGACCCTCAGATATCGCTCGATCTCTTGAGGGTCTTTGGTACGTTCCCAAGCGCTCACTGCCTCTCCAAAGAGAACCCTGGGAGCCAAAGTGGCTCCCAGGGGAAGCTACCCTCTAACGTTTGACGTTAAACGCCTTCATCCCAGGGAAGTAGGCAGCACTTCCCAGCTCCTCCTCAATGCGCAAGAGCTGGTTATACTTGGCCACCCGATCGCTTCGGCAAGGAGCCCCCGTCTTGATCTGGCCCGTGTTCAAACCCACGACGATATCGGCGATGGTGGCATCTTCCGTCTCACCAGAGCGGTGCGAAACGATGCTCGTCCAGCCGGCCCGATGGGCCAACTCTACAGCAGCGATAGCCTCGGTAAGCGTGCCAATCTGGTTCACTTTGCAGAGCAGGGCAGTGGCCGCTTTGAGATCGATCGCCTTCTGAATACGCTCCACGTTGGTGACCAAGAGATCATCCCCAACGAGCTGCACCTTGTCTCCCAAGGCCTCGACCAGCTTGACCCAGCCATCCCAATCGTCCTCAGCCATGCCATCCTCGATGGAGATGATGGGATATTTGGAGACCCAATCCACATAGAACTCGACCATCTCCTCACTGGAAAGCACTCGGCCCTCTCGCTTGAGATGGTACTTGCCATCCTCATAGATCTCACTGGACGCGGGGTCAAGGGCGATCCAGACGTCCTCCCCTGGACGATAACCGGCCCGTTCAATGGCCTCAAGAATCACCTCGATAGCCATAGCATTGGAGCTGAGTGAAGGAGCAAAGCCGCCTTCGTCGCCCACGTTTGTATTCAAGCCCTTATCAGCCAGAACCTTCTTCAGGCTATGATAGATCTCGGCGCCCCAGCGCAGGCACTCACTAAACGAAGATGCCCCCACCGGCATAATCATGAATTCCTGCAGGTCGGTGCTGTTCGCCGCATGCTTGCCGCCATTGAGGATATTCATCATTGGCACAGGCAAGGTGTGGGCATTAACGCCCCCAATATAACGATAGAGGGGCAACTCCAAAGCCGCTGCCGCCGCCTTGGCCACTGCCAAAGAGACGCCCAAAATAGCGTTGGCCCCCAGCTTGGCCTTGTTGGGGGTTCCATCCAACTCGCGCATCAGGTTGTCAATGGCGATCTGATCCAGAGCATCCATCCCCACCAACTTGGGGCCAATGACTTCATTGACGTTCTTGACCGCTTTGAGCACGCCCTTGCCACCAAAACGCTTGGCATCGCCGTCGCGCAGCTCAACGGCCTCATGAACACCCGTCGAAGCTCCCGAGGGCACAGCAGCGGTCCCCACTGCCCCCGAAGAGAGAACTACATCCACCTCAACGGTAGGGTTCCCCCGCGAATCCAAAATCTCACGCGCCTTTACCTCAATAATGATAGTCATCCTCACTCTCCTTTCCTCAGAGATTGCCTCTCTGTCGTTAGGATCAACCTTACGGATAAAGAGCCTCTCGCTTCTCTCGAGAGGCTCTCATAGCAACCCTTTTCCCTTTCCCAGCGGCTCCCCGGCCAGAAGAAACCCCTACTGCTTTTTCTAATGCTACTTGAGAATGAGCCGCATGTCAACTGCGACGGCGCCCTTGCCCTCTTCACGCACAAGGAGGGGGTTGATATCAAGCTCCGCGATCTCGTCAAAGTCAACCACCAGCTGAGAAACGCGCAGAATCGTCTCCACTACAGCATCGATGTCAGCTGGGGGCTGCCCCCGCACACCTGTCAGCAGTTTATAGGAGCGAATCGATTCCACCATCTCACGGGCTTGTTCCCGCGACATGGGAGCCACCCGGAAGGTGACGTCTTTGAGTACCTCTACATAAATGCCCCCCAAACCGAACATCATCAGTGGACCAAACTGAGGATCCCGGTTCATCCCAATGATGATCTCACGGGCATCCGTGACCATCTCCTGAATCTGGCAACCCCAAATGGTTGCATCGGGGCGGTGGGCCCTAGCCCGCTCAACAAGAGTGGCAAAGCTCTGGCGCACCTCCTCCGCGTTCTTAACCCCTACGATGATGCCCCCCACGTCCGATTTGTGAAGAATGTCGGGCGAGGCGATTTTCATCACTACAGGGTAGCCAATCTCTTCGCAATACGCCACGGCCTCCTCTGGGGTTGCAGCCACTTTGGACTGCGGAGTGGTGATGCCATAGGCTTTGAGAATCGTCTGCGCCTCCGCATCCCCAATAGAGTTGCGCCCCTCCTGACGCACCCTTTTCAAGAGCTCTGCCACAGCTTCTTTATCTACATCGAAAGCCTCGATGCGTGGTTCGGGCTGTTGCTTCCATAGCCAATACTTGTACATCGCTCCCAAAGCAGCCACTGCTCGCTCGGGGAAGGGATAGTTGGGCACGTGATTCTGGGCAAGCACCTCGATCCCCGCCGAGACCTCCTTCTTGCCCATCCAGCAGGCCGTAATCGGCTTATCCGAAACTTTGCTGACCCTCACCAATGCCTCGGCCGTCTTGACGATCTCGGTAGAGGTCTGCGGGGTGAGGATAATAAGCGCTCCATCAACCCCTGGATCGTGGAGGACCGTCTCCAGTGCCTTCTCGTAGCGATCGGCCCGGGCATCTCCCAGTACATCAACGGGGTTGTGAATATTCGCCGCAGGCGGCAAGGCACCCGCAAGCACTTGCTCCGTCTCAGGCTGAAGCTGAGCCAAAACCAGCCCATTGCGCTCCAGCGCATCTGTGGCCATCACGCCAGGGCCACCAGCGTTCGTCACAATGGCTATACGGTTCCCCTGGAGAAGAGGCTGATAGGCAAAAGCCGTCGAATAATCAAAGAGCTCCTGGACAGAATCTGCCCGCAACACCCCACTCTGGAGAAAGGCCGCATCATAGGCCGCATCAGAGCCCGCCAAGCTCCCCGTATGGGAAGAGACCGCCTTAGAGCCTGAAGCAGTACGCCCAGACTTGACTGCAACGATCGGTTTCTGGCGAGCCGTCTTGCGGGCCTGGCGAATGAACTCAGCCCCATCTCGTAGGCCCTCAATATAGGCGATGATGACATCCGTATCGGGATCATCCCGCCAAGCCTCTAACAGCGATACCTCATCCACATCCGCCTTGTTGCCCAGGCTGACGAAATGAGAGAAACCGATATTCTCAGCCAAGGCATAATCCAGGATGGCGGTGCAAAGCGCTCCAGACTGAGACATAAAAGCAATATTTCCCTTGGACGGGGTACCCGCTGCGAACGAGGCATTCATCGGCACAAGTGTATCGATAATTCCCAAACAGTTGGGCCCCACAATGCGCATGCCATAGCGCCGAGCGATCTCAAGAAGCTGCTTCTCTCGCTCGGCCCCCTCAGCACCCGCCTCACGAAAGCCTGCCGAAATGATGATGGCTCCTTGGACTCCCTTCTGGCCGGCTTCTTCGAGGACAGAGGATACAAACTTGCTTGGAATGACCACAACAATAAGATCAAGTGCCCCAGGAATATCGAGAACGGAACGATAACACTTGAGCCCCAGAATCTCCTCCGCCTTGGGATTCACAGGATAAAGCCGCCCTGGGAAACCGCTATCGATGAGGTTCGCCAAAATCGCATGGCCCAGCTTTTGAGGGTTCTCAGAGGCGCCGACGACGGCGATGGAGCGGGGGTTAAAGAACATATCCAACATAGCCATCTCCCTTGATGTGAAAATTTTCGAAGCTATCTTACATCGAAAGAAAACAAAACGCAAATCCACTTTGTGAGATCTAGAACAAAGCTCCAAGCCCTAAAGAGTTGACACCGCCCAAGAGAGAGGATAACATGTAAAATGTCAATTGATGGCAGGCTTGTTCAAGCCCCAGCGGCCGAGAGGAAGGAGCGATAGATGAGGCCCCCGGCGTATCCCCCAACGGTTTTCGTCCTCGGCACCTCACGGAATATCGGCAAGACGGTGACCTGCATCGGGATCATCGCCAAACTCACCGCCCCAGAGAGCGGTTATACCGTTGACGATATCGGCTATATCAAGCCCGTGGGGCAACAAACCCTGACGGTGCTCAGCGGGGAGGGCGTTCCCATCGAGGCAGACAAAGACGCCGTACTCATCACCTCACTGATGAACATCCAGTGCCACGGTTATGAGAAAACCAGCCCCGTCGTCTGGCGAGGCGGGCTAACATCCAAATACATTGAGGAAGCCGCCCAAGGGGATCCTCTCGAGGGACGCCAGGAGTTCCTTGAGCGCATCCGCGAGGCCTATGAGCAAGTCGCCCTGGGGAAAAAGATCGTCATCGTAGAGGGCACAGGCCAGCCCGGGGTCGGCTCGGTGGCAGGGATCTCAAACGCCGATGTCATCAACACCCTGCGCGAGATGGGCGTGCCCCTTTTTGCCATCCTGGTGACGAGAGCGGGCATCGGCAGCACCATCGACGAGGTCTTTCCTTACCTCATGGCCCTCGATCACCTAGGTACCCGCATCGATGGACTAATCATCAACGCCGTCATTCCGTCCAAAATGCACAAAGTGCGCCACTATCTGGAAACATACTATACCCAGGTTTTCCAGAGCCTCTATGGTCGCTACCTCAAGGTGCAGACCCCGCCTCAGATCCTGGGGTTCGTCCCCGAGATACCCGAGCTCGAACTACCCACCATGCGCCTCATCGTCGAATACTTTGCCAAAAAGCCCGAGAGCGCCATGGAGATCATTGCCCCTGAGGACTTTACGGGCGCCTGTCGCCTTGTGCGCAACCTGAAGGTCATCAGCCTAGAGTTCGGCTATGAGCCCTTCCTTGAGCCAGGAGATGCCGTCATCGTGGGAGTGAACGCGAATGACGTGATCCTAGCTGTACTCCTTATCCATGAACGCCTGCTGCGCAAGCATGGGCAAGGGCTCGCAGGGCTGATCCTCTCCTGTAAGCAAGTGGGCGAAGTCTCTCCTCAGATCCGTGAGCTTCTCCTGGCTGGCGATCTCCCCACCATCACCCTGAACTACGATTCGGCCGACATCGTCCAGCGGATCGAAAGCATGACCGTCAAGATTCAACCTTACGACGTCGGTAAGCGTGAGCTCATCTCTCGCGTCTACCGCCGGCACCTTACCCTCTGGCCAGAGCTTCAGCCAGCCAGCCAAGGTTCAGTCTGAGGGTTCTCCCCCTTCCACTCCCTTTCCTCTACCTCTTTGGGGAGGAAAGTGCCCCTTTGACGCCCAGGGAAGAATGTGCTAAGATAATTCCGATTTTTTAGTGGGGATTTTTTTCACCAGCATGAAGCTCTCCTCTCGGGAACGTTTTGGTCTGCGGGCGATGGTGGAATTCGCCCGGCGATACGGCCAGGGGCCGACGCCGCTCAGCGAGGTGGCTCGAGCGCAAGAATTGTCGCTTTCGTACCTCGAGCATATCGTCGCCTCTCTCCGTCGTGCGGGCTTGCTGGAGAGTATTCGCGGCGCCCATGGGGGCTACGTGCTGGCCAAAGATCCCGCCAAGATCAGCGTAGGGGACGTTTTCCGTGCTGTCGAAGGGTGTCTAATGCCTTTGGACTGTATGCGCACAGACGGGACTAATTGTGCCAGAGAGCCCGTCTGTGCTACTCGTAGTGTCTGGCAACTTATTTCAGAGCGTCTAAAGGAAACCCTGGACAACACTTCTCTGGCAGACCTCTTGGAGCAATGCCGGAGCGGAAAGGACCCCTATGAGAAAGCTACTAGCCCTTTTCAAAGAGGATATCCAAACAGTTTTTGAGAAGGATCCTGCCGCCCGTACCTGGTGGGAGGTGTTGACCTGCTATCCCGGCCTTCATGCCATCTGGCTACATCGCATCGCCCACGCCCTTTGGCGCCGCCGTCTCTGTTGGCTGGCTCGTTTTATCTCTCACATCAACCGCTTTCTGACAGGGATCGAGATCCATCCAGGGGCCACCATCGGTCGGCGCTTTTTTATCGATCATGGCATGGGCATCGTTATTGGGGAGACGACCGAGATCGGCGACGATGTGCTGATGTACAAGGGAGCGGTGCTTGGGGGCACTTCGCTGCACAAGGGCAAACGCCATCCCACCATCGGCAATAGCGTGGTCATTGGCTCAAACGCGGTCATCCTTGGGCCCATCACCATTGGAGATAACGCCAAGATCGGCTCAGGGGCCGTGGTCATCAATTCGGTGCCGGCAGATTCCACTGCCGTGGGTGTACCTGCCAGAGTGGTCCGCGGGCCACACATCAGGAGGCGCCCTGCACCTGATCTTCAACTGGACCATGCTCGCCTGCCCGACCCCGTGGCCGAGGCCTGCAGGCGGCTGGACCTCCGGGTGCGGGAGCTAGAGGATGAGCTCCAAGTCCTTCGAGATTATGTACGTTCTGCAATCTCTAAAGAAGGTGCCTCTTCCCTTCCCTAGGGGAGGGGATAGCGAAAACAGAGCCCTATGGGAGTAAGCCTATGGCCTCTCGGTTCATCTATCTAGATCATGCTGCGACGACGCCGGTAGATCCTCGGGTTGTCGAGGCGATGCTGCCCTACTTTGAGGAAAAGTTTGGCAATCCTTCAAGCATTCACCGGGCAGGTGGCGAAGCGCGGGCCGCCGTCGAAAAAGCTCGCCAAACGGTGGCCGAGCTTTTAGGAGCCAAACCTTCCGAGATTATCTTTACAAGCTGTGGCACCGAAAGCGATAACTTGGCTTTGCGGGGCGTGGCCTTTGCACTAAAAGGACGCGGCAATCACATCATTACCACCCCCATTGAACATCATGCCATCGGCCACACTTGCGAGCAGCTGGCCAAAGAGTTTGGAATGGAGATCACCTACCTGCCCGTGGATTCCTTCGGGCTCGTTGACCCCGACGATGTGGCCCGGGCGATCACCGAGCGGACGGTGCTCATCTCGATAATGTACGCCAATAACGAGGTAGGCACCATCGAACCCATCGCTGAGATCGGCAAGATCGCCCGCGAAAAGGGAATCCTCTTCCATACGGATGCCGTCCAGGCAGGGGGGCACCTCCCTTTGAACGTCGACAAGCTTCATGTAGACCTTCTCTCCCTCTCGGGCCACAAATTCTATGCGCCAAAAGGGGTGGGGATACTCTATGTGCGTGAGGGGACCCCTCTTCTTCCCATTCAGACGGGAGGAGGCCAAGAACGCCATCTGCGAGCTGGCACAGAGAATGTGCCCTATATCGTCGGCTTGGCCAAAGCCCTACAATTAGCCTATGAAGAGATGGAAAGCGAGGTTGCTCGCCTTCGCTCTTTACGCGACCGACTCATCCAAGGGGTCCTAGAGCGCATCCCCGACGCCCAACTGACGGGGCACCCCACCCAGCGGCTACCAAACAATGCCAGCTTTGTTTTTAAAGGCATCGATGGCGAGGCCATTCTCATGCAGCTCGACCTGGCGGGGGTAGCTGCGAGCACTGGCTCTGCCTGTAGCTCTGGAGAGAGCACCCCTTCGCATGTGCTCCTGGCCATGGGCATCGACCCTCTGCTTGCACGCAGCAGCCTGCGGTTAACCCTGGGCCGGCGGAATACCTCTGAGGATGTGGAGTTTGTTCTCGCCATCCTCCCCCAAATCGTCGAAAAGCTTCGGGCTATCTCACCAGCCTACACATAAACCCACGCGCTAAAAAGGCGACGACCTGGGAGGTAAGATGTATTCGAACATTGTCATTGAACACTTTACTAACCCTCGCAACGTAGGAGTCATCGAGGATGCCGATGGCTATGGCAAAGTAGAGAGCTCTGTTTGCGGAGATATGATGGAGCTTTATATCAAAGTGCGCGATGGCAAAATTGTTGACGTCAAATACCGCACCTTTGGCTGCGCTGCCGCTATTGCCTCCAGCTCCATCGCTTCTGAAATGATTAAAGGTCAACCGATAGAAGTCGTCGCCGAGTTGAGCGACGAAAAGATCACGGAGGCCCTCGGCGGGCTCCCCGAGGCCAAAATCCACTGCTCCATCTTGGCAGCCAGCGCCCTGAGGGCCGCCTTAGAGGACTATTTCAGCAAGCACCCTGAGGAACGTCCTGAGGATTTCTAAATGGCCCAGAAGCGCGTACTTGTCGCCATGAGTGGGGGAGTAGATAGCTCGGTTACCGCCGCGCTCCTTTTGGAGCGCGGTTATCATGTAGAGGGCATAACGATGCGCCTTTGGAAGAGCTCTGCTCCCAAAGGTGGAGACGCCGCTGTGCTCAGCGCACGCGCCGTTTGCCGCATCTTGGGCATCCCCCACCATGTGCTTGACCTTCAGGAAACTTTTCGTCAAAGGATCGTGGACTTTTTCGTTCGCGAATATAGCCAAGGACGCACCCCCAACCCCTGTGTGCGCTGCAACCGACTAATCAAGTTTGGTCTTTTATTGGACTATGCGCTCGAAAGGCATTACGATTACCTCGCCACAGGGCATTATGTGCGGAAAGAACGACGCGAGGACGGTTACCATCTTCTTTGCGGAGTTGATCCCCGCAAAGATCAATCGTATTTTCTCTACATGCTTTCTCAAAAACAGCTTCACCATCTCCTCTTTCCCTTGGGAGAGTGGCACAAAGACCAGGTGCGTGCCTTTGCCCGGCAACGGGGGTTGCCAGTGGCCGAGCGGGCCGAGAGCCAAGATATCTGCTTTCTACCCAAAGGGGACTATCGACGCTTCATCCAAGAATATGCTCCTTCGACCGTCACACCAGGGCCGATCTATGATACCGCCGGAAAGCTCTTGGGCCAGCACAAGGGATTGCCCTTTTACACCATCGGCCAGCGTGAGGGGCTGGGCATCTCGGCACCGCGGCCCCTCTATGTGCTGCAGATAGACCCCGCACACAATGCCCTCATCGTGGGCTTTGCAGAAGAGCTGGGACACAATGCCCTTTTGGCAGAAGAGATGAGCTATATCGCCGGTACTCCTCTCCCAGAAGGAACAGAGGTGGAAGCTAAAATTCGCTACCGAGCTCGGCGAGCCAAAGCCTACGTGTGGCCTTCAGAGAAAGGACGGGCCAAAGCGATCTTTGCCCATCCTCTACGCGATATCACGCCCGGGCAGTCCATCGTTCTTTACCAGGGAGAGGAAGTCCTCGGAGGCGGGATCATCGTGCAGGCCCTAACAGTAAAGGAGTGCTAGCGGCATGATCTTTACTTCTCCAGCCCTTCTCATTAGCTCAACCCTGGCCACTATGTGGGCCGCTCTCTTTCACCTCCTCCTTGGCCGCAGCTTTGTCGACCTCGTCCTCTACTGGTTTGTAGGGCTAATAGGCTTTGCCATCGGCCAAGGGATTGCCGAAGCACTCGGCTTTCACTGGCTGCTTGTCGGCCAAGTACACATCATTGAGGGAACTTTGTGCTGCTGGATTGCAATGCTCGTTGCACGCTGGCTCAAAGTGTGATAGAATAGAAAGAAGCTGAAGACTATGCAGTCAAAAAATCCCTGCGGCACAGGCTTAGGAGGAAAAGAATGGGACAGGCACTTGCAGCTGTTCGAGATATAGCCATCGTGCTGCTGGCCCTCGAATCGATTGTCATCGGGGTGCTTTTATGCCTTGTGCTTGTACAACTACGCAAGCTGGCTAGACTTCTGCGCGAGGAGATCGCTCCCATCCTGGACACAACGACCGAAGCGGTGAATACTGTCCATGGTACAGTGGATATCGTTAGCCAAACGGTGGTAAACCCATTAGTCAAGGTCAAGAGCTTTACCACAGGGACGCGCGCAGCTTTGCGCAATCTTATCTTTATCGGCCGTGCCGCAAAGGGACAGAAATCCAAAGAGGATCATTCCTAAGCGTAAAATCTTTATCTTCAACGTGAAGGAGGCAAACATGGCAAGAGAAAAGAGCTCTGGCAATTTCCTGGTAGGGTTCGTCGTGGGTGCGTTTGTGGGTGCAGTCCTGGCTCTCCTCTTTGCTCCTGCTCCTGGAGAGGAGATCCGCAATCAGCTTCGCGAGAAGAGCATCGAGCTAAAAGACCGGGCCAGCGATCTCACTGCCAAAGGGCAGTCCTTCTTGGAAGAGCAAAAGGTCCGTTTCCAAGAGGCGATAGAAGAGGGCAAACGCGCAGCCGCACGGAAAAAGGAGGAACTGCTGGCTCAACTAGAATCTGCCAAATCGGGCAAAGCCGCGGAATCGGCCGAAGAGGAAGCATAAGCCAGAGCTGGAATACATCCCTAAAGATAGAGGTCAGAGCAGAGCTCTCAGTTGAGAGCTCTGCTCTATTCCCTTTACCTACGAAGCTGTTCAAGGGCTTTGGGGAGATACTCGAGAAGTTCCCCCGCCAACATACCTACTGAACCACGCTCCTCCCGCCTGAGCTCACCAGCTAAACCATGGAGGAAAGCTCCACAGACGACCGCTTCATAGCTGGCAAGCCCTTGAGCCATCAAGCCCGCCACGGTTCCGGCAAGGACATCCCCCGTGCCGGCAGTAGCCAAGGTAGGATTCGCAAAGGGGATAACCATAGTCCGGCCATCTGGCGAGGCGACAATGCTATAGGCCCCTTTGAGGAGCACCGTGCATCCCCACTTGACAGCTGCCTGCTGAGCCAAGTCCAGGCGATCCCTCTGCACCTCCTGCACCTCACATCCCCAGAGCCGAGCCATCTCCCCAGGATGGGGCGTGAGCACACTATTCGCCGGCAGTCCCTCCCACCAACCCGAATCTTGGGCCAACAAGTTCAAGGCATCGGCATCGAGCACCAAGGGAGGCAGGGAAATCTCCTGGTCCTCAGGTTCCTCCTGGGGCACCTCAAAGCCCACTCGCTTAGCCCCAGGCTTTTTCTCCCCGTGAACCAGAGCTCGGACAAACTCTCCCGTCTTGGGATCCTGCCCCAAACCTGGGCCCAAAAGGAGCACCTGATAGCCCTCCACCCAATCAGCCAGCACCTTGATAGCTTCAGGGACCAAGGCGCCCAAATCGCTGGGGAGCACAACAAAGGTCGCCTCGGTGAGTTTAGCCGTCACCGAAGGATAGATCGGTTGGGGCACGGCCAAGGTTACCAAACCCGCCCCGCTACGATAGGCTGCCTCCGCTGCCAGGCAAGGAGCTCCTACATAGTTTGTCGAGCCCCCAACAACCAACACCTTGCCAAAAGTTCCCTTGTGAGCATCAATGGGGCGCGCTGGTAGCATCTTTGCGATCTCTTGAGCCGTGGCCACCTCCAAGGTCTCTGGCACGAGGCGAGGATCGATGCCAATATCTGCCACGAGCAGCTCCCCCACCCAGCGCCCTCCGGGGAAGAGAAAGAGTCCCCGCTTGGGATAGGCAAAGGTCACGGTAAGATCTGCCGGCAAGGCCCGCTCATCTATCGTCCCCGTATCGCTATCCAGGCCCGAAGGCACATCCACCGCTACGATAAATGGGCCCCGATCTCTTGCTCCCTGGCCCTCATAAAGGGTGTGAAGCACCTGTTTGCCCTCCCGTTGCACGCGCTCTCCAAGGGCTCGGCGGACCACTTTTAAAAGCTCCGGCAAGTCGCCTCGTAGTTCTCCCTTGGCTCCAGTGCCCAAAAGGGCATCTATCAAAATGTCGCAACGGCGCACGCGCTCCTCTAGCAACTTCCAGCCCTCATCTTCCTCACTCCTAAAAATGGGGAGCCCCCTCTCCTGGACGCGAACGAGGTTGGGGTCCTCTTTGCGGGCACGCTTCCAAATATAGATCACTACGTCAAAACCCCACTCGTGCAGATAGCGTGCCGCCACCAGGCCATCGCCTCCGTTGTTCCCTGGCCCCACCAACACAAGGGCCCATCCCCCTTTGGGGAAGCGCTCTTTGATCGCCAGGGCCACAGCACGCCCTGCGTTTTCCATCATCTCCGCATAGCTTAGGCCAGCTTCGTCCGCTGCCTTTTCCAGCTGGCGCATCTCGTCCACAGTAAGCAACTTCATCTCTTCTTCCCTCCAAGCCAGCTATACTTGGGATTGTAGGATTCCTCCCTAGGCATGTCAAAGGATGGCTCCAAACGCAGGGCACACTCCCCATTGTCCAGCCCTCGCTCCAAGACCTAAAAGCAGCTTGCAGCACACGGACGGGCATGGTATACTGCTCTTCGCCTTGAAAAATATAGGAAAGCGCATCATAATCCGGAGAAGGAGCGCTTGAAAAGCTCGGCGAGTGTGCAAAAAGCAGTCCTTCAACAAAGGATCGCGGAAGGAGAAGAGATCCTCGCCCGTTGCCAGGAGATCGCTTCTTTAGCTCAGGGCAAACTAGAAGATGCTATCCCTCGACTCGTTGATTTTCTCGGCGCAGGGGACCCCCTCGTCCGTCGAGAAGCTAGCGAGGCACTCGCCCTGTTAGCCAAGCGCACGCAGAGGCATAGTCACTTGGGGCTAAGAGCCCCCACGATAGGATGCGAAGAGCTTCTGGCTCTTTTACAAAAGAATCTACAGGCAAAGGAGGCCCATCGGCGAGCTGCGACGGCGGATACCTTGGGGCTCTGGGGCTATGAACCAGCGATACCGTTGCTCCTGGAGGCCCTACAGGAGCAAGATCCCAGCGTGCGGGCAAGTGCAGCTACAGCCCTGGGGCAGATGCGCGCTCTAGAGGCTACAAAGCCTCTCCTTGCCCTCTTGGAAGACCCCTCGCCCTGGGTTCGCCTTGCTGCCGCCGAGGCCTTGGGGCAGATAGGAGCAGAAAAAGCCACGGCCGACTTGGCAAAGCTTCTTCAAGATGCACACCCAGCTGTTCGCCTAAAAGCAGCGCTTGCCTTGGGCCACTCTTCGACAGGCAAGGCCCGTCGAATCCTGGAGAATTGTGCCCTCGGGCCAGACCCCGCTCTGCGTTGGGCTGCAGCCAAGGGCTTGGCAACAGTAGGGGATGCAGGCTCCCTGCCCATTTTGGAAGACCTCGTAGACGAGCAGGAGGCCTTTTTCGCCCAACCCACAGGCCAGCTGGCCCAGAGGGCCATTCGGGCTATCCGCGCCAAGGAAGAAGGCTTTTGGGGCTGGTTACATAGGTTGCTGGCCAGCATTGCTCACTGGCTACGCAAAAGACGAGGAATCTCTGGCGATGAATGAGAATCCCTGGGAAAGCCAATTGGACGATCCCTTGAGAGAGGCTGCTGAGGTAATCGTCAAGGGAGGTTTTGCCACTCCTGCGCTCTTTTTGCTTGAACTCTTTAAACCGCTGGGCTTTCTCACCAGCCAACTTCTCCTTTTAACAGAGCCACTCTTTGGTCCGGAAAGGGGAACCAATATCCGGCGCTACGCCACGCTTCTGGAGAACAGGGAACAAACAGAGGAATTCATCCGCATGCTGGAACGCGGGCGCCCTGGCCCACACACGCGGGAGTAAACAGATGGAAAACGTCTTGCTCGTCACACAAAAGATCGATCTAGGGGCTTGGATTGTACTCCTGATCTTTGTCCCTTTTTTCATCCTCTTTACCCTCCGAGCCAAAAGTGGGGCTCGCTTCCCACTGCGTCCCATCGCCGCTTACAAGCGGCTTTGTGAACTTGTGAGCCAAGCGGCAGAGAGCGGCCATGTTATCCACGTAGGAATGGGGTCCGGAGGCATCGGCACCCCTGCCACCCCCGAAGCGTTGATGGGGCTAACCGTCTTTGGCTATATCGCTCGCCAAGCCGCCCAGTACAACCAAGCTACCTTGGGCACCACAGGCGATCCAACCATCCTCACAGCCGCTCAGGGGATCCTTCAGCGGGCGCGGGCCGAGGCAGGCTTCCCCGAGCAGTACAGTCGCCGGGAGCTTCAATTCTACGGTCCTCATCCATTCGCTTATGCAGTGGGGGCTTTCGACTCTCTGCGCGCCCGGCCTTACCTGGCCAACGTGCTCCTCGGACACTTTGGAGCTGAAGGACTCTGGCTGGCCGAAGCGACAAGTTCCAAAGAGATGAGCCGCCTAGGAGGAGTAGCCCCTCCTACGGCAGCAGCGCTTATGCAGAGCTCCCTAGACGAGACGGTCATTGGCGAAGAAGTCTTTGCAGCGGGAGCCTACCTTGATAAACCCAGCCATCTGGGCAGTCTAGCCTCGCAAGACTTGATGCGGATCATCATCATCCTAACCATTCTTGTGGGGTCCATTTTGACCTCCTTGGGATACCTAGGATAGGGAGGAGCGATGAAAAAGACTCTGCCTCTCATCGTCGCCATCCTCTGTGGAGTGTTATCTCTCGCGGACTTTATCATCCCCAATCCACAACTTGATGCCCTCGGGGCAGTGCTCGTGGAAGGAGTCACCATCCTTGCTGCCTTTGCCCTCCTGCTTGGGCTCTTGAACATCCTAGGTACCCATGTTCATCGAGTGGCTACAGGGGAAGGCAGCCGCGGGCTGAGCCTCTCCCTCATCTTGGCAATGCTCATCACGATGGCCGTAGGTATCGCCTTTCCCCATTCGGGAACACTCCGCTGGATATTCCGCTACCTCTATGTGCCCCTGCAATCGACAATGACCGCACTGCTGGCCTTTTTTGTCGTCAGCGCCGCATATCGAGCCTTCCGCCTACGCAACATCGAGGCTTTGATTCTGCTCGTCACCAGCCTACTCGTTCTCTTTACCCAGCTCCCCTTCGTTGGGGCCATCTCCCCCTCTCTCGCCATCATCAGAGATTGGCTGATGCGTGTACCTGTCACGGCAGCGACCCGCGGGCTCATCCTGGGGATCGCTTTGGGGACCATTGCCACCTCGCTGCGGATTCTTTTGGCAGTGGATCGGCCCTACACAGGGGAATAGGAGCTAGCACGAGATGATCGTCTGCCCAGTATGCCAGCACCGAAATCCAGAAGGGGCCAAGACCTGTGAGGCCTGTGGCGCCTCGTTGGAGGGCTTCTTTTATCGGGCCTGCCCCGTCTGTGGGGCATTGAACCCAGCCGAAGCCGTCTTCTGCCGGCGCTGCCTAGCCGAACTCATCCCTAGCGAAGCGCCAGAGGAACCGCTTCCTCCAACAGAAGCAGAGGCTCCCTCGGAGGAGACGGCCTCTACTGCCCCTCCCACCGAGAAAGAGGAAACCCCCGAGACTACGGAGGAAGAGATAACAGAAGAACCTTCTGTGGAAGAAGAAATCCTTCCAAAGCCAGAACATCCTCCTGTACCCGTTCCTAACCCTCTGGAGGGCTTGGAGGAACTGCTCCCGCTGGAGGCTGCTGTGGCACTGCCCCATCGCGCTGAGCCACGCCAAGTGCACTTTCCCGATGAAACAGAACGTCGCGACGCCGAGCTTTTCCAGCAGATTGCCACCGAGCCGGCCCCTCTCCGTGAGCAGGCTCGCGTGCTTGGCACCCCAAGGACAAGGGCTCTCTCCCCTATAGGAAGGCTCATCCTCTACATTCTCGTCTTACTTATCGCCATCGTTCCTTATTTTAGCGGTGGCTTTACCGCCTCTTGGATCACTCCCCGAGAGGACGTCACCACTTTACTCCAATCACTGAATAGTCTTCCCCAAGGAGCCACAGTACTCCTCGCCTTTGACTATGATCCCGCTTATGCTGGAGAGATGAACCCTCTAGCTCTGGATATAACCCGGCAGCTGGCCCAGCGCTCCGTACACATTGTAGCTCTGAGCACTCAACCAGCTGGCATTGGCCTTGCGGAACAGGTCCTGCGGCAACTTTCTGACCAAGTTCCCGCCTACCGCTATGGACAAAGCTATGCCATTTTGGGGTATCTCCCAGGGCAAGAAGCAGGCCTGCGCACCTTGAACAGCTCTCTCGGCGATGCGTTTAAAGAGGACTATTTACAACGGCGCTCCCTCGGCGAACTGCCCGTCACCAGAGGGCTCGCCACCTTGGCAGATTTTGAGCAGATCATCCTTTTTGCGGACGATGAGACCACCGTCCGCCGCTGGATCGAGCAGATCCAAAGCCGCAATCCCGAGATACCCCTCCACGCCCTCGTGACGGCCCGCATTGCGCCTATGCTCGTTCCCTACCGCCAGTCGGGCCAGCTGAGCACCCTTCTCCCCGGAACACCCGGGGCCATCGAACTCGAAGCAGCCATGGGGCGTCGCTCGTTCCTCACCTGGACGAGTGACGCTTATACTGCCCTCTTTTTCTCTCTTTTGTTCATCGCCGTCATCAGCAATGTGCTTTACCTGAGCTCAACCCGGCGGGTCCGGTAAGGAACCCCGTCGGTAGGCCGAGTCGGGAGGACCTATGCTAGAGACTCTGGCAAACGTGATGAATGCACTGCCGGCAGGCACAGCCAGCACTATAGGTACTTGGGTCGCTGCACTCCTCACCCTAGCGGTGCTGAGTTTCATCTTTGGCGAGAACCCCGCTTTTCGCCTAGCCGAATATCTCTTTGTAGGAATCGCTGCCGGCTATGCTGGAGCCCTCGCCTGGACCCAAGTTCTCTGGCCAAGGGCAAAACTCTTTTTGGCTAACCCTCAGGCCTATTGGTATTACGGGCTCTTTTTTGCACTGGGGCTGCTTCTCCTAACCAGAGGGGTCCGTTCACTATCTACCTTGGGCAATCTGCCTCTGGGAGTGCTCTTTGGCACTGGGGCCGGGCTAGCCTTGGGCGGCGCCTTGACAGGCTCCCTGGTACCTCAAATTGAGGCCTCTGTCGTCTCCCTCTCCCCAGCAGACTATGGGCAAGGCCTTGTAGGCTGGGCCTATGCCATCGATGCCTTTATCCTTCTCATAGGGACCATCGCCGTGCTGAGTGCCTTCCACTTTACCGGCAAAGGTCAAGGGGCCTGGAGCGGCTTTTGGCACGGCCTTCTCCGTATCCTACAGGGCGCCGGAAGAGGCTTTATCATGGTTGCCTTTGGCGCCCTTCTGGCTGGAGCAACACTCAGCTTTTTCGCTGCTCTACAGAGTCGGCTCGCCTTCCTCCTTCGAGATTGGATCAAGCTCTTTGGGAACATGGGGTTATAGCGCATGAGCGACGACAACAAACCCATCGAATCGGCCCTCGTAGCAGACATTGGGAGTACCCTTACCCACGTCTGCCTAATCGACCAGGTAGAGGGAATATACCGCCTGATCGCCTGTGCCTCTGCTCCTACTACTGCATATGGAGCAGAGGGAGATATCACCATCGGGCTGCGCCGTGCTATTGAAAAGATTGAACGCATCGCCCAGCGTCCCCTTTTGAACCGCGAAGGAGAACCCATTTCCCCGGAGCAGGATACAGGGGAAGGGACAGACATCTTCTTAGCCACCTCTAGCGCTGCCCCGCCACTGGAATGCATCATTGTGGGGCTCACCAACGACCTCAGCATTCAGAGTGCCCAGCGGGCCTGTGCCACCGCCAATGCCATAGTGACGCATACTATCGCTCTAGGAGCTCGCGGACGCCGCTGGGATAAAAAGACTCTTGCCCTCCTCCACCAAAGTCCTCCAGATGTCATCCTCATGGTGGGCGGGGTAGATACCGGGCCCACCGCTCCACTAGAAAGCGCCGCACGGGTATTGGCCAACATCTACGAAGACATTAATCCCGAACAGCGCCCGGTGATTGTCTTTGCTGGCAACCAAGAAGCCCGCCGCCCCGTCGCGGCCATTCTAGGAGAGGGATTTGACCTTCGGGTGGTTGACAATGTGCGCCCTAACGCCCACATCGAAAGCCCAGGGGAATTGCAGCGTGAGCTCTCGGACCTCTATTCACAGAACAAGCTTGCCACCCTCCCCGGATACCGACGGCTGCGCCGCTGGTGCAGTTCTGCCATCCTCTCCTCCAGTGAAGCTTTGAGCATTACCCTGCGCTTTATCGCTCGGCGCAACAAGCTCCCACAAGGAGTGCTGGGGATCGACGTGGGAGGAAACACTACTTATGTAGGGGCCGCCCGGAGTGAGATGTATCAATGGGCAACTAGCCCCAACATGGGCACAAGCTATGGGTTGAGGCATGTCGTTAAGGAATCAGGCTTACGCGACATCCGCCGTTGGTTGCCTTTCCCCATGCAGACGCGAGAGCTCGTCTCTTACCTAGAAAACGCTTCCCTACGCCCCCAGGGCGTTCCCCAGACGATGGAGGATCTCCTGATCCTCCATGCCCTCGCTCGCCAAGCCCTCCTCTTGACCATGCGCCGCATCCGGGGGCAGTTCTGGGTAGGAGAAGACGCCCTCATGAGAACCACGCCTCCCTTTGACCTGCTTGCCGCCCGAGGGGGGCTCCTTTCCCACACCGTCCAAGACGGCCTCACCGTCCTCACCATCCTGGACGCTGCTCAACCCACAGGGTTGATCCGCCTGGTGATCGACTGGGCCTCACTCTGGCCCCAGCTGGGTGCACTGGCCCAAGTTGCCCCCCTAGCCGCCGCCCAAGTACTTGAGCGCGACGGCTTCCGCGAGCTTGGCACTATCATCGCCCCCATCGGCGAGGCCCGCGATGGGGACCGCGCCCTCCACCTCCGCATCATCCGTCAGGATGGACAAGTAACAGAGGCTGACATCCCTGCGGGCACGATCCGCCGCTTCCCCTTGGGGCTGAACGAGCAGGCTACGGTGGAGGTCAGGCCCAGCCGCCACTTTGATATCGGCCTCGGCCGCAAGGGATTAGGAGGAAAAGCCCAGGTTCGCGGGGGTAGCCTGGGGATCATCATCGACACACGGGGGCGGCCGTTAGGGCTACCCCAAGACGCTCGGCGCCGCCGCGCCAAGCTACAAGAATGGTTAGGGAGCTTGATCCATGACGACAACAGCTCCTCGTGAGACCTTTTTCTCACCCTCAAGCGAAATCGTCCGCCGGCGCCTCCTCCCCATCCCAGGGGAGGTGCTGGTACACGTAGGGGATCGAGTTCAAGCAGATGACATCGTCGCCAAAACAAAGCTCCCAGGAGGGCTTCATGTCATCGACCTTGCCCAAGCCCTCAAAGTAAGCGTCCACAAAGTGCGCCGCTACGTCTGCGTCCAAGAGGGTCAAGAGATCGCCAAAGGCGACCTCCTCGCGGCTATCCGCTACTTGGGCCTCACCCGACGAGCAGTCAGGGCCCCCTTTGCCGGCACAGTGCAAAGGGTGGATGAAGGTTATCTCTTTTTGCGCCGGCACCCGCAAAACTATCTGCTCCGAGCTTACCTCCCTGGACGGGTCATCGAAGAATATCCCCACCAGGGGGTCGCCATTCGTACTATCGGAGCCCTCATCCGAGGTATCTGGGGAAGCGGTGGCGAAACCCAGGGCATCCTTGTCACCATGGTCGATGGTCCAAACAAGCCGCTTACCTGGCGCCAGGTGAGCCTACGCTACCGAGGCACCATCCTAGTGGGAGGCACCTTGGCAGATCCACGAGTGCTCTTGCGTGCGCGGCAGTTTCATCTTCACGGACTCGTCCTGGGGAGCATCGCGCCTCAACTGCGCTCTCTGTGTGAGCGCATCTCCCTTCCCGTCATCGTCACCGAAGGAATGGGATACATTCCCATGGCTGAACCCATCTTTGCGCTGCTTCGCTCCCTCCACGGGCACATCGCTGTTCTCTCAGGCAGAGGGGAAGGGCAAGACAATGGCCCAGAGCTCATCATCCCCCTGCCCTCCCAGGAAGCCAGCGAAGAAAAAAGCCCCGCCTGGGAGAAGGGAGTTCTCGTGCGCATCACCCGGCCGCCCTTCCTTGGCTTGGTGGGAGAGATCGTCTCCCTACCTCCAGCACCGCAGGAGACGAGCATCGGTATCGAGGCTGAGGGAGCGGAGGTACGCCTCCCCGATGGGCGAAGATTGTTCGTACCCTTTGTCAACCTGGAGCTCTTGGGCAAAGCGCCTTCCCAAGAGAAATCTCCCCCGCCCTCTCCCACAAACACCTCGGCGGATAGGTAAAGGGGACACCCCTTCCCCATTTGGCACCCCTTTTTGTCGGTGATATAATGCCCTTGCCCATGCCAGGGTAGAGGAGGTATCTCTGCAAATGAAGTTGAGTAGAGATCAAGTATTACACATCGCTGAGCTGGCCAAGCTGGCCCTCAGTGAAGAGGAAATCGAGCTCTTTACCGAACAGCTCTCTGAGATCCTCGCCTATTTCGAAAAATTGAACCGCCTAGATACGAGCGCTATTCCCCCAACGGCTCAAGTTATCGATATGCGAAACGTCACCCGTCCTGATGAGGTACGTCCCTCCCTCTCGCCTGAGGAGGCTTTGGCCAACGCCCCCCAACGCAAAGGGAACTTTTTCAAGGTCAAGCCTATCCTCGAGTGAGCACCCAAGGACGGATTGTAACGCAAAACACGGGAGGCAAGAGACTTGGAACTATATGAGCTCACCATTGCCCAGGCTCACGAACTTTTGCAGAAAAGAGAGATCTCTTCTGTTGAGCTGACACGATCGGTGCTTCAGCGCATCGAGACGGTAGAGACCAAAATCAAAGCTTACCTCCGAATCACCCCTGAGGAAGCCCTAGCGCAAGCCGAGAAGGCCGACCAGCGACGGGCCCAAGGCGAGGACAATCCTCTCTTGGGCATCCCTTTGGCCATTAAGGATGTGCTCTGCACCAAAGGAGTAGAGACCACCTGTGGCTCACGCATTCTCCAAGGGTTCGTCCCCCCCTTTGACGCCACTGTGGTTGCCAAGCTCCGCGAGCTAGGCAGTGTCCTCCTGGGGAAGACAAACACTGACGAGTTCGCCATGGGCTCTTCCACCGAAAACTCGGGCTTTTTCACCACCCACAACCCATGGAACCTGGAACATGTCCCCGGAGGCTCTAGTGGAGGCAGCGCGGCCGCCGTTGCAGCCGATGAATGCCTCGGTGCCCTGGGAACCGATACAGGAGGAAGCATTCGGCAACCAGCAGCCTTTTGCGGCATCGCTGGGCTCAAGCCTACCTATGGGCGCGTCTCGCGATATGGGCTGGTGGCCTTTGCCTCCTCACTAGATCAAGCTGGCCCTCTCTGCAAAGATGTAAAGGACTGCGCTATTCTGCTCCAGGCCATCGCTGGGCACGATCCCAAAGATTCCACTTCGGCCAACTTATCTGTACCTAACTTTGTGGAAGCCCTTCAGCCAGACGTTAAAGGAATGCGCTTGGGCGTGCCCAAGGAATACTTTACCGAGGGCATAGACGCTAAGGTGGCAGAAGCGGTACATGCGGCTCTCGACGTCTGGGCAGAGCTAGGCGCAGAGATCGTCGAAGTTTCCTTGCCTCACACCGAGTACGCCCTCCCTGTGTACTATATCATCGCCCCAGCAGAGGCTTCAGCCAACCTGGCTCGCTATGATGGCGTGCGCTATGGCTATTCCTACCCAGAAGCAAAGGACATCTGGGACGCCTATCGCAAGACGAGAGAAATTGGCTTTGGCGCCGAGGTAAAGCGTCGCATCATGCTGGGCACCTATGCTCTCTCGGCCGGGTATTACGATGCCTATTATCTCAAGGCCCAAAAGGTACGCACCCTCATCAAAGAGGATTTCGATCGGGCTTACCAGCAATGCGATGCCATCATCGCCCCTACAACTCCCATGCCAGCCTTTCGCATTGGCGAGCGGGTTGACGATCCATTACAAATGTACCTTGGAGATATCTTTACCCTCTCCCTCAACCTGGCGGGGGTATGCGGCATTTCCATCCCCTGTGGCTTTGCCGATGGGCTGCCCGTTGGGGTACAGATCCTCGGAGATGCCTATGATGAAACCACCATTTTACGCGTAGCCTACGCCTATGAACAGGCCACCGAGTGGCATCTACAAAAGCCCCCGCTCTGAGCGGGGCATTGGTTCTCCGCTCCCATCCTGGGCGGCCACATCGAAAGGGAGGTCCATAAAATGACTATGAAAGTCATCTTGCCCTTGGCCGGGCTCGGCAGAAGGATGCGTCCCCATACGTGGTCCAAACCCAAGCCCCTGCTGAACGTTGCTGGCAAGCCCGTTCTCGCCCATGTGCTAGACAAGCTTTCCCCCTTAGAGATCGAAGAGGTCATCTTTATCATCGGCTGGCTAGGCGACCAGATCAAAGAATATGTCTCGGCCAACTATGACTTTGCAGCCCGCTACATCGTCCAGGAGGAACTCAAAGGGCAAGCCCATGCTATCTATCTGGCCAAGGAGCACCTCGATGGCCCCTGTCTGATTATCTTTGTAGACACCCTCTTTGAGGCAAACATCACCAACCTCGAAGAGCGCCCCGAAGATGTGCTCCTCTATGTCCAAGAAGTAAAAGACCCTCGTCGCTTTGGGGTGGTAGTGGAAAAAGAGGGGCGAGTGGTCCAGCTCATCGAAAAGCCCTCAGGCTTTGAGCACCGTAAAGCCATCGTTGGCGTCTACTATATCCGCGAGGGGAAAGAGCTGGTCAAAGCCATCGAATATCTCCTCGAACACGACATTCGCACCAAGGGAGAATATTACCTCACCGATGCTCTCCAGGTAATGATCGAGCGAGGGGCCTTTGTGGGCACTGAGCCGGTCTCCGTCTGGGAGGATTGTGGCAAGCCCGAGACAGTGCTCCACACGAACCGCTACCTCCTTGAACATGGCCACGCCCACAGTAGAGAGCTTGAAGGCAGTACCATCATACCCCCCGTATACATTGCCGAAACGGCCAAGGTCGAGAGTTCCATCATTGGTCCCTATGCCACTGTTTGCGAAGGTGTGCATCTCAAGGGCGCCATCGTTCGAGATACAATCATCGAGGAGGATTCGAGAATAGAGAACGCCCTCCTCGAACACTCTTTGATCGGGCGCCGGGTGACCATCAGGGGTTTTTCTGGCCAATTGAATGTCGGAGACGATTGCACAATAGAGCTCAACGAAGAGAATCGATCAAAGGAGCCCAGAGAATGATTATTGGAGTACCCAAGGAAATCAAGGATAAGGAATATCGCGTCTCCCTGACGCCTGGCGGGGCCGAGTCCCTCGTCCACGCTGGGCATCAGGTCCTCGTACAAAGTGGCGCTGGTGTGGGGAGTGGTTTCACAGACGAACAATACGAGCAGAGCGGCGCGCAGATCATAGGGACAGCAGAGGAAGTCTATGCCGCCGCGGAGATGATCCTCAAGGTGAAGGAGCCCCTTCCAGAGGAATACCGCTTCCTTCGGCCAGGGCTGCTCATCTTTACCTATTTGCACTTGGCCGCAAACCAGGAGCTCACTCAAACGCTCATCGAAAAAAACGTCACCGCCATCGCTTACGAGACTGTTCAGCGAGAGGATGGTTCCTTGCCCCTCCTGACCCCGATGAGCGAGATCGCTGGCCGAATGACGGTACAGATCGGAGCCCACTACTTGGAAGAAACCCAAGGGGGTAGAGGGATCCTCCTTGGAGGTGTTCCAGGGGTACGTTCTGGTAGCGTGGTCATCATCGGTGGGGGGACAGTGGGCACCAACGCGGCCCAGGTTGCCCTGGGGCTGGGCGCGCGCGTTACCGTGATCGACATCAACCTGGATCGTCTACGCTACTTGGATCAGGTGATGCATGGCAGCCTGAACACCATCGCCTCAAATCGGCGCAACATCGCCGAAGCGGTACGCCGAGCGGAGCTAGTTATCGGCGCTGTGCTCGTTCCTGGGGCCAAGGCTCCTGTACTTGTTAATGAAGAGATGATCGCCTCTATGGCCCCTGGCTCGGTAGTCATCGACGTCGCCGTAGATCAGGGCGGCTGCATCGAAACGATCCGCCCCACCTCACACAGCCACCCCACCTACACCGTTCATGGGGTTATCCATTACGCCGTGCCCAACATCCCAGGGGCCGTGCCCCGTACCGCCACCTACGCGCTCTCAAATGCCACCCTGCCCTATGTGCTCAAGTTGGCAGACCTAGGCTTTGAAAGAGCTATCGCTCAGGACGCCAGCTTGCGCCGAGGAGTGAACGTCTTTGATGGGAAGGTCACCCATCCGGCGGTAGCCAATGCCTTTGAGATGGACTATACCCCCATAGAAAAATTGCTCGCCTCCTGACGAGGTAGAAGGGAGCCTCTAGATGTCTCGCTCTTGCCGCCGTGGGCTCGCCATACTGGGCCTGATTCTGGTTTGGATAGCCATCTCGGCCTGCTCCTGCAGCAGCCTCTTTAGCAAGGCACCCAGCAAGCCTCCCCAGGGAGCGCGCGCTCAGAGAGTGCCTGGAGAGAACGTGAACCGCCCCACTGCGAACTTGCCTGTGAGGCCAAGTCCTCCAAGCACCGCAAAAATAGCAGCCACCGCTGTCAAAGCCGCGGCCACTGCTATCCCCCAGGCCTCTGCGGCTGCCACAACGCTCTCCAGCGCCAAAGATTTGGACAAGTTCCTCAAGCAGGCCACTGCCGGGCAGAGCTTCTCAGTGGAGATCTCGGAGGAACAGCTGAACACTTTTCTTGCTGGCAAAACATTCGAACAGGAAGGAGTCAAGATCGAGGACATCCGCATCACCTTAGGGAATGGGGAGATAACCCTCCATCTCAAAGCAACCTCCTCCGAGATGAATCTTAGCTTGGGGCTGACAGTGCGCGGCATCCCCAAGGCAATAGATGGACAAGCCTATCTGCGCATCACAGACGTCGAGCTAGATTCCTCTGTCAGTGGTTTTAACAAGCTCGTCGCCAAGGGGGCCATCGACAAACTCGTTGAAGAATACTCCACCTCTCAGGGGGTCCCTCTTCCCAGCGAGAACATCTACTATGAGGAAATCCGCGTCACCCCCGGCAAGCTCTACATCAAAGGACACGTCCGTTAACCACTATATCCCAACGCTCGCAAGCCTTGTAGTATGGCCTCGTGATCGCTCCAGGGATGCTCAACTGTGCCAAAACACATCGAGCGCTCATGCCCCTTGCCAGTGACGATGACCACGTCCCCTGGCTGTGCCATGCTCAGAGCTTGGGCAATGGCCTCCGCTCGGTCGGGCACTCGCCAAAAGTCCTGGCCTTCTTGGCAGCCTGCCTGAAGGCACCCCTGGGCAATCTCCTCAATGATCTGCTCCAAAGGCTCGGTGCGGGGATCCTCGGCAGTGATAAAGACGCGATCTGCCAACTGCCCAGCAATCCGCCCCATCCAAGGGCGTTTGGCTCGGTCGCGCAGGCCAGCACAGCCAAAGACGACGCTCACCTTTCCTTGGGCAAGCTGACGCGCGGTGCGTAGGGCGTTCTCCAAAGCGTTTGGGGTGTGAGCAAAATCTACGATCACAGTGAAGGGCTGGCCCCGATCGATGCGCTCCATCCTCCCCGGCACTCCTCTCATCGCAGAAATTCCCTGCCGGATGGCCTCCATGGGCAGCTCCAAGGCATAACCCACACTCACTGCCGCCAGAATGTTGTAAACGTTATAACGTCCTATCAAAGGAGAGAAGAGGGATAGTATCCGGCCACCCAGAGAAACGACCAGGCTCAGCCCTGAAGGCCCTTCCTGAATCTCTTCGGGCCGTACCTGGGCAGTGCGCCGCAATCCATAAGAGATGTATAGATCGGCCGGGAAAGCGCGCAAATAATCATAAGAGGGGTCATCGGCATTGAGCACCGCCACTTTTTTCATCCCCGGCTTGCACAACGAACGGCCCAGAGCGCGAAAAAGCAGCCCCTTGGCCTCTCGGTAGGCTTCATAGGTCTTGTGGTAATCTAGATGCTCGTGGGTAATGTTGGTGATTACCGCCACGTCAAATTCGCAGGCAGCCACACGATGCTGGGCCAACCCGTGGGAAGTCGTCTCCAACACGGCATACTCCATCCCCCGAGAGACCATCTCTGCCAAATAAGCCTGCACCTCGGGAGCATCGGGAGTGGTAGTGTGAAAGCCAGTGGGCACCTCTTGCCCACCAATGAACGCGCTCACCGAATCCACCGAGCCAGTGGCATGCCCTGCAGCCCGCAAAATCGCCGAGATGAGCCGCACAGTAGTCGTTTTGCCATCGGTGCCCGTCACCCCGATGACCCTGAGCTGACGCGCTGGAAACCCCTGAAGCGCTGCATGGAGGTAAGCAAAGGCCTCTCGTGAATTCGGCACCAACACCGTTGGGGTTCCCGTCAACTCTGGCAAAAGGCGCTCAACGACACAAGCCACCGCCCCCGCCTGAAGGGCATCCCCAACAAAGCGATGCCCATCCACCGAAACCCCAGAGATAGCCACGAAAAGATCCCCAGGTGCCACCTGGCGAGAATCACAAACGACGTGCTCTATCTGCACCGGCCGCCAATGGAGCCGCTCCGCCTTGGGCAACGCATCGACTAGCTCATCCAGAGAAACCACCATACCCCTCTCCCTTTTGCCTGTTCCCTCTCAACTCTACCCAGGAGCCTCCCAGGCGTCAAAAAAGGCCCCGCGCCTTTGCATGCGGGGCCTCTATGGAGACAATGAAAGAACTTTATTCCTCTGCTCCCATCAGGAGACGGTCAAGCACTGCCTTGCGCCGCTTCTGCTGAGCCTTGACATCATATTCGCGAACCACTTCGCGGAAGGAGACCAACTTTTCCAATGCCTTAGCCCAAGCCCCCGATTCAATCGGCGTGTGCACAAAGCCCGTGCGCACAATGCGAATGGCTCCCTCCACCGGGCAGACCCGCTCGCAAGCCCCACAGAAAAGGCAGAAGCGCTTATCCACCGCCACCTTCTGGCCATCATACGTAATGGCATTGGTAGGACAAGCATCGACGCAAGCCTGGCAGCCCTCTGGGCAGAGAGAGGTGTCCAGAAAAACTCGGCCTTTGTAGGGCTTGGTTACTGTAAAGGCTCCCTCTGGCCCTTCTTCCATACAGCGAGTACAGTTCACGCAAAGGCCTTTATCCACCTGCACGTTCTTGACTGCCACCACCTGGCCCTGAGCATCTCGCTCAATATCGGCGCTGATCGCCCCCACTGGGCAATTCTCGATATAAGAAATATCTGTAGTAGCCTCGCAGGCCTCTTCATCCACTTTATTAACCCGAATGAGCATGGGGAAGGCCTCTCCCTTGATCACCGGGATCTCGGGTTGCCCATTGATCATCATCGAAAGGGCATGCATGGGGCAGGTTACCACGCATTCTCCACAGAAGCTGCATTTCTCCTCATCGATATCCACACGTGGCTTGGCCACCAAGCGCCCCTCCTCGACCACCGGTTCCGAGAGCGTGATGGCCTCGTGGGGGCACACTATGGCACACGTGCCACAGCCACAACACCTCTCATGATCAACCGACAACTCGTAGCGCCGGGTGATCATGGGCCGCAAAAGGGTCAAGGTCGTGGCCGTCTCTCGCTTGATGGTTTTTCCTCTTGTAGGCATCTTCTCACCCTTTCACCCTATTTCTCATTGCGGCGAAGCTGGAGCACCAAATCCCCCTGATGATCGAGAACTGAAACCTCCAGGTCCATCTCCCCTGGCAGGGCATGCGTCGCACAGGCAAAACAGGGGTCATAAGCTCGGAAGGCCATTTCTATGCGGTCAAGCAACCCCTTGGTAATCACCTTCCCTCCGCTGATCAACTCCTGCGCCGCTCGCTTGATCGACATACAGATGGCCCCATGGTTGTTCGTCGTCCCCACAATGAGGTTCACCTTTTTGAGAATACCCTTCTCGTCGGTGATATAGTGATGCGTCAACGTGCCACGGGGAGCCTCCACCGTGGCCACTCCCTCACTAGGAGTCTCAGTGGGAATAGTGCGAATATTGGGATCGGTGATCTCTGGATCCTTGGCCAGCTCCAGCACCCGCTCACCAGCGTAGAGTATCTCGATAAGGCGCGCCCAATGGGTGGCTAGCGTCGCATGTACGGGCTTGCCCCCCATATAGTCGTAAAACTCTTCATAAGCTTCTTGTGCAAGGGGAGTCGCCATGCCATCAGCCACGTTCAAGCGCCCCAAGGGCGTAGCACGATAGATCCCGCTATCCATGCCATCCACCAAGCCCTTCCAGCCAAACTTTTTCAGATAGGGGAATTTGAGATAGGTCCAGGGCTCCACATGCTCAGCGATGTGCTTGGTGTACTCCTCAGGACGATACTTGGCCACTTCATTGCCCTCTACATCGACCACCCGAATGAGCCCATCGTAAAAGTTCACCCGGTTCTTCTCATCTACTAGCCCCATGTTGTGGGTATAGTGGAGATAGGCCTTGCTAAAGACCATATCCCGGAATTCATCACTCCCCAGGACGGCCTCTCGCCAAAGCTCGAGGGAAAACGTGCCAAACTCCACAAAGTGCTCTCCTAACTCGATAAGGCGTTGCTGCATCTCGGGGGTAACCCCCTTGGCTACCCCTCCTGGCAAGGCCATAACCGGATGGACGAACCGGCCTCCCAACATGGCGACGAGTTCATGGGTCTCCTGGAGGTGCTGAATAATTCGCTTGCCAATCTTGAGGCCCACCTTGCTCACCAGCCCCAGGATGTTTCGCTGCGCCGGATCTGCATCGGGGCCAACGAAAAAGTCTGGCCCAGAGAGGACGAAAAAGTGGGTCGCATGATCGCCAGAGACGAACGCATTGTAAGCCAACTCGCGAATCTTGACCGCCGCCGGAGGAGGCTGGACTTTAAAGACGGCATCCCCTGCCTTGGCTGCCGCCATATGGTGTGCCATAGGGCAGACGCCACAGATGCGCTGGGTAATCCGAGGCATCTCCTCTACTGGACGTCCCTCACAAAAGGCCTCAAAGCCTCGAAACTCGGGAACCTGAAAGTAAGCATTGGCAACATCCCCTTTTTCATCCAAAAAGATGGTGATCTTGCCATGCCCTTCCAAACGCGTGATGGGATCTATAACGATACGCCTCACTGCTCAACCTCCTCCTCACTCCCGTCCGCCTGAGACGCACAGATTCGGCCCGCCTCTTCAGGGTTCGCCTTGAGCTGCTGGAGAAACGAATCAGCAAAACTAAAGCGATAGAACGTCCCCAATGGATCCACAATGGTAGAAAGAACCTGGCGGATCTCCGCATCACTCTTGCCCTCAAAGCTGGCAACGATGGCGCCCAGCAAGGCCGCTCCCTGATCCACCACACCATCGGGAGGGCCATAACAGCCTCGACAGGGCATGTTCGCCTCGATGCAGAGAGCTCCGCAGCCTGCATGGGTCGCCGGGCCTGCACAGAGGATGCCCTGCTCCAACAGACACCGATCGGGGTCTGGAACGATCTCATGAGGGCGGAAGAAACGCTCCACTCGAATCTTTCCCTCGCGTTTGCGCGGGCACTGATCGCAGACCGTCCTACTATCCACCCCCAAAAGGCCCCCCCTGGACGGGAGTTTATTCTCTATAATGGCCGTCATCACCTTCCACACCTGCTCATAATGCGGAGGGCAACCCGGCACTTTGTAATCTACCGGCACAACCTGCGCCAGAGTGCGCACCTGATTGCAGAGACCAGGAAGTATCAGCTCCCCCTCTGGCATCCCAAAGCGACGCTGAGGGAGAACCTTCTCTGGGTTCACAGTGGAGGGGTTCTCAAACATGGCGCGGTTGAGGGCATAATCTATCCCCTTGATATTGCTCAAGCTAGGGATACATCCCTCCATCGAGCAAGAGCCAAAAGCTACGAGAACCTTGCTTTTGCGCCGTAGCAGACGGGCGATGTGCTCATCCTCCTCCGTACGAATGGAGCCATTGAAAAGGGTCACATCAATAGCCCCGTCCTCCATGGCCTCCACGTCATCGTATTTGAAATCGGTAGCCGCCGGCCAAAAGACAATATCTGCCACCTGGGCAAGTTCCAAAAGGTGCTCGCCCAACTCGACGATGGCGATGTCACAGCCACCACAGCTCGAGGCCCAATAAACAGCTAAATTGAGTTTACCCATATTTCTCCTCGCCGATGGCAAATGACAGAACTCTATGCTACAACGGGCACCGAGGCTTTGATCTCCTCTACCATCTCCCGCACAAGCCTGGGGAAGAGGAAACGATCCAGCGAGCCCGACTCGGCAAAGCGTACTCGACTCTTGGCGATGCCCAGTTGTTCCAGCATCTGCTCCAAGAGGGCCACCTTGCTCCGCCCCAAGTAGGTACCACGTTGATAGTGGCACTCTCCTTCCTTGCACCCCACCACGAGCACACCATCAGCTCCCTTGGTGAGGGCCATCAAGATCATCGCCGGATCTACCCGACCTGAACAAGAGAGGTTGACGATGCGGAGCTGATCGCTCTCGAGCCCCCGGATCTTTTCCCACTCACGATCGGAGTGAATGCTCCATTGACAGACAAAAGCCAGGATACGGGGTTCCTCTGCTCCTCCTTGAAGGTACCCGGGCTTTTCAAGCCAGCCACCTGCCCCCATCCGCGAGATCAGCTCACGATCGCTGATGGATTCGAGGTTCATCGCCCCAGAGGGACAAGCAGCCACACAGATTCCACACTTCATGCAAAGCGTCTTGGTCACCTGAGCTACTGTGCGCTCCTCACCATCTACCACCTTGGTCACCCTCTCGATGGCCTCATAAGGGCATGCCCGAGTACAGACGGCACACCCTGAGCAAATCTGCTCATCCACCTCAGGGAAGGGCCCTGGCGGCTCATACCCCTCGCGGATGGCGATATTGCGGATGGCCTTCATCACCTCAGAGATGTGAATCTGCTTAGGACAGCGAGGGTAGCACAGATCACAAGCCGAGCATTGCCAGATCTCCTCGCTCGAGAGCACCTCCTCACGTAGACCCAGCCCCGCCTTGTGGAGAATCAACCGGGGATTGAAGGAAGGGTCAAAGCGCCGCACCAAACAGGTGGCCGCACATGTGCCACAAGACCAACAGGTGATGAGATGCTCTCCGCCGGGCTCAGCCATCACCTCCTGAACAAAGGAGCGATCCAGCTCGTCCGACCGAATCATGCCATCACCTCCTTCTCTACCTCTTGCTCCTCTTCATCCTTGAGGAAAGGAGCCATATGAGGTGTCATCATCCACCGTCGCAAGCGTTTTTCAATCGCCGGACGAGCCCTCTCCGTCTCGGCGCGGAGCTCCTCTTTATCAAAGCTGGCCAGTTTCTCGCTCATCTCGGTGATGACTCGGGCGTACTTTTCACCTTCAGCCGCCGAGATCCACTCCACCCGGAAGCGCTCCGGATTGATGCCTAGCCGTTCCAGCGTGCGTGGCACTCGGCTGAAACGCTTGGCCGCCACCTGCTGGCCCGTGATATAGTGGCAATCCTGGGGGTGGCACCCAGAGACGAGGACCATCCCTGCTCCTCGGCGGAAAGCCTCGAGGATGAACTCCTGGTCCATACGCGCCGAACACATCACCCGAATGCCTCGCGAGTTAGAGGGGTACTCAAAGTGGCTGGTACCCGCGCTATCGGCGCCACCATAGCTGCACCAGTGGCACATAAAGACGAGGATCTTTTCTTCGGGATTCTCCCGCAAGAGTTCGCGAATCTGGGCGACGATCTGAGCATCGGTAAAGTGATCCTGGGTGATGGCATCATGGGGGCATTCGGCCGCACAGCCACCACAGCCATGGCATTTAGCCTGGATAATTTGAGCGGGCTGCCCCGGCTCCACAATGATGGCATTATAAGGGCAGGCCTGGGCACAGATGCCGCATTTCTTACCCTGCGCACTGATACAAAGCTCAGGCCAGACCTTGGCAACGATCGGCTCGATCTCCCATGTATCGGAAGTGAGAACCCTAGCCGCCCGCGACGCCGCTGCACTTCCCTGGGCCACGCTCGCAGGGATATCCTTGGGCCCCTGAGCAGCACCCGCGAGGAAAACGCCATCGCTGGGCGAATCCACCGGACGCAACTTGGGGTGATACTCCATATAGAAGCCGCTGGGGCTACGCGAAAGAGCCAACACCGAAGAAAGGCGCTCCGTATCAGCCTGGGGGATGGCCGCTGTCGAAAGAGAGACCATCTCCACCTCAAGCTCGATGACCTCACCCAGCTCCTGATCCTCCACCTCGACAAAGAGGTTATGGGTCTCGGGGTCCTCGGTGATCTGCGAAGGACGCCCACGGATAAAGCGAATCCCTGCCGCTCGGGCACGGTTGTAGAACTCTTCATAGCCCTTCCCCGGAGTACGGATATCCATATAGAGGATAGTAATATCCATGTCCGGATAGGTCTGATGGAGAAGGAGGGCATTCTTGATGGTATACATGCAGCAAAAGCCCGAGCAATACTCCATAAAGCGAGAATCGCGAGAGCCCACGCACTGGATCATGGCAATGCTCTTTGGCGTCTTACCATCCGAAGGACGCACAACTCGCCCTACCGTAGGCCCAGACGAGTTACTTAGGCGCTCAAGCTCCATGGCTGTGATGACATTCGGATAGACGCCATAACCGTATTCGGGGATCACGGCGGGGTCAAAAGTCTCAAACCCCGTCGCCACAATAATCGAACCCACATCGAGTTCAACAAACTCGGGCTCCTGCGAGAAGTCGATAGCATCCAGCTTACCGCAGGCCTCAACGCACTTGTAGCAACGGATGCAGTGGTCAATATCGATCGCGTAAACCAAGGGAACCGCCTGGTCATGCGGCACATCGATGGCTTTGCGCGGGGCGATATCCATTTCAAAACTATTGGGCACCTCAATAGGACACACCCGAGCGCACTCCCCGCAGCCATTGCAGCGGTCTTCGATAACATAGCGAGGCTTTTTCATCACCTCGACACGGAAATTGCCGATGTAGCCATCAACCTTGGTAACTTCTGAATAGGCCAGAATTTCAATGTTGGGGTGACGCGCCGCGTCAACCATCTTGGGCGCGAGAATTCAAATGGAACAGTCCATCGTGGGGAACGTCTTGTTGAGCTGAGCCATCGTTCCCCCAATGGACAGATCCTTCTCCACCAAATAGGTATGGATGCCCATATCGGCCAAGTCTAGCGCGGCACTGATGCCCGCCACACCGCCACCAATGACCAACGCTTTCTTGGTCACTGGCACGGTAATCATCTGGAGAGGCGAGACATAGCGCACCTTGGCCACCGCTGCCGCAACCAAATCTTTGGCCTTTTGCAGAGCCCCTTCCGGATCGTGCGCATGCACCCAGGTATCCTGTTCCCGGATGTTGGCCATCTCCATCAAGAAGGGATTCAAGCCCGCCTCAGCCACACAGGCTCGGAAGGTGGGCTCGTGCATCCGCACGCTACAAGCCGCCACAACAACACGGTTGAGCTTGTGCTCGATAATGTCCCGTTTGATCATATTCTGGCCGGGATCACCACACATATAGAGATAGTCCTTTGCCAGAACCACCCCAGGCAGGTGTGAGGCGAACTCGGCCACCTCCGCAGGATCGATCACACCACCGATGTTGGAACCGCAACTACAAACGTAAACCCCTATGCGCAGTTCCTCGTTATCTGCCATACTGTAGCTCCTGAAGGGATAAAACTCGATACACCACCAAGACAAAAAGGGTAAAGGGGAAGGTAAGCTCCCCCTTTACCTTAACTCTCTTCAACAAGTTCCTCAAAGAGACGCTGGACAACCTCACGTCGGATCTGCTGCCGTAGGACCTCGGGGGTCGTTACCGAAAGGGCCTCTGTGGGGCAATACTCGACACAACGAGGCCCACCCTCCTCATCCTGGCAGAGATCGCAGATCTCAACAACCTTGGTCGCAGGGTTCAGCACGATCGCGCCGAAATCGCAAGCCTCGATGCACCAACCGCAACCATCGCATTTGTCCCCATCCACCAGGATGATGCCATTCTCCTCCGAGCGCGAAAGCGCATCACGCGGGCAAGCGAGCACGCAGGGCGCATCCGCACAGAGGCGGCAAGTGACAGCCAGCATCGTCACCGGCTCAATGCGCACCACTCGAATGCGCGAAAGCGAGGGGTCGAACGTGCCCGTCTTGGTCATTGAACAGGTGTATTCACATATCCGGCAGCCAATGCACTTGTCGGGATCGCAAACAACGAATTCATAGCCCTTTTCTGCCATGGTCAGGCCTCCTTGCTCGAGGGGTTCGCCACAGGCTCCGCCTCCACGCCGATCTCCTCAGCGATGTCCTCCAACCCTAGCTCGATCAGCGTAGACTTGGGAATCAAGCCATCCTTTGTCCAACCACGGGCCAAATAGTACTCCTCAATACCCTGCCGAACTTCATCGGGATTGAGAACAGCCCCCTTTGAAGGCCCCTCAGGGATAGGATCCTCAAAGAGCCGCGCGGGCAGCCAGTCATCCGCCTTGGTCCAACCCTCGCGGATGTTAAAAGCTTTCTTCAGGTTCACCACACGCGTCCCCACCATACGCAGCTCCTCCGCCGTCATGGGGATACCTGTGGCCATGGTATAGATGCGGGCAACATCCTCATAAAAATTCTCAAAGCAGTTGCGGATGAACTTGCAGAGCACGAGGCAATCCAAGATTGCGGCAAAGTCCTCCTTCTGGATGATCAATGGCGCCCGGCCCGGCTCCCAAACAAAGCGATCGACGACGCCCTTGATATCCAGCTCATAAGAGAGCGCCCGGTTATGGCAAGGTCCACGTGCGCAGACGGCCAAACCTATGGCAAAGGTTTTCAGACTACGCACATCATAGCCAGGCATCTCCAGCCCCTTGACTTGCATGGCGAAATGGTCGCTTCCCTTGCCGACCTTGGCTGCAGCTCGCTTGGTGCCCTCAGCAAGGAGATCTCCGATTCCCTCGCGATAGGCTATTTTGCGAATGAGCTCGACGGCTGCCTCATCGTTGCCAAAGTGAGGCTCCAGGCCATCAAAATCCTCTTTTGTCAGAATGCCTCGCTCATAGCATTCCATGGCCCAGCTGACGATCACGCCGGCGCTCATAGCGTCTATCCCTAGCTCATCGCAAAGCTGCACCAGTTTGATGATCGGAGGCAACTCCCCAATGCCACAGTTGGGGCCCAGAGCAAAGAGGGGCTCATAGTCCAGACCAATGATAGCGCCCTTGTACTTGCCCTCTTTTACAGCCACCCACTTTTCGCAGCCGATGGTACAACCTGCGCACCCCACGTCTTTGATCACATAGTGCTCGCGCATGTACTCGCCGCTGACCAGATCAGCATGCTCAAAGACGGTCTCGCGGAAGTTGCGGGTGGGGAGGACGCCCATCTTGTTCATATTGAGCACGTTTGCCGGTGTTCCCAACGTACGGTACTTGGCCGTTCCAGGCCCCCGGCTCGCCTTGATCAGCTTGAGCGTCTCTCGCATCAGCCCCTCTGGGTCAGCTACTGTGATCGGATGGGACCCTCGGATAGCGATCGCCTTGATACGCTTGGACCCCATCACCGCGCCATTGCCTGTACGGCCCACCTGCCGGCCGTCGTTATCGATCGAAGCTATGCGCACCAAGCGCTCCCCTGCAGGGCCGATGGCACTGACGCGAACATTCTCATCCCCCAGCTTCTCACGGATTGCGCGCTGAGTCTCCATAGTGGTCATCCCCATATAGGGGCTTGCATCAAAGAATTGAACCTCGTCATCGTCGATAAAGATGACGACCCAATCGGGAGACTGCCCCTTGATCACAATGCCATCCCACCCCGCCCGGCGGAGCATCTCAGCAAAGTGGCTCCCAGAGAGCGAATCCCCTATAAAGCCCGTCAGAGGGGACTTGGAAGCGACGCCATGCTTGGTGCCCACGGGCATGGTTGTGCCGGCAAAGGCGCTGCAGGCAAAGCAAAGCGCATTATCCGGCCCCAGAGGGTCGCACCCTTTGGGCGTGTTATCATAGACGAGCCGCGTCGCTAACCCCACACCACCGATGTACTTTTTCAAGAACTCGGGCCCAACCTCCTGCACCCAGGTCTTGCGTGTCGTCACATCGATGTGCAGGATCTTCCCAGTGTAGCCATACATACTCTTAACCTCCTGCCTCCACAAACATGAGTAAAAGTTGTTGTCCATCCTGGGCGGGCATGTCGAGATCTTTGATCACGCGCCTGCCATTGAGGTTCAACATATAGGAAGGGACGAGATCGAAGGTCTCTGGCACGATCACCGGCCCCACTAGACGAGGAAAGTGTAGAGCCAGGTAACGTAGCACATCTCGCCACGTCGCCTGGCCCTCTAATTGCACAGTGCATTCGCTTGTCTGAGCCAAATTGCGCGCTAGCCCCAAAAACTCAACAGTGAGCTGCATCCTCTAGTCCATCTCCAGGTGTTGGCATCCATTGCCACGAAAAAGACTATCAAGAGTTCCTTTGTCCACTTAAGAGACATCGTGCTTCTAGGCACGATCTATGATAGATTATACAGAAGTTCTTGGCAAAAAGCAAGCTGCAAAGGATCCGCTAAGGGAGATATTTCCAAAAAGCCTTTGACACACTTCTTCCCCCTTCTTATAATGAGGAGAATGAAGGGATGGTCCTTTCTATACATGAGGATGTACATCGATGGGTTCTGCCTCACGGGCAAAGGAGCTTTCCCTTAAGGAGCTCGAAAGCCTTCTCTTGGAGAAACGCCGTCGCCTCGCCAGATACAAGGTGAGGCGATTTGTTGCTGCAGAAAAGGCTTGCCAAGGGCTCGGACGGCGCTCTCCAGAGGATCCTGAGGAACGACCTTTCCCCATGCCAGAAACCTGGCGTGGTGCCCAAGGGCAAGATCGCTACTTCCAGCCTGGGCGTTTCGCCCCTCTGGAAAAGAACGCTTCACGCAAAGGAAAGCGTTCCAAAGGAGCTCTTCTCCTTCTGGCGATAGAGATCGCTGCCTTGGTGGGCTTTTTGGGCATCTTTGCCAGCCTATATCTTCGGCTGAAGCCCTTACGACGCCCCCAAACTATACCAACGCCCAGCACCGTCATGGCTACCCATGCCATCCTCGTCGAGGCAAAGGAGCCACTTCCGACTAGCACACCTCTCCGCCTTCTCCCTGGAGGACGGCCGACGGGGATGCCTGTTAGCCAAGGCGACCAATCAAGTGAACCCACAAGAGCGCTCACTTTATCACTAGCGGAACCAACGCCCCCGCCGCCGGGCAAGCCTGCCCAGCGCCTGGTCATCCCCAAGATAGGGGTCGAGGCCCCAGTTGTCGAAGGAGATACCTGGGAAGACCTCAAGAAAGGCATCGGCCACCATCCAGGAAGCGCCAACCCTGGGGAAAAGGGGAACATGGTCGTCTCAGCACATAACGATGCTTATGGGGAGATCTTTCGCGATCTGGACAAGCTCGAACCAGGGGATGAGGTGCTCGTCTACACTGAAGAGGGAGCATATCGCTATATCGTTAACCGAGTGGAGATCGTCAGCCCCGACAGAGTCGAGTTTATGGATCCCACCGAGCATCCTGTGCTGACGATGATTACCTGCTACCCGTATCTGCTTGATACGCACCGCGTCGTGGTGATAGCAGACCTAGCCGAATGAAATAAACCTCTCGAGGAAAGGAGAGATATGAGCAAGAGGAAAAAGCGTTCCCGTTCAGCGGCAGCTCGCCGGAAGAAAAGGCTTGCCACCCAACAGAGGACGGCCGTCCAGCAAACCCAAACCGCCCCTGTGGCACCCAAAGAGAAAGGACAAAGCAGGGGAAGGCAATCCCGCCAGGCAGCAGCCAAGGTGGATTTTGCCAGCGAGTACCATTACGTGATCAACGATCTCAAGCGCCTTGCCCTTACAGCGCTGGCCATGTTCGCCACCCTCATCACCTTAGCGCTGGTGCTCCGCTGAGGGGAGTACCTCTGTTGAGCTCTCTTGGGCGTTTTTTCGGCCAAGCAGCGGCCAGGTCAAGGCAAAAACCAATGCCCTCCCCAAAAGAGCGGCCCAGAGGCTGCCCAGGAGGACAAAAAGCAGAGTGCTCACCCAGTCCAGAGCCCAGGTGAGGGCAATCAGTAAACGTCGCGAGGAATGTGGCACACGGATATGCTCTCTACTGCTTAGCCAACCCAACCCTCCACGAAGGAAAAGGGCACACCAAGCTCCCCAATAACTCCCGAGCAGAGGAGCACACCCTGCACGCAAGATCGCCAGAGCGCTCTCTTGGCCTAAAAGACGCAGGACCTGGCTGCTCTGTCGGCTCCAAAGAGGGCTATGGGCTCTCCAGAGCTCTGCTTTCTTGGCTCCCAAAAGGAGCACAACGATCCATAGACCCAAGCCCAAAACGATGCCAAAAGCCTTCCAAAGCTCTGTGGGTGAGCCTCGGGGCAAGCAAAGCCCTACATCCAAAGGGGAAAAGAATCCCTCCACCAAAGCGGCATAGAGATAAAGAACGGTAAAAAACACTCCCGCTACCTGGCCCAGCAAAGGCCAACCACCCCAAAAGCGCAACCTTAAAAGCCTTGGGTGTGCCCGATCAACAAACCGCCAACGGAGGAACGGTCTAAGCCCTCGCACTAGGACCTCTAGCCCCAAATAAAGCCCCCCAGCAGCCAAGGCCATCCACACTTCGGGGCCCATCTCCCTTTGCATTGCACTCCTTAGGAGGATCGTTTCCTCGATTGTACGTTCTCCCCAGTCCTTGTCAAAGTTTGCTGGCGGCTCGGCTTTCTCAAGCGCTCTGCTTTTTGCTTGACACACCTCCCCCCAGGAATGTATGTTATCTACAGTTCAAGGAGGTAAAGGTTCTATGAAGATCGATCTGTCAGGCAAGGTTGCCCTAGTGACAGGGGGTGCCGCAGGGATCGGCCGGGCTTGCGCCCAGACCCTCGCCCAAGCGGGTGCCCTAGTCGTTGTCGTCGACATTAACCTCCCCGGCGCCCAAGAGACGATCGACTCCATTGGCTCAGGGCTGGCTCTCCGCTGTGATCTCTCCGACCCCCAAGACGTCGAGGCCATGCGCGACCGCGTTCTCACCGAGATGGGCAAGGTCGATATCCTCGTAAACAATGCGGGGATCATCTCTTATAGACGGGGAATCGGGGCTGTTTCTCTCGAAGAATGGAATAAAGTTATCGACGTAAACCTGCGAGGGCCTTTTCTCGTCTGCCGGGTCTTTATCGAAGAGATGAAAAAGCTTGGTTGGGGCAAGATCATCAATTTCTCCTCGCTTGCAGCCCGCGTCGGTGGCATCGAAGTGGGCATCCACTATGCAGCCTCCAAAGCTGGCCTCATTGGCCTTACCCGCACCCTCGCCAAAGAGGGGGGTCCTTACGGTATCAACGTGAACGCTGTGGCTCCCGGGATCATTGCCACTGAACCTGTCAAGCGACAGATCGCCGGTCACGAGGAGCAGTATATCTCCCAAATCCCCCTCCGTCGATTGGGCGAGCCTCAGGATGTTGCCAATGTCATCCTCTTTCTCGCTTCACCTCTCTCAGACTATATCACTGGCATCGTATTGGATATTAATGGTGGAATCTATATGGGGTAAAAAAATGTCTCAAGAAAAAAGTACTCGGCTTATTCCTGCAGAAAAGCTCTTCTCCTTTGTAGAGAATGTCCTTGCGGCGGTGGGGGTCCCTCGAGAAGATGCTTCGATCGTCGCTGATTGTCTCCTCACCGCAAACCTCTCGGGGATAGATACCCACGGCGTTGTGCGTCTTGCTCACTATGTAAGGCGCCTGCAGAACGGCACCATCAAAACCAAGCCCCAGCTCAAGTTTGAACGCGTTGCGCCCTCATTGGGGATCATGGACGGCGATGATGGTTTGGGGCACGTGGTGATGTACAATGCCTGCACACACGCCATGGAGCTCGCCGAAGAGAGCGGCAGTGGCGCTGTAGTGGTGAAAAACTCGAGCCACTTTGGCATGACAGGCTTTTACATCATGCGCATCGTTTCAGAAGGGTATGCCGGCATGGCCATGACGGCAACGGACGCTTTTCTCATTCCCTTTGGAGGAAGGAAGCCCTTCTTTGGCACAAACCCGATCGCCTTCGGCTTCCCCACCGACGGCATCCCCGTCATTCTCGACATGGCTACCACCTCCATCCCCTATGGCAAGATCGCCCTTGCAAAAACCGAGGGCAAACCCATCCCGCCCGATTGGGGCTTTGACGAAGAAGGGAACCCCACCACCGATCCCAATCGCATCGCCGGGCTCCACCCCATCGCCGGCCCCAAAGGAAGTGGCCTAGCAATGATCATCGACATCTTTAGCAGCGTCCTCTCGGGCATGCCCTGGGGGCCACATATCAATAAAATGTATACCGAGCTCGACAAGCCCCGCAAGTTGGGGCACTTTGTCTGGGTGCTAGACATCAAACGCTTTATGCCTCTAGAGGAGTTCAAGCGTCGCCTCGGAGAGATGCTCCGCGAGCTGAACGCCATGCCCCCTGCAGACGGGTTCGACTTTGTTTACTATCCCGGCCAGATCGAAGGGAAACGCCGCGAGAAGCGCCGCCAAGAGGGGATCCCCATCGACCCAGGGCTCTATCAAGAACTTGAGGAGCTGGGTAAGCGCTTGAATGTACCTTTCCCAGGGTAGGAGGCAAGGGAGATGAAAGCATTAGTAAAGTACGCTCCTGGGAAAGGGAATGTCGAGATCCGGGATGTGCCCGTCCGCGAACCCAAAGACGACGAGCTGCTCATCAAGATCAAATACTGTGGCATCTGCGGAACAGACCTGCACATCTATGCTGACGAGTTCCCCAACTCCCCTCCGGTGATCATGGGCCATGAGTACTGCGGCACAGTGGTCAAGGTAGGGGCCCAAGTGCGAGACAAATGGCAAGTGGGCGATCGCATCGTTGGCGAGCTACACACCGGGGCCTGCGGCACCTGTTACCTTTGCCGGGCAGGCAAGCCACACATCTGCGACCACAAGCTGGCCCTCGGCTCCAAATATGACGGTGCTTTTGCCGAGTACCTTACCCTCCCTGCTTGGCTTGCCCATCACCTGCCCGAGGACATTCCTTGGGAGGTGGCCGGCGTCACCGAGCCTTTCGCCATCACCACCCACAGCCTTATTGAACGGGGACAGCTAGGGCAGGAGGAGAGCATCCTCATCACTGGCTCGGCCACGATGGGATTGATGTCTACCATCTGGGCAAGTCGCCTGGGCATCAAACACATCATCATCGCTGGCACCCAGATGGACGTTCCCCTGCGCTTTCCCCTCGCACGAGAGCTGGGCGCAACCCGCGTAGTCAATGTTCAAGAGGAGGATTTGGAAAGCATTGTCAAAGAGCTCACCGAAGGGCGAGGGGTGGACGCCTGGGTAGAGTGTTCTGGGTCTCCAGCCGCCATCGCCAGCGGCATAGAGTTAGTGAAAAAGACGGGCAAGGTCATCCTCATTGGGCTGGTGGGCCCTGAGACGATCCCCATCCCCTGGAACTCGTTGCTTTACAAAGAATTAGATCTGGTGGGTTGCTTTAGCTCTCCTCCCAGCAGCTGGGAAAAAGCCCTTGCCGTCGAAGGAGAAGAAGCTCCCAAACTGCGCAAGCTGGTCACCAAGATCATCCCTCTCGAGGCTTGGCAAGAGGGCTTTGAGATGCTTCGCCGGGGCCAAGCCGTCAAAATCCTCATCGACTTGGAGGCGTGAATGTTCAAGCGAATGGACCATGTGGCCATTAGCGTCAAGGATATGGAAAAGGCCATCGCCTTTTACCGTGACGTCATCGGTATGGAAAAGGTCTTTGACCGCGAGTTCTCGGAAGGCATGGCCAAACTCATCGGAGTGGAAGGCACCCGTGTGCGCATCGTCCACATGCGCCTGGGAGATTCCGTCGTCGAGCTTTTTGACTACAAATATCCCCCCGGCCGTGAGCCTCCACCTGATCGCCAGCAGAGCGACTATGGGCTCATCCACATCGGCTTTATCGTCGAAGACTTTTGGGGGACTTACCAGCATCTACTCGATCACGGCGTCAAGTTCCTGGGCGAGCCCGTCGAGATCCGCCCGGGGGTCTTTGTCGCTTATTTCCACGGCGTCGAGTACGAAGTCTGCGAGATCCGCGAGATCGTAAAGAGCTAACCTTATGAATACACGAGGTGTCAGATGAGCGAACGGATTCCACAGAACCCTCCCGCGACGTGTTATAAATTACAAACCAACGACCAAGATCTCCTGGCCATCCCCAAGGATGACCTTGTCCGTATGCTGGCCTTGCTCTACCTCATTCGCGAGTTCGAGCTCATCGTGTTGGACTTTAAGGATGCAGATCTCGTCCATGGGCCAGCGCATACCAGTGTTGGGCAAGAAGCTGTCGCAGCGGCCGTTGCCGTCGCCCTGCGCAAGACGGACATGATCGCCTCCACCCACCGCGCCCACGGGCACTTTGTCTCCAAGGCCCTAATGTATTATGCGCCGGATGACTATCAGCCCCTGCGCGACCCCGTGACCCCAAAAATGCAAGAGGCCGTGAACAAGACCCTTGCCGAGATCATGGGGCTGAAAGACGGCTGGTGCGGGGGGCGCGGTGGCTCCATGCACCTCTATGATGGAGAATCGGGGAACCTGGGCAGCAACGCCATCGTCGGTGGGGGCATCCCCCTGGCTACTGGGGCCGCCTGGGCCCAGAAACTCCAAAAGAAGGATCGAGTTGTCGTCTCTTTCTTTGGCGATGGAGCGATCAACCAGGGGTGTTTTCACGAAGTGGCAAACATGGCCGCCCTATGGGGTGTGCCCATTCTTTACCTAGTGGAGAATAACCTCTACGCTGTGGGCACCAGGGCAAACGAGGCTTCTTATGTGCAAGACCTAGCCCTGCGCACCTTGGGATACGGTTTCGACAGCATGATCGTCGATGGCATGGACCCGGTGAGCATGTACATCGCCGTGCATGACGTCGTCGAAAAGATGCGCCGCGAGCCCTTCCCCTTCCTCATCGAGGCCAAAACCTATCGCTTCTTCCACCATGCCGGGCGCATCGCCGGCAGTGCCTACGGCTATCGCACCAAAGAGGAAGAGGAAGAGTGGAAAAAGCGGGATCCCTACCAGGTCTTTCCCGAGAAGCTTATTCGCTATGGCATCATCACCCAAGAGGACGACGAACAGCTCCAGAACCTCGCCAAGGAGATGGTCGCCAAGGCGGCAGATTTCTGCACCGAGGAAAAGGACGGCAAACGCTACATTCCCGCGTCCAAGTGGCCCGATCCAGAATCCGCCGTACGCAACCTTCGCAGTGAGAAAGACGTCTTCCAGGGCATCCGCTTCAAAGAGCGGGAGGATTTCACCACCTTCAAACCAATGACTTATGTAGAAGCCATTGCCAAGGTAACCCTGCGGAACATGGAACGCGATGAGCGCGTGATCGTCCTCGGGGAGGAAGTGGCCAACCTACGCGGCGGGGCTTATGGGGCCACCCGCGGCATCAAAGAGGTCTTTCCCGAAAGGCTCATCAACACCCCCATCTCAGAGACGGGCTTTGTTGGGATGGCTGGAGGGGCAGCGTCGGTGGGGCTACGCCCTGTGGTTGAGATCATGTTCCCCGACTTTGCCCTTATGGCCTCGGATCAACTCTTTAACCAAATCGGCAAGCTCCGCCATATGTACGGCGGCAACGTGAGCTTCCCTCTAGTAGTACGCACGAGGGTGGCCATTGGCTTTGGCTACGGCGGGCAGCACTCGATGAACCCCAGCGCTTTCTTCTCCCTCTTCTCGGGGTGGCGAGTCGTTGCTCCTGCCACCGCCTTTGACTACATCGGGCTTTTCAACACAGCCATGCGCTTTGAGGATCCCGTCCTCATCATCGAGCACGGTATGCTTTACCAAGACGAAGACCAGGTCCCCGCGGACGACCTGGACTATTTTATCGAATATGGCAAAGCCCGCATCGTACGCGAGGGCAGTGACCTCACCGTCGTCACCTATTCCAAATGCGTCAAAGATTGCCTGCAAGCGGCCGAAGAGCTAGGCCAAGAGGGCATCAGCGTCGAAGTCATCGATCTCCGCACAGTAGACTATGTGGGGATGGACTATGCCACCATCGGGGAATCGGTGAAAAAGACCGGCAGCGTGCTCATCGTAGAGCAAAACCCCCGCAGCATGTCCCTCAGCGGGCGCATCGCCGACGAGATCCAAGAGCGTTTCTTCGATTACCTGGATTGTCCCGTTGGCAAACTAACGGGGGTGGACGTACCACCGCCCGTCTCCCGCAAGCTTGAAGAGGCCGTCCTCCCCTCTTTGGAACAGATCAAGGCCAAGATGCGCCAAGGGGCCAAGCACTTTCTCTAAAAACTTTGGAAGGCACCAAGGGGCGAGGCGCTCTTTGACAGAACGCCTCGCTCTTTTTATAATCGCCCTAGTGAACTTGCCCAAGTGAGGGACGCCCATGAAAAATCAGCTTCCTCGTGGTCTCGTCGTCGTAGCCATTTTCCAGTTCATTGGTCCGCTGATGCTCCCCCCGGCGACACTCAAGAGCATCAGTCCCGTTCTGTGGGGGATCATTGTGGCCCTTTTTGCCCTTTTGGGGGTGAACCTTCTCAGACGGCGTGCTTGGAGCCGCATCGCAACCATCTTTCTCCAGGGTTTCAACATCATCATTCGCCTCCTTGTCGCCATCAGCCACGCCATCCAAGGAGGACAGGCTGGGAATCCCGTTGATGCCTGGCTCGTTGGGACAGCCTTGGCCTCTATGGTTCTCTCGGCGATCATCCTCTACTATGTAGATCTCCCCGACATCCAGGTAATCATGCAGTGATAAGAAACAGCAACAAAAAAGAGGGACCGTTGAAGCGGTCCCTCTTTTTGCTACCAAAGAGATCACTGCTTTTCATAAGGTTGCCCCTCTGCCGCCGGGGGAACTGCTCGCCCCACGACACCCGCTAGCACCACCATAGTAATCAAATAGGGCGCCATGCGCAGAAACTGAGAAGGGATAGGAACCCTGAGAATCTGCAGTTTGGCCTGGAAGGTATCCGTAAAGCCAAAGATCAGCGAGGCGCCAAAAGCCCCAAAGGGATTCCACTTTCCAAAGATGAGGGCCGCCAAGCCGATAAAGCCTTTGCCTGCCGTCATCAACTCATCGAAACGAGGCACCGAGCCCAAGACGAGGAAAACCCCTCCCAGCCCCGCTACCATTCCTCCGAGAATGACGTTCACATAGCGAATGAGAAAGACGTTCACACCCAACGTGTCCGCCGCTCGAGGATGCTCCCCCACAGCACGGGTACGCAGCCCCCAGGGGGTATAGTAGAGCATGAAATGGATAAGCAACAGGAGGACAAACATCATATAAACAATGATGTTACTCTCAAAGAACATGGGGCCCAGAATCGGAATACGCGAGAGCCCAGGGATGGGCATGTTGGGGAACTTGCCAGGATTGTTCAATTCCTGATAAACGGAAAGAAACCGCGCACTGACAAAGCTCGTCCCCCCTGTAGCGAGGATATTGATCGCCGTCCCACTGATGATCTGATTCACTTTGAAACGGATCGAGAGCACAGCCAAGAGAGCGCCCAAAAGCCCGCTGACCAATACCGAGACAATCAGAGCCACCCAAAGGTTCTTGGCCACGCTGCCTACCAAGGCCGAGCAGCAGGCCGCCGTGAGCATCATTCCCTCAATAGCGATGTTGACAATGCCCGAACGTTCGCAGAGCACACCGCTCAGAGCTGCCAGAGCAATGGGCACTGCCCGCTGCACCGCCGTTTCGAGAAGCCCCTCCAGGTTCAGCCCCTTTCCCCGAGCAGCCCAGGTGAGGAAGGCGAAAACCAAAGCAAAGGAAACGATAGCCAACATAGCCCCCTCTCCTGGGCGCCCTGGCCCGCGCACAAGCTGAAAGATGCCCAACCCTATAGCAAGTGCGGCCAAAGCATAGAGCGTGGGCAACACAGGGAGGGTGACATCCGGGATCCTGATCGCTGCCGTAGTGCGCCCAGGGTTCATCCCAAAGGTAACCATCTGCCCTGGCTCAGCCCCCCGAGCAAAGACGAGACAGATAAACGCCCCTACGAAAAGGGAAAAGATAGCCAGCACCCGACTTTGCCGTACCGTAGCACGATCTAGCACCTGTTCCCCAACCACCGCACTCATTCACTTTCCCCTTTGTTCTGCTCTTTCTCGCCACCATCCTGCTCTGCAGAAGCAACTTCGGCCATCCGGCGCCCTTCCCTTAAACGGTAGAGCATGCGAATGATCTCGGGCGCCGCAACAAAGATGATGATTAGTGCTTGAAGGATCGAAATGATATCCACAGGAATCTGAGCGACGGATTGCATCCGGGTAGCTCCCGCCCGCAGTGTACCAAAGAGAAGCGCGGCAAGAACCACTCCCACCGGATGGCTATTGCCCAGAAGAGCTAGGGCTATAGAATCAAAACCATACCCCGCAGAGAAGGCATTGGGCATGTAATGGATCAGGCCCATGATGTCGTTGGCCGCAGCCAACCCTGCCAGCCCCCCGCTGAGGAACATGGCCAAGACAAAGTTTTTAGTAAGGCTCATCCCTGCATAGCGCGCCGCCCGCGGGTTAGCTCCCACCGTACGGAGCTCGAAGCCGATCGTCGTCTTGAAAAGCAACCAGTAAACGAGCACCGCGCAACCCAAGGCGATAAAGAACCCCGCATGAAAACGCATAGGGCTGGGGAAGAGCTGCGGCAGCACCGCGCTGGGCTGGATCTCTGGCGAAATGGGCCGAAAATCTCCGGGACGCTGCATTGGCCCATTGAGCAACCAATCGCTCAGCGCAAAGGCGATATAGTTCATCATGATCGTGTTGATG
>JAGGYI010000202.1 GCA_021162655.1 Anaerolineae bacterium
GGAGCTCAGGAGGGTGAGCCCTTTGAGGTGTTAGTGACGGTGGACATTGCTCCTGTGATGGGTGGTACAACTGTGGAATTGCCCATCAAAGTGCGCCGATTGCGCAAGGGCCTGGTGGCTGATCTTTCGGTCCAGATGGTCGACGTGTTCCTCACAGGCCCGGCGGTGCTTTTGGAGGAGTTGAAAACCGATCTTTTGGATGCCTATGTAGATCTGAGTGGTTTGGATGTCGGTACTCACCGAGTCAAGCCACAGGTTGAGATCCTTGCACCGCCAGAATCCAAGCTGCGCGATCTACGTGTTAACACTGTCTCTCCTCAAATCATGGAGGTCACGATCCGCCGAGCTCCCACGGCTACTCCTCAGCCGACGTTCACCCCCACTCCGACGGTGGAGGTGACCGTTACTCAGACACTGACTGTTACCTCTACGCCTGAGCTGACGAGTACATTACAGCCAACGTTAACGATAACTTGGACTGCAACCCCAAAAGCTCAGTGATAGGGAGATAATTTAGGGATGGCCAAAAAACCGCTGGTGGCCTTGGTGGGCCGCCCAAACGTGGGCAAATCGACTCTTTTCAATCGTCTTGTTGGGGAGCGACGGGCGATTGTTGAGGATGTGCCTGGAACCACTCGGGATCGGCATTATGCTGATGTGGAGTGGGGTGGCCATGTTTTCACCCTAGTTGATACGGGGGGGCTTGTGTTGAATCCGGAGGATGAGATCACCGAGGCGGTGCGCGCACAGGCCCAACTCGCCATTGATGAGGCCGACGTCATCGTCTTTCTCACGGATGTGATGGACGGGCTCTTGGGGCCCGATGCGGAGATAGCCGATCTTTTACGACGCACTCAAAAGCCAGTTATCTTGGCGGTGAACAAAGTCGATAACCTCAAGCGTGAACTGAACCTCCATGAATTCTATGCCCTCGGCCTGGGAGAGCCTTTGCCCATTTCAGCATTACGAGGGATGAACACGGGCGAGCTTTTGGATCGTATTCAAGAGAACTTGCCCGTTTTACCCCCGGAAGAGGAGCGCCCCGATCTTTTACACATCGCCATTGTAGGAAGGACAAATGTAGGCAAGTCTTCCCTGTTGAATCGCCTTTTGGGACAGGAAAGGGTTATCGTCAGCGAGGTGCCCGGAACTACTCGTGATGCTATTGATACAACCATCCGCTACTACGGGGAAGAGATCGTTCTTATTGATACGGCGGGGATCCGGCGGCGTGGGCGCATTGAGCCAGGGGTGGAAAAATACAGCGTCTTGCGGGCCTTGCGGGCGATCAGTCGGGCTGATGTGGTGCTCTTGGTGATCGATGCTACCGAAGGAGTGACGGCCCAGGATGCTCATATTGCCGGCTATATCCTTGATGAAGCCAAGAGTGTTATCGTGTTGGTAAACAAATGGGATCTGATAGAAAAGGATACCCATACCACTCCTATGTATGAGGAGTATGTCCGTCGGGAACTCAAGTTCATGCCTTATGTTCCTGTACTTTTTATTTCGGCGCTGACAGGGCTACGGGTGGGGCGTATTCTGCCTCTAGCTCAACGCATTCAAAAGGAGCGGCTCACTCGGCTGAGCACTTCGCAGATCAATGAGGTCATCCGGCGGGCCATAGCGAGGAGGTCGCCTCCAACTAAACGGGGGAAGAAGTTGCGGATTTACTATGGAACTCAAGTGGGAGTGGATCCTCCCACCTTTGTCTTTTTTGTTAACGATGAGGAGTTGGTGCATTTTGGTTACCGACGCTATCTAGAGAATCAGCTTCGTGAACGCTATAAATTCGAGGGGACTCCCCTGCGGCTTATCTTCCGAGGGCATAAAGAGAAGAGGAAAGAGGGTAAGAAGAGGGGACCGGCAAAAGTTCTTTGCCGGTCCTTGACATTTCAGGAAAGGGGTGCTTTTTCAGAGATAGGCTCCCCCAGCATGGACCAGGGGCCTGTCCAGGTGATTCGTACGCGAGCCAAGCGCCCCAGCCAGTTCTCGGCACTCTCGAAAAAGACCAGTTTGTTCGTTCGCGTCCTCCCACGCCAACGACCGCGCTGTTTGCCGTCGACGAGGATTTCCACCTCTTGGCCAAGGAGCTTTGCATTGATTTCGCTGGCGATTTGAGTTTGAAGCTCTTCTACCAAGCTCCGCCGACGTTCCTTTTCTTCAGGGGGTACATCATCTTCCCAACGGGCTGCTGGGGTCCCTGGCCGTACGGAATAGGCTGCTACGTGCACAACGTCAAAGCGGATTTCTTCCAAGAGGCGCAGGGTGTTTTTAAATTGGGTAATGGTTTCTCCCGGAAAGCCTACAATGATATCCGTGTTTATGGCGCATTGGGGGGTCGCCTGACGGATGCGTTGAACCAGCTTGCGGAAATGGGCGACGGTATAGCCGCGAGCCATTCGCCGCAAGACCACATCGTCGCCGGATTGTACGGGCAGCTCCCAGCACTCACAGACTTTGGGAAGCTCAGCTACCGCTTGGATGATCCGCTGGGTCATGTCTTTGGGGTGTGAAGTGAGAAAGCGGATGCGCCAGAGATCTTTGATGTCGTGAATGGCATAGAGAATGTCTGCCAGGTCCGGATGGTTGGGTAGATCGGTGCCATAAGCATCGACGTTCTGTCCCAAAAGGGTGATCTCTCGCGCCCCCCGCTGGACAAGCTCTTGGACCTCAGCGACGATTTCTTCCAAGGGGCGGCTCTGTTGCGGACCGCGACGCAAGGTAACGATGCAATAAGTGCAATGACGGTCGCAGCCGTAGCTGATAGGGACAAGGGCTGAAACGGGCACAGGGGTGATAGGCTGAGTTTGTTCTCGCTGTTCGCTAAGCCATTGGTCGGCAGCAGCAAGGACACCAGCTATGTCTGATGGCTTGAAGAAAGCATCCACAAAGGGATAGCTTTCCCGAAGGGCGTGAGGGTCGTCTACAAAACAGCCCATGACCAAGAGAAGACGACGTTGAGGGGAGCGTTTAAGAGAACGCAGAGAACTCAGCCGTCCGATAACCTTATTCTCTGCGCTCTGGCGGACGACGCAGGTATTCAGCACGAGGATATCTGCCTGCGATGGGTCACGCGTAGGCAAAAGCCCCCTCTTTTCTAATCCTTCGGCAACGCGCCAAGCATCGGCGCGATTCATTTGGCACCCAATGTTCCACAAGTAGTAGTAGCGTTGTTTTTTCATGAGAGGTATCTGCTTCCTAGCTCTTGGCGTTAATGTTGACTTGCAGGGATAGGAGCGGGTTTTCGGTCGGGCTGCTCCTGCAAGGCGGGCAGAACGCGCCGGAGAAACTGCCCTGTGTATGAGTTGGGGTTCGCTGCTACTTCCTCAGGAGTCCCCTCAGCGACGATGTATCCCCCCTCATCTCCTCCTTCAGGGCCCAGATCGATGATCCAATCGGCACTCTTGATGACGTCCAGGTTGTGTTCGATGACCACCACTGTGTTGCCTGCATCCACCAATCGGCCGAGTACCTCGAGGAGCCTTTCCACGTCAGCCATGTGCAGCCCCACAGTGGGCTCGTCAAGGATGTAGAGCGTACGGCCGGTAGCTCGCCGAGAGAGCTCCCTGGCCAGTTTGACACGCTGAGCCTCTCCACCAGAGAGGGTAGTTGCCGGTTGCCCTAAGCGAATGTAGCCTAGCCCGACGTCATGGAGGGTTTGAAGTTTGTTTTTAATTGCCGGAATATTTTCAAAGAATTCAAGCGCTTCGTCCACTGTCATGTCAAGGACATCGGCGATGTTGGCTCCTTTGTAGCGAATCTCAAGGGTCTCCCGATTGTAGCGTTTGCCATGGCAGACCTCGCAGGGCACATAAACGTCTGGGAGGAACTGCATTTCAATTTGAATGATACCGGCGCCTTGGCAGGCTTCGCAACGTCCGCCCTTGACGTTAAAGGAGAAACGCCCAGCTTTGTAACCACGCATTCTGGCCTCTGGTAGGGATGCAAAGAGCTCACGGATGGGCCCAAAGACGTTGGTGTAAGTTGCCGGGTTAGAGCGTGGTGTGCGCCCAATGGGCGATTGATCGATGTCGATAACCTTGTCGAGATAGTTGATCCCAAGGATCTCATCATGGTCACCGGGTCGGGTTGATGCATGATGCAGTACTTGGGCCAGGCGGTTGTAGACGATGTCGATCAGTAAGCTGCTTTTACCCGAACCTGACACCCCTGTGATGACGACGAAACAACCCAGAGGGATGCGTACAGTGATGTTTTTCAAGTTGTTGTGACGTGCCCCAACGACGAGGAGAGATTTTCCATTCCCTGGTCTCCGACGCCTGGGGACGGGCACTCCGGCTTTGCCGCTCAGGTAACGCCCGGTGATCGATTGAGGGCAAGAGATGATATCCTCTACCGTCCCTTGGCAGACTACATAGCCACCATGTTCACCGGCTCCTGGCCCCAGATCGATGATGTGGTCGGCAGCGCGAATCGTTTCTTCATCGTGCTCAACGACGAGCACCGTATTGCCCAAATCCCGAAGGCGAAGGAGCGTCTCAATAAGGCGCCGGTTGTCGCGCTGATGAAGCCCAATGCTGGGTTCATCTAGGATGTAGAGCACCCCAACGAGCTGCGAACCTATCTGGGTGGCCAGACGAATGCGCTGAGCCTCTCCCCCCGAAAGGGTAGCAGCAGGACGATCGAGGGTGAGGTAGTGTAACCCCACATCCTCGAGAAAGTGCAATCGTGAAAGCAGCTCTTTGAGGATCTGGTTAGCGATAAGGTTCTCGCGCTCACTGAACTGTTGGGGAAGTTGCTCAATAAAGGCGATGGCTTCGCGTACTGAAAGGTGAGTTAGCTCGTCGATAGAGAGCCCCCCCACTGTCACTGCCAGGCTTTCTGGACGCAAACGTCGACCTTTGCACACCGGGCAGGGGCGCTCGGTCATATAGCGCTCGATGAACTCTCGAATGTGTTCAGAAGAGGTCTCTTTGTAGCGGCGTTCCAGATTGGGAATGACTCCTTCGAAGGTAGTCTCGTATGTGCGGAGGCGCCCGTATTGGTTGCGATAGTGTACGGTGACCATCTTGCTACCGCTGCCATAAAGGATGATTTGCTGATGCTCAGGTTTGAGTTCCTTCCAGGGAGTGTCCATGGAGAAGCCATAGTGCTCGGCCACCGCCTCAAGTAGATGTACAAAATAGGTTTCCCCTCTGCTTGCTTTGGCCCAGGGTTCAATAGCTCCTTCGCGTAGGCTAAGATCGGGGTTGGGTACAATGAGAGCAGGGTCTAGCTCCTGTTTGGTGCCCAGGCCCATAC
>JAGGYI010000108.1 GCA_021162655.1 Anaerolineae bacterium
GCGTTGTGTTCCATACTGGTCGTCACCACCCGGTCCCCAGGGCGAAGCAACCCACGAAAGACAAGGTTCAAGGCAAAAGTTACATTCGGTTGAAAGATCACCCGCAGAGGATCGCGCACATGGAAAAAAGAAGCCAAAAGCTCGCGGGTCTCATAGATGATCCTCCCCGCTTCAACAGAGAGCCGATGCCCTGAGCGACCAGGGTTCCCCCCAGCCCGCTCAAGAAAATCCCGCATCGCCTCAATCACGCTGGGAGGCTTGGGCCACGAAGTGGCCGCATAGTCCAAATATACCTCTTTTCTCATGCAGTCCCTCCCATTATACGCTGCACTCAGTATACTCTATCCCTACAGCTAGCCAAGCTCTTGACAAAGCAAACCAAGCTGCCTATCCTGCTAGCAAATCTGGCGAGGGAAATGTCATCATGCGCGTCATCCAAGAAGAGAATCCTTTTCCTACTGTACCCATGCCGGCATATCCGCAAACGGATTTCCCCGCCCGCTGGGTGTGGCATCCTGCTTCACCCAAGGGCGAAGCAACTGTTCTTGCCTTCCGCCTCCCCTTCTCTCTGGAAAGTGCTCGGAAGTTGCGCTTCCATGTCAGTGCGGATCAACGTTACGAGCTCTTTCTTGATGGTCAGCGGTTGGGACGCGGGCCAGCACGAGGAGAGCTAGCCCATTGGTTCTTTGACACCTATGAGGTGAACTTGGCTCCTGGGCCTCACTTCTTTGCTGCCAAGGTTTGGTGGCTTCCTCCTGGAGGAGCCCCTATGGCACAGATCACCAGCGAGCCGGGCTTTTTGCTTTTTGTTGAGGGAGACTTGGCCAAGCAGCTTTCTACAGGGTCCGGCGCCTGGGAGGTGATGGCCATCGATGCCTATTCGAAGGAGCCTTTCATCCTTTCCGGTGTCTATCGTGTTGTCGGCTGGTCCTTTGCTTTCGATGGCACCCGTTACCCCTGGAATTGGCACAACGATCCCTCCGTCCCAGGGCCCTGGGTCCCAGCTATTGGGGAACGCATCCCTATCGGTGGGGAAAGCAACCCTTATTACGACCCCGAAGGCCTCGAGGCAAGAGCTCACCACCTCGTGCCTGCCCTCCTGCCAGCAATGCTGGAAGAGAGAAGGCAGATAGGGCTTGTCCGACATGCAGAACGAGGATCAAGCGCTCACTTTGACGCCCAGGTCCTGCCCTCCAAACACGACCCCGAACTCGCTCAGAGGTGCCAAGCACTCCTTCGCGAGGAAGGCTCTCTTTCCTTGGCTCCCCAGGAGTGCATTCGCTTCATCATCGACCTGGAGAACTATTATTGTGCTTACCCCGAACTCATAACGAGTGGGGGGGCCGGCGCACAAATCACCATAGCTTGGGCAGAAAGCCTCTACGAGTCTCCCAATCCATCCCGCAATGAAAAGGGCAACCGTGACCAGATAGAACAGAAATACTTTTTTGGCCCCAAAGATCGCTTTATCCTCGATGGCGGAGAGAGGCGCCTCTATGACACTCTTTGGTGGCGCAGCGGGCGTTACGTTGAGGTCATAATCTCTGTAGCAAAAGATCCCCTGACGATTGAACGACTCGCTTGGCGAGAGACCCGCTACCCGCTGGAGATGGAAAGTCGGTGGGAAGCCAGCGACCCTCGACTTGGGGAGATCATTCCTCTTATGCACCGATCGCTACAGATGTGTGCCCACGAAACTTATATGGATTGCCCTTACTATGAGCAACTTATGTATGTGGGGGATACCCGGCTTGAGGCCCTCGTTACCTATGTAACAACCTTTGATGAACGCCTGCCCATTCTGGCAAACTCGATGTTTGATTGGTCTCGAGCCCCCGACGGGTTCACCAAGAGCCGCTACCCATCGGCCATTCCCCAAGTTATCCCTCCCTTCTCGCTTTGGTGGGTAGGTATGGTGCACGACTTTTTCCTCTGGCGAGATCGACCCGAACTTGTCCGCAGGTGGCTCTCCGGGGTCGACGCCGTACTTAGAGGATTCCAACATTACCTCTCTTCCGAAGGGCTTCTCAGTGCAATAAAGGGCTGGAACTATGGCGATTGGGTGCCCGCCTGGAAGGGTGGTTGGCCTCCTGAGGCCAAAGACGGTGCCAATGCTCTCATCAACCTGCAATACATCTATGCACTCGACCGGGCTGTTGAACTACACACCTACTTCCAAGAACCGGCAATGGCTGAGCATTGGCGAACCATTTCTTCCCAAGTGCGGCAGGCTGTAATCCGCACCTATTGGGATGAGGAAAGAGGACTTTTGTCAGATGACCCTGGTCATCGCTTTTACTCTGAACATGTTCAAGCTCTGGCCATCCTCACAAATCTACTCCAAGGGGAACAACGCCAGCGAATGATCGAGGGACTGCTTAGCGCTCCCGATTTGGCTCGAACGACAATCTATTTCTCTCACTATCTTTTCGAAGCGCTGTACGCTATTGGAGCCATCGAGCGCCTCTACGAGAGGCTCGGGTTCTGGTTTGAGCTGCCACAGCGGGGGTTCAAAACAACTCTCGAAGCTCCTGAGCCCTCCCGTTCAGATTGCCATGCCTGGGGCTCGCACCCGATTTACCATTACTACGCTTCTTTCCTGGGAGCACGTCCTGCTGCTCCAGGGTTCAAAGCCATCCGCATCAGACCCCTGCCTGGGCCACTGCAGTGGCTCCGAGGCTCTCTGCCCCATCCCAGCGGAGAGATGATCACCTTTGACCTCGACTTTGGCTCAGGGGAGCCTCAGGGTAAAATAAAATTGCCATCCTCTCTTCATGGTACCTTTGTCTGGGGAGGAAAAGAGCGCCCTCTGAAACCAGGAGAGAATGTCTTGAAATAACAAGTATTCCAAACAATAGAAACGCCAAAGGTGGCCAGCCTACTAAGCTGGCCACCTTGCTTTTTATCTCTTCTTATGTTATGATACGGTTCTCGAGATAGATAAAATGTCTACTTGGAAATTGGTTTCGTTATGGTAGAACAGTCTTTGATCGTTATAGGTGGAGGGCTAGCAGGTTCAGAGGCAGCTTGGCAAGCAGCTATTCGGGGAATTCGTGTCACGCTTTACGAAATGCGCCCCAAAACCAACACGCCAGCTCACAAGACGGACCTCTTGGCTGAATTGGTCTGTAGCAATTCCCTGGGCTCTAACTTGCCCACCCGAGCCCCCGGGCTCCTAAAAAAGGAGCTCCGCCGACTGGGCTCCCTTATCTTACGCTGCGCCGACCAAGCTGCCGTCCCAGCAGGGAGCGCTTTGGCTGTTGGTCGAGAAGCCTTCTCTCGCTTGGTAACCCAAGCGATTGAAAATCATCCCCTCATCCAAGTCGTTCGAGAGGAGGTCACCCACATCCCGGATGAGGGCATTGTCATCGTTGCCACTGGGCCCCTCACTTCTGAACCGTTAGCCAAAGAGATTGCCGAGTTAGCTGGGCAAGACCACCTCTATTTCTACGACGCTATGGCTCCCATAGTCACCCTTGAATCCATCGATCAGAGCAAAGTGTTCCGTGGTGCGCGTTATGGCAAGGGAGATGGAGATTATATCAACTGCCCAATGACGAAAGAAGAATATGATCGTTTCGTCGAAGCCCTCCTTTCAGCAGAGACGATCCCTCTCCATGACTTTGAGAAGGAAGACAAACGTTTCTTTGAAGCCTGCTTGCCTATTGAGGTGCTAGCCGCCAGAGGGCATGAGGCTTTGGCTTACGGTCCCCTGCGGCCCACAGGGCTTCGCGACCCTCGCACGGGGAAACGTCCCTATGCCGTCGTACAACTCCGGCAAGATAACCTGGCAGGCACTCTCTACAACTTGGTGGGATTCCAAACGAACTTGCGTTGGCCGGAGCAAAAGCGTGTCTTTTCTCTCATCCCTGGGTTAGAACATGCTGAATGGGTTCGTTTTGGGCAGATGCACCGCAACACGTTCATCAACTCGCCCGAGCTTCTCAACCCTACCATGCAATGGCGCACACGCCCCACGCTCTTTTTTGCCGGTCAGATCGTTGGTACTGAGGGATACGTCGGGTCCACGGCAAGTGGACTAGTGGCAGGGATCAACGCCGCCCGCTTGGCGTTGGGCCGTCGACCGGTCGTTTTTCCCCGAACAACGATGATAGGGGCCTTGATGTATTACGTCTCTGCTTCTAAAGAACGACCTTTCCAGCCCATGAAGCCCAATTTCGGTATTCTCCCTCCACTACAGCCGCCCATTCGCAACAAGCGGAAGCGCTATGAGGCCTTCGCAGCCCGTTCTGAGCGAGATCTAGAGGCCTTTATTCTCGCCGAGGGGCTGCTCGAGGACATCACCGCTTCCCCAGAGACCTCGCAAGAAAAAGGCAGTGACGAGCTCTAATGAAAAAGCGTCTCCTTTTGTTCATCCTTTTCACACTGTTAAGCATTGGCAACGGTTGCCAAGTTCGCTCTGCCCACTTTGAAGGGCAACGGGCCCTAAAGCACGTCCAAGCTCTTTGTGAGCTAGGTCCCCGTCCGGCCGGCCAAGAGGCAAATAGGAAAGCTGCTGAATATATCGGAAATACACTACAACGCTATGGGTGGTCTGTTGAGAAGCAAAGCTTTATCTATTCTCGAGAGGCCCTTCAGAATGTGATCGCAAAAAGGGGAAAGGGGCCATTGGTTGTCATAGGAACTCACTTTGACACCCGCCCCATAGCTGATCGTGATCCTACGGATCGTTCTCGGCCTATCTTGGGAGCAAACGACGGAGGAAGCGGCACGGCTGTGCTCCTCGAGCTCGCACGCGTCCTCGACGAATCCGTCTTTCAGAATATCGAGGTCTGGCTCGTCTTTTTTGACGGAGAAGACCGGGGAGACTTGGGGGGATGGGCGTGGTGTGTAGGCTCACAACACTTTGTCGCCTCCTTGAGGCGCCGTCCAGAATACGCTCTCATCGTCGATATGGTTGGCGATCAAGATCAACGTATTTACTACGAATGGTCCTCTACCCTTTGGCTCCAAGAAAAAGTTTGGCGCATTGCTAACGAGCTGGGATACAGCAAACACTTTATCCCACGTTATCGCTATCGTATCATCGACGATCATACTTCATTTCTCACCATGGGCATTCCCGCCGCCGTCATCATTGACTTTGACTATCCTTACTGGCATACTCTACAAGACACACCAGATAAGATCAGTCCCCAAAGTCTTCAACGTATCGGGGATGTGCTTGAATACTTGCTCGAAAAAGAGCCCCTGGGGGCCTCTGGAAACTAAAGGTATGCAGAGAGGAGGAAAGTTACCGTGAAAATCGCAGACCGAATCGCCAACTTACCACCCTATGTCTTTGCTACCGTCGAAAAAAAGATAGCTGCACAGCGAGCCAAAGGAGTCGATGTCATCAGCTTGGGAATAGGCAGCCCTGACCTGGCCCCTCCCAAATTCATCATCGATGCTCTCTATGAATCTGCCAAGCGGCCAGATACCCACGGCTATGCCGGCTATTACGGTACTCCCGCCTTGCGGCAAGCCATCGCCCAATATTATCAACGCCGCTTTGGAGTGGAGCTGGATCCCGACACAGAAATACGTCCCCTCATCGGCTCCAAAGAAGGCTTGGCGAACATGGCCCTGGCCTTTATCGATCCAGGCGACATCGCCTTGGCCTCTGACCCAGGTTACCCAACGTATCGTATGGGGGCACTCATGGCGGGAGGGGACTATTACTCCATGCCCCTCCTCGAAGAGAATGATTACCTCGTTGACTTTGAGGCCATTCCTTCCGATGTCGCCGCCAAAGCAACGATCATGTGGCTGAACTATCCTAATAACCCTACAGGAGCTATCGCCCCTTTGGACTTTATGCAAAAAGCCGTCGATTTTGCTAGAGAATACGATATTGTCATCTGTTATGATAACCCCTACTGTGACCTTACATTCGACGGATATGTGGCCCCTAGCATCCTCCAGATCCCGGGAGCCAAAGAGGTTGCAGTAGAGTTCAACTCGCTCTCCAAGACGTACAACATGGCTGGCTGGCGAGTAGGCATGGCTGTTGGCAACGCGCAGGCCATTCAAGCGCTGACCACAGTTAAAACGAACGTCGATTCAGGCATCTTTCGCCCCATTCAGGATGCCGCCGTCGCTGCCCTGACTGGAGATCAGAGCTGGATCGCTGAGCGCAACCTCATTTATCAGCGTCGCCGCGATATCATCCTAGAGTGGCTGCCCAAGATTGGCATGAGTGCCACTCCGCCAAAAGGAAGCCTTTACGTCTGGGCCAAAGTTCCCAAAGGGGTCAACTGTGAAGATTTTGCCATCGAGATGCTCGAAAAGGCCGGAGTGTGGATGACCCCTGGGACGGCGTTTGGCAAGTATGGCGAAGGGTATATGCGCCTTTCACTATGTGTGCCCGAGGAACGTCTACGAGAAGCAGGAGAGAGACTATCAAAAGTTTAACGACGCTAGAATACGAAATCGAATTGGATGGCAGCCCGGAGCGCGCCTTCCTTATCGGGGTGCAAGTCCGGGGACAGGATTCTTTGCTCGACATTCAAGACTCGTTGGATGAGCTCGAGCAACTGGCGCGTACTGCCGGGGTAGAGGTGGTCGGCCGAGACTTTCAGCGGCTGACCACCATCAACCCGGCCACCTATATTGGCTCTGGCAAAGTGGAGGAGATCAAGCTCTTGCGACACGAGCTAGATTTCAATCTCCTCATCTTTGATGACGAGCTTTCCCCCGCTCAGCTCCGCAACCTAGAGAGAGCATTGGAGATCCGCATTCTTGACCGCACAGCCCTCATTCTCGATATCTTTGCCATGCACGCCACCACCAAAGAAGGGGCCCTACAAGTAGAACTAGCTCAGTACGCCTACCGTCTCCCCAGGCTCACTCGGCAATGGACACACCTCTCCCGCCAAGGAGTGGGAGGCGTTGGTCTCCGCGGCCCTGGAGAAACTCAGCTAGAGGTGGACCGCCGCGAGATCGGGCGTCGCATGGCTCAATTGCGCCGAGAGCTAGAGAAGGTGCGCCAGCAACGCAGCCTGAAACGCCGCCGTCGGCGAAGGAGGGGCATGCCTGTCATTGCCATTGTTGGCTATACCAACGCAGGCAAGTCAACCCTTCTCAATAGCCTATCCGGCGCTAACGTCTTGGTGGAAGACAAGCTTTTCGCCACCCTTGATCCTACGACACGCAAGGTGGAGCTACCCGGGGGCAAGGAGGTTCTTTTTACCGATACAGTAGGCTTTATCCAAAAGCTCCCCACCCAACTAGTAGCTGCCTTTCGCGCCACTCTTGAAGAGGTTCATGAGGCAGATGTCCTGCTCCACGTCGTCGACGCTACCGACAGGAATATGCTCGCCAAAATCGAAGCGGTAGAAGAGGTCCTCGCCGAGATTGAAGCAGCAAATAAACCTATGCTCATGGCCCTGAACAAGGTAGACATGCTCCCCTCTTCCGACCGATCGAGTGCTGAATTCTCGCTCCTCCGCCACCTGCCCAGCGAGTTGGTCGATCGCTATGAAGACATCGTCCCCATCTCTGCTATGCGAGGGGAAGGCATGCAAGAACTACTCTCTGCCCTCGAACGCCTCTTGGTGGAGCAGATGATCGAAGTAGAGGTCACCTTACCTTATCAAGCCGGCGACCTCGTTGACCTCTGGCATCGGCAGGGGGTCATCGACCAGCAAGAGTACAGCCCTGCAGGCATCCACCTCCGGGGACGCCTGCCCAAGTGGATTGCCGGGCTAATGCTGGAACACGCCGTCTCTCAACCCCAGAGACAGCCATAAAAAGAACGCGCTGGGGTTTAGCACATTACCCCCAGCGCGCTCTATACGTCAAGTTCTACAGATATCCCAGAGAGGAAAGGAAAGCCTTTACCTCTTGCAAAGTTCGCTCAAGCCATGGGGAATTATTGAAAAACCCATGCCCCTGTCCTGAGGCCTCGAATAATTCAGCTCGGTCCCCCACCGCTCGCATCTGCTCAACAAAGCTCTTTACCTGGCTAAAAGGGACCACCGCATCTTCTGTACCGTGCAAGATCAACGTTGGCGGCAACCCGGGCCTAACATAGTTGGGTAGAGAAAGCCGCTCCCCCAAATCAGGGCCGAAACGTTCCCCAAGAGGCGTCCCCATCCGAACATCTAGAGGAGGATTGAACAGAACGAGGGCGTTCGGAACAGAGGAAACACTTAAATCCTCGCCAACAGCCTCAAACCCTGGAACAAGCCCGGCACAAGCCGCAATATGAGCTCCGGCAGACCCCCCTCCAGCTGCTAGGCGCTCCGAATCCAAGCCCAATAAAGACGCATGCACTCGGAGCCAGCGGACAGCGCTTTTGGCATCCTCCACACAAGCATCAGGCTTTACCCAATGACGCCGATAAACGCGATAGTCCGCACAAACTGCCACCATCCCTTTCTGTGCCAAATACGCTGCCTGGCGGGCGAACTGCTTCGAAGTGCCTCCCCACCATCCTCCGCCAAAGAAAAAGACGATTCCTGCCCGCCTATCGGAGGGGTGCCAGCTTTCCGGAAGGTAAATGTAAAGGTAAAGGTCCCCTCGCTCGGTGCGCTTATAGAGATAAGCCCGATCCGCCCCTAACATTCTCTTCTTTCTCCCCATTAATGATGGAAAAGGCGTACCCCGGTAAAGCACATCACCATACCGTATTCATCACAAGCGGCAATCACACCCTTATCGTTCACTGATCCTCCCGGCTGAGCCACATAGCTCACCCCACTCTGAGCTGCCCGGTCGATGGAATCGCGGAAGGGGAAATAGGCATCAGAGCTCAAAGCAACTCCTTTCACCTGAGCAAGCCAAGCTTTCTTTTCCTCCCGACTCAGGCGCTTGGGGACTATGGCAAAGGCTTTCTCCCAAGCCGCCTCCTCAGCTGGGGAAAGCTCCTCTTGAAAGTATAGGTCGATCGCATTATTTTTCTCCGCTCGCGAAACTCCCTTGGCAAATTTAAATTCGAGCACCGCCGGATGCTGCCGCAGAAACCAAAGGTCTGATTTAGAGGCCGCCAAACGTGTACAATGGACCCGGGATTGCTGTCCCGCTCCGACTCCTGTCACCTGACCATTGTATGCCAAACAGATCGAGTTCGACTGCGTGTATTTGAGCGCCACAGAAGCGACAATGAGATCCCTCAGGGCAGAATCAGGCAATTCCTTGGCCTCGGTGACAACGTTCTGAAAACGTTCCGGCCCCATAAGCACAAGATTGCGCTTTTGTTCCAGAGTCACCCCAAACACCTGGCGTCTTTCTATCTCAGGCGGCTCAAAAGTCGGATCGATCTCCAATATCCGATAACTCCCCCCGCGCTTTTTCTTGAGAATCTCCAAAGCCCGAGGCTCATAGCCAGGGGCAATCACTCCATCAGAAACCTCTCGACGAATAAGTTGGGCAGTGGGCACATCACACACTTCACTCAAAGCGATCCAATCCCCAAAGGAAGACATCCTATCAGCGCCACGAGCACGGGCATAAGCCGTGGCTAAAGGGGAGAGCTCCAGATCATCAACGAAACAGGCCTTTCTCTCCGCTTCATTCAAGGGAATGGCCACTGCAGCCCCTGCCGGGCTTACATGTTTGAAGGAAGCAGCAGCAGGCATCCCCAAGAGCTTTCTCAACTCGCGCACGAGCTGCCAAGAGTTCAACGCATCCAGTAGATTGATATAGCCTGGCGTACCGTTGAGTACTCGGAATGGCAACTCTCCCTCTTCCACGAACACCCGCGCAGGCTTTTGATGAGGATTCATGCCATAGCGCAAAGTCATCTCCCGAACCATTTCCATCATCTCCTTCATTAATGAGCTCTCAACTTCTCCATTCTAAAAAGAGCCTCACAAATTGGCAAACACCCTTGTGTTGACGTAGACCTTGCCTTCAAGTAGCATAGGAGTGGCTCAGCGCAAGGGGAGATCAAGATGAGAAAACACGTCAAGGTCTTGTTTCTCGGCGGTATGCTTTTGCTCCTCCTAGGTCTTGGAGGATGCCAAAAGTTCTCTTTTCTCTGGCCAAGCCCCCATCCGCAGGGCACACCCAGCCCTTCTCCTTCACCAGGAGGAGTTTTCACTCCTTCTCCCCCCACTCCCACTCCCGATGGTCCACTTCCCACGGTTATCGCCGAAATCGATCTTGGCGTTCAACCGCAAAACGCCTACAGACCTGCAGCCTTGGCCACGGAGGGTGACTTTATCTACGTTGTCTGCCAGCACTGCGACGGTCCAGATAGAGGCCCCGCTTGCCTCTCTGTCGTCGACCGGCAATCAAAAACCATCAAAAAGGTTTGGGTACTGCCAGGAAGCTCCACCGGGCCCCTCGCCGTGGGAGGTGGCAAGATCTATGTAAACTATGAACGAGACTATGACGATCGCCTCCTCGTTCTGGATGCCTCTACAGGGCAAATCCTGCACGACATAGATATCTCCTTCCTAGGCTATCACGATCGCATTTGGCTTGATAGAACCCACCGTTACCTTTACCTTCCCCTCAAGGAAGGGCTCCAAGTGCTCGATGCCAACTCTTTGCAGCCTCTCAAACAACTTGCCTATCCTTTTGAAACCACCGAGCGCCGCGTGGCTTATGACGTCCAAAGAAAGCGATTCTACCTCGCGCTTTCCAATGCCCTATATGCCTATCAAACGCCAGAGCTAAAGCTTCTTTGGCAGGTTGACGTCCCCGCTCAACGCATCACCAGCCTGTTGGTGGATGCTAGCGGCACTTTTATTATTGTGCAGGGGTCCACCCAGAAGGGCAAGACATCTTCTTCCCAAGTTCTCTTCTACAGCCCTGAAGGAGAGCTCCTGGGCAAATTCACCCCTTCTTGGAAGCAGAGCTGGCAACTAGTTTGGGCTGACGCCAATAGCAGCCGCATTGTTTATCAAGGCAGCGAATATTCTCCTTTTCAACCTACTCAAGTGCGCCTCTGGAGCACAGATTTGGAGGGCTATCCTACTCAAAGCACTCTCTTTTTTGATAGCAGAGTACAAGCCTTGGAAAACAGCTCCTCACTTTTTGTCTTGGGCTGGCGCAGTCACGAACTTACTGAAATAGACGGCATCACCTTCCAAGCCAAATTACACTTACCCTTGGGAATAGAGCTGTACGATCTCGTTGTGGACCATGACCGGGGATATCTTTACGTCAATGACACCGCCTCACGGCTCTATGAACTCCGAAAAAGTGGCAGAGGGAAACTAGTTCCCAAGCGCACCCTCTCTGCCGGTTCTGGAAAGCTTGCCCTGTTCTCAACCGACCATCTCCTCCTAGCTGCTCAGGCAGGAGGGGATGGCTCCCGCGTCTGTGTGGTTAACCTAGAGATCTTCCAAGTGACCCAGGTCATCACCGGGGGAAACCAAATCGCTATAGACACCCGCCGAGCTCGCGCCATAGTGGGGCGCCCAGCCGCCATTCGACCTTCTTTCCAAGGTGAAACCCAGGTGTGGGATCTTGCCCGCCAAGAGCGGGTGGGAACCATACCCCAAGCTGGCCTACCTGCTTACAATCCTTTGCGCGATGAGATCTATATCGGCGGCTATACTTGCCACATCTATGATGCCGAAACCCTCCAGGAGAAAGGATCCCTCACTCCAGATATTGACGCCCAAGAGTGCCAAGGGTGTACAGGCCAACCCGCCGTTATAGGGGTAAGCGTTCATCCTCGCTTGAATCTTTTAGCCCTTCATATGACTATCACGAGCGCAGGGAAAGGGCCTGGCCTCCTCCCGGCACCAAGATTATTTGCTCTGGACTCGCTCTCCCCTCTAACGCATACCGTTACCTTTCTGCAAAGTTGTAAGGGAATCCCCCTTATTTGGCCTCCCTTTGATGGAAAGATCTTTGAAAACCTCATCTACTCTCGCTACATAACGAGGGTGAACTTGCTCGTCCGCAAAACCCAGACAAACCATATTCTCTCATGGCGCGATGGACTCGCCTTGGAGATGCTTTCCCCCGACGGCAAGATAGGTTTTATCCAACGCGGCTCCCGTTGGCTTGCCGTTGATACTCAAACATGGGAACCCCTGGGTTACACCCCTCGCTTTTGCATCCACAGCTACGATCGAGAGAATCAGGTTTTCTATGCTCTCGAAGGGTCACGGCTCTATGTCCTTTCCCCACGCTGGGGCAAGCCTCTACCCATTCGTGCACCACAACGTGAAACCATACACCGTGCCGTCCGGGCAATTCAGGTCTCCCCAGGGTATGGCAAAGATCGAACCGTCTTTGCGGTAAGCGAGAATGCTCTTTACCGCTCCCGGGATGGCGGCAAAACCTGGGAGCGCCTCCGGGGAGGGTTGCCCCAGATTCAATATCCCGATGATGCCCACCTCACCGTAGTTGTCTCTCCAAACTATCTGCGAGACCGCACCGTCTTCCTTGGAGGATGGGACGGTGCCCAAGGCCTCGGAATATGGCGCTCCACCGATGGAGGAGACACTTGGCATCCCCTCTGGAATGGGCTCACTCACCTCAAAGTGGAACGTATTGTCATCTCTCCAAATTACGCCCAAGATGGTACACTCGTCGCCTATTGCCGATATGATGACTTGCGCGCTCCCGAATCAGGCAGATCGGTCTTTATCTCTTCCAACCGCGGAGAGAGCTGGCGCCTAGTAGACCGCGTCTCCCAAGCCGAGGCCACCGTTAAATCTCTACCCAAAGTGGAAGAACTGTTGGGCACAGCCCCTCGCCGCTCTCTCAAATTGGAAAGCAGCGAAACATCCAAAGGCCGAGGCCTCTCTCCAGCGCTCCCTCCCCATGAATATCCTGTGGGACAAGCAAGTCTTCCATCGGGGGGCATCTACATTCTTTCCTCTCTGCGACTTTACCGCTCTCTGGATGGAGGAAGTAACTGGGAAGTGGCCCGGGGAAGCCTGTTCCAGGAACGCAAAGCTGCCAACCGTTTTACCGCTCTCTCTTTCACTTTCGACGCTAAAGGGAAACCCCTCCTCTTCCTTGGCGACATCACTGGCCAGGTCCTCCCTCTTCGCCCAGAGGAACTATCTTGGGAGGTCCTACCAAAGAAATAGAGCTGGAGATGCTTACCTCATCTCCAGCTCTATAGAAAAAGCAAACTGCCTATTCTTCCAGGAGAGGCCGCATACGTACACTCCCAATGCTTCGATGGTAAGGGGGCTTACCTCGTGTGACAACCACCTCATAGGTCGCTATCCAATCAGTGTAGACAACCTTGCCCTGGCGCTCTATTCCGAGCGTCAGCCCCACATCGACGAGCTCTCGATATTTATCTACCTTGGTCGCTTCAATACCTCGAATCTCCCAATCAAGAACAGGTGCGTATCCTTCTACGTAGCGATCAAAAGGCACCCTCGCCTGATAAGCAGGATGCAAAAGTGCATAAGCCCGCTTAAAATCTCGCTCCTGAAGGGCCTGTAGATAATCGCGTACCAGGGCGATTGCCTCATCACTGCCAGGGATAATAATGGCGGGGAGAGAAACGGTTAGAGATTCTGTGGCCGTCAATGTCGGGGCCGGCAGAGTTGCTGTACGTTTGCCTGTTACCACAGGGACATTCACTCGGCTTGGCTCAGTCCCACGAAGGCAAGGTTCCTCTTCCTTTTTCACCACGGTCAAAGTGGCATCGTAAAGAACCTTTACGGGAATAGCAGCCTTTACCTCTCTATTGGAAACGAGCTCAAGCACATTCTGGTCCCAAACCTCTAGCCAGCGCAGAGTATATTTTACCTTTGTATGGGGAGGGGCTTTCAAAGGAATGACACCCTTCACACCAGAACGCTGCGCCGAATCAAACCCGTAAGCTCTGCGGATAAAATCAACCATCTCTGATTCTTGAGGAGAGATCTCTTCCGGAGCCTTGGACAGGTCCAAATCACATCGCATAGTTAAAAAACAAGTCTCTTCATGGTCTTCAGTCAATGCCTCTGACCCCCGGCAATTATCCACCACAACAGTAAAGGGATTCAAAGGCTCTGTCTCTTTGTTCTGCCCTATCGGGTAGCGCAGGCGCAGCTCCACTTTTCGCAAAGGGGAATGTACTACTGTCCGCGTCGTCAGAACTAGGGACTCCTGTTCTGGCTTGGCTCGCGCACACCCCCCCAACAGTAGTAATACCAATGACAAGATCAGAGGAATTAAATACTTCCTCTCGTTTATCACAGTGCACCTCCCCTCAA
>JAGGYI010000193.1 GCA_021162655.1 Anaerolineae bacterium
CAGTTCGACGGGGCACCTCGGCATAGAACCATCGCTCGCCAAGGGCTGTTATACCCACTAAGGCCGCCCCGCATCTCTTGGCCGTCCCGGGCACCCAATGCGTCAGCAGCGCTGCGTCTGTAGGCCTGTCCCTTCTTCCCAAAGGAGGGCCCCAAAAGCGCTGCGCCGGCTCATGATAGGCGAAATAGGGCATGGTAAGGCTCTCTATCGCTCCCAGCCCCTGGGCAAAAGCCAAACGCAAGAACGCCTCCTCTGATGTAGCCAGGCGCTTCTTCGGCGCAACCTTTCCCTGAGCGGCCAAGTCCTCTCTTCGCCGCTGGAAAGTATGAAACCATGGCTCCCCCATCTTGGCAGAAAGTACCTCAAAAGCCGTTTTTGCCGCACTGAATCGACGATAGCCTTGAAGATCAAAGGGCTCCCGCACGCCGATGCTCCCATCCCAAGATGAATAAAAGAATGCCCCCACAGAGGTTGTGGGGCAAAAAGAGAAGCTACTTAGGCCGCCGTTGAGCCAAGGCACGCAGCCGCTCGATCTCTCGCTCAATGGGCCAGGTACCAAAAGCAAAGACGAACAGGAGGATGACGTTCGCCAGGGGAACGAACATCAAAAGGCTCAGCGCTCCACTGTAGCCCGCTTTGGAAAAGATGCGCCACCAAACGATGAGCATAATAAGCAAAACTATGAGCCCAAAAATAAGGCTGGCAATGCTGAGACCCCGACTAAGCCCCGGAGCCAGCGGTACAGGAGGACGCCTAAGAGTCATTTTCCCTCTCCTTTCTTCGGTTGTAAAATGACCTTTGTCCTATCACCCCATGATGATACTATGGATTTGCGCTTTTGCCTAGCAGAGGCAGCAACCAGCAAAGGGAACCTTTGCCCTTTCTCCTCACGTCTTTATAATGAACGAAACTTTGGGAGGAGAGGAAGGAGGACCAGACGATGAAAGCTCTCATTTACCTTCTCATTCTTGCCTTACTGGTGGGGTGCACCCCTCGCGGTACAGCTACCCCTCAGATCATCCAAACCGCGACGCCCACGCCAAAGGAGAGCCCCTTGGCTCCTCCAAGCCCGACGCTCTCTGCTTCACCCACCGTACGCAAGGCTCCTCCTTCCCAGCACGAAGAGCGAGAGAAAGACAAACCCACCTCAACTCCAGAGGTTCTCTCTCTAAAAGATCTCTCGGAAGCACAACGCACCCTGGCCAACTTGGCTATTGCCGATCTGGCCAAACGCATGGGAGTGGATCCATCCCAGATCAGCCTGGAGAGCATGGAGCCACGCATGTTCCGTGATTCAAGCCTCGGCGTCCCCGAGCCGGGCAAGGTCTACTTACAGGTCATCACTCCAGGGTACGTTATTACCCTGCGCCTTGGAGGACACACTTATGTTTATCATGGCAGTGGGAAGCATATCGTCCTGGCCGCTCCACGCCCAGAGCGCCCAGGGCCTTCGCCTGTGGCGACGAAAAGCACAGCAAGCCAATGAGTGGCACGCCCCGTATAGCCATTTGACGCTTCCGACGATTCTCTCTATGATTACTTTTCAGCATCCTCCAGGAGGAGGGTAAGTGCAGGGCAAACGCATCCTTCGAGTGGCTCTGGTGCTCTTTTTCCTTGCCACATCTATATTCCCTACCCTGAGCCTTGCGGAGGGACCCATCTCTCTACGGGATGGGCAACGTTTTCCTTCGGGGAGCCTTCCCGTTCACCCCATTCAAGGGCACTCGACGAAACCTCAAGCCAAGCTCGACACCGCTCTGGACCGCCTCGCCACATTATGGCAAAAAGGGACGGACCCCCAGCCCTTTGCCTTGGAGCGCAACCTCAGCCTCCGAGGGGGACGCGTTCAAGTGCAGGTGCGCGTGCACCCCAAAGATATGGCTCTAATCCGGCAGGCGATCGTTGCTCAAGGTGGTCAGGTCACCGGCAAGCTTCAGAATATCCTCCAAGCATGGGTTCCCATTGGTGCCCTCGGCTCTTTGGCCAACCTTCCCCAAGTGCTTTTCATTCAGCCCCCTCAAAGAGCCTTCCCCCTAGAGGGCAACTCTTTGACTGAGGGGCTCGCTGCCTCTTCGGGTGACGGCTGGCACAAACAGGGATGGCAAGGGGATGGCATCAAGATCGGCGTCATCGACATTGGCTTTGGCAACTACCCTAACCGTGTGGATAGCGGAGACCTCCCTCCCATCACCCCAGGAGAGAACGCCCGCAACTTTGTAGATGAAGAGTCGGATGATCAACTAGACGACTCAGAGCCCCACGGCACCGCCTGCGCAGAGATCGTCCACGACATGGCCCCCAAAGCTCAGCTCTACCTCGCCAAGATCGCCACGGATGTTGACCTAGCCGAGGCTGTCTATTGGCTCACCAACACCGTGGGGATAGATATCATCTCCACCTCCCTGGGATGGTACAACGCCGGCCCAGGGGATGGTACTGGGCCTCTCGCTGACATTGTTGCCGCTGCTCGCAGGGATGGTGTTCTCTGGGTCACTGCAGCAGGCAACGACGGCTGCCGCCACTGGGGAGGCGATTACTCCCCAGCGTCAACCGACCCTTC
>JAGGYI010000254.1 GCA_021162655.1 Anaerolineae bacterium
CCCCGCCCCCTACACCTTGATCCCATCGAAAAGAAAACTTTCTTCCCCTTTCTCCCCTCCGCCGAGGCCTTTTCGCTGGCCACAGCGGGTTGCAACCTTCGCTGCCTCTATTGCCAAAATTGGAGCATCTCCCAGAATCCGCCAGAAAAGACCTACAATATCGACCTCCCTCCACAGCAAGTTGTCCAGCAAGCCCTCGCCAGCCAAGCTCCCATCATCGCTTACACCTACTCGGAACCCATCGTCTTTTTCGAGTACGTCGTCAACACGGCTCACCTTGCCCGCGAAGCAGGGCTCAAGAACGTGGTCGTTTCTGCTGGTTTCATCAACCCCGAACCTCTCCGCGAGCTCTGCCAAGCCGTGGACGCCATCAAGATCGACTTGAAGGGATACGATGAGAACTTTTACCGCCAGGTATGTCAAGGAGAGCTGCAACCCGTTCTGCGAACCATCCAGGTTATCCATGAGATGGGAATACACCTGGAGATCGTCAATTTAGTGGTCCCCACCCTGAACGACAGCCTGGAGCAACTTCGCAACTTGGCTCGCTGGCTAGCCCGCGAACTGAGCCCAGATATCCCTCTGCACTTTACTCGCTTCTTCCCCATGTACAAGCTGACGAACCTTCCCCCCACACCTGTCGAGACCCTTACCCACGCTCGAGAGATCGCCATGGAAGAAGGGATGCGTTTCGTCTACGTTGGCAACGTTCCCGGGCATCCAGGGAGCAATACTTACTGCCCCTCCTGCGGACGCCTACTCATTGAGCGTCAAGGATTCATCGTTCAAAGCTATCACCTTCAAGAAGGCAAATGCCCCTACTGTGGGCAACCCATCCCCGGAATATGGTGGCCCAAAGAGCCGCCAAACGTAGGGCGAGTTCCCGCCCCGTTTGGCCGAACGGATCATTGAGAGGAATAGGAAATGCGCCTCTGTAAACTCGGCATCCTTATCCTTGTCCTCGGCCTTTGCGCCTGTAGAAGCCAGTCCATTCCAAGCCCTACTGCCGCCACCAGTACGCCTTCTTCCAAGACGCCTCTGGCGCCCCCTACCTCCGCACCAGCGAACTGGATTCATCCAGCGAACTTTGCCGGCTCTTGGTATCCTGCCGATCCCACCACGCTCAGCAACGAGATCGATCGCTGGCTTGCTGCAAACGACCCAGTCGATGGCGCCCCCATCGGGTTGATCGTCCCCCATGCAGGTTATGTCTATTCAGGCGCTGTCGCAGCCGAGGGATTTCGCCAGCTTCGCCAGGGGGATTATCAACTCGCTGTGATCATCGCGGCAGACCACCAAGCCCCTCTCTCCCAACCCATCGCCATCTGGCCCAAAGGAGGTTTTGAAACCCCTCTAGGTATGGTCGCAGTGGACGAGGCCACTGCTCAGGCCCTCATCGAAACCAGCTCCCTCATCCATGCCGACCCTGCCGCCTTCCAGGGAGAACACCCTATTGAGCTCGAGCTTCCCTTCCTTCAACGCACTTGCCCTCAATGCCGAATCGTCCCCATCCTCATGGGAGACAAGAACCCAGAAACCATCGAGGCCCTAAGCAATGCCCTCAGCCAGGTCCTTGCAGGGAAAAAAGCCGTCATCATTGCCAGCTCGGACCTTGCTCACTATCCTCCATACTCCCAGGCCTTGGTTATCGATCGTGCCACCCTTTTTGCCATCGAGACAGGAGATCCTCTCTACCTTCAGCAAACAACCAAACGGCTGATGTCTGTGGGATTCACCAACCTCGTCACCTGCGCCTGCGGCGAGGGCCCCATCCTTGTGACGATGCGTGCCGCCAAAGCCCTGGGGGCGAACACCACCACTCTGCTTCGCTACGCCAACTCTGGCGAGACCCCTTATGGAAAGCGAGACCAAGTTGTGGGATATGGGGCGGTGATGCTCTGGCATTATGCTCCTCCAGAGCTCACCAATTCTCGACGGCAAGCACTTCTCGCTTTAGCCCGAAAAGCAATAGAGGACTATCTAGAAGGAGAAAAAGCCTCCCTAACCTCAGATGATCCTGTGCTAAATCGACGTGCTGGGGTTTTTGTCACGCTCAAAGAGGGCCAAGCCCTCCGAGGCTGCATCGGGCGACTGCGGGCCGATCTTCCCCTTTACCAAGCCGTCCAAGAGATGGCCATCGCCGCTGCCACGGCCGATCCCCGCTTTCCCCCTCTAAAAAAGAGTGAGCTGAAGGATCTGCGCATCGAGATCTCGGTGCTTTCTCCCCTACGTCCTGTCACCGATACAAAGAGCATCCGGATTGGAACCCACGGATTGCTCATCATTCAAGGACAGCGGCGAGGAGTTCTCCTTCCACAGGTGGCTCAAGAAGAGGGATGGAGCCGAAAGGAGTTTCTGGAAAACCTGTGCTACAAAGCGGGGCTGGAGGGAGATTGTTGGCACAAAGAAGGCAGCCTTCTCTACTCCTTCCAAGCTATCGTCTTTGGGGAAGACCTCTCCCATCAATAAGAAAGATCATTCGCTAGGATCATCAATGCCAGGGTGCTCAAACGTCCCACTTGCTCCAGCTTCTGCGGATCGATATTTTCAGGAGTATCACTGGGACGATGAGCTAGATCATCGCTTCCAACCCAAGAGAGGGTCAAAGCGGGCACATCCTTTACCATTACGTCAGACCAAAGGGTACTATCTGCATGGAGTCCCCGGGCTTTGGTCGTCAGTGGGGTGTGGACTTGGCGCGCAGCACGTTGCACCACCTCCGTCAGACGTTCGCGAGTGCTATGCCAAGCCACCGCAGAGGAGCCTGTCCCAGCCCCCACTCCCTCTAGCTCCAGCGCTGCGACAATCTTGAACTCCTCAAAACCTCGGCCAGCGCGGAGAAAGTAGGAGAAATCCAATGGACGATGCCTCTCTCCTCCTATCCATGCGACAAAGAAAAGGGTTCGTTTGGGTTTAAAGCCCTCCTCCTTGAGCGTACGAATCATCTCGAGCATGGTTGCCACGCCACTGGCGTTATCATTGGCCCCCGGGTAAAGCGTCCCATCAGGAAAGCGCCCCAAACCGTCATAGTAAGCCGTCACCATAACCACCTGGCTATTCGCTGTGAGCTCTACCCCCGGCCAATAACCTATCACATTGCGCACGGGAACCCCCACGCGTTGCTCGGAAGGCACCGCTAGCTCTGCATACCAGCCTGTAGACAGGTAAAATGCCTTTCCTCGACGAGCCTCGGCCAACCACGCATCCAATGGACGGCCACTGGCTTCCAATAATC
>JAGGYI010000167.1 GCA_021162655.1 Anaerolineae bacterium
GCATCTGGATATCGTCAAGTTGGCCAAGCTTCCCCGCAAGGAGAACTTTATCCTTCTCTTTGGCAACACCAAAGCCGCAGAAGCCTACCTGGGGGAAGCGTGGTCCTGGAAAGAGGAGCTCCAAAAGAAAGGGGAACAGGCCTACATCCTCGAGATCACGCCAAAGCGTGTTGTCGCCGGTGGGGAGGGGTCCTTGGCTCTCTTTTATGCCAGCCAAACCCTTCGGCTATTGACCCGCAGTGAGCGGTCTCGTTGGCCGGCCTGTCAGGTCCTTGATTGGCCCTCTCTGCCCTACCGGGGCTTGATGCTAGACATCTCCCGAGGCAAAGTGCCCACCATTGAGACGCTCAAATTGCTGATAGACCAACTCAGCCTCTACAAAATCAACGTGCTTCAGCTCTACACCGAACACACCTTTGTCTTCCCCCATCATCCGCGCATTGGCCAGGGATGTGGCTCCCTCAGTAGCGAGGATATTCTCATTCTCGACGCCTATGCACGCAAACGGCACATCGAGCTCATGCCCAACCTTCAATCTTTTGGGCACTTTGCGCATATCCTCAGCCTACCAGAATATGCCCCTCTGGCGGAATCAGAGGCCGGTTGGTCGCTCTGCCCCACCGACGAAAGAACCTACCAACTTCTCGACGAGATGTATGCCGATTTTCTGCCTGCCTTTAGCTCGGCAAACTTTAACGTAGACTGCGACGAAACGTGGGATCTGGGCAAGGGACGCTCCGCCGAAGCAGCGGCCAAGGTGGGCGTGGGGAGGCTCTACCTTCAGCACATCCTCCGACTGCGCGAACTCGCCATGCAGTATGGGCGGCGGATCCAAATATGGGGAGATATCCTCCTGCACCATCCAGAGCTTGTGCCTGAACTTCCCCAAGACATCACTCTGCTGGATTGGCACTATGAAGCCAGCGAGGACTATCCCTCAGTGCGCACCTTTGCCCAAAGCGGACGCACTTTTTGGGTCTGCCCAGGAACGTCCTCGTGGAACACCCTCTTTCCGCGGATTGAAAACTCGAATGAAAACATCCGCACCCTGGTACGCATAGGCGCAGAGAACGGCGCGGTGGGAATGTTGAACACCGACTGGGGAGACCGGGGACATTATCAACCCATCGGGCAATGCTGGTATGGCTATATCTTTGGGGCAGAGCAGGGCTGGACTGGTGGTACAACCCAAGACACAGCCTTTGACACCCGCTTTGGCCCGCTCTTCTTTGGGGAAAGCGGGGAAAAGGTGGTAACCGCCATGCGCAAGCTGGCCAAGGTGTGCACTCTTTCTGGGATGCCCCGCTCTAATGGCAGCAACACCGTCTTTGCCTTTTTCGACGATCCCCTATCGAGCCCGTATATCGACCAAGTCCCTGGCAAAAGCATCCAAGAGATGGAACGCCTTGCCAGCGAGGCCGAAAAGCTCCTCCGAGAGGCTCTCGAGACAAGCCGAGATCCCATCTCGATAGAGGAGATGATCTTTTCCGCACGGCTCATCGTCCACCTGGCACGCAGGCTGAGGGCTTCTCAGGAGATTCGCGCAAACCTGGACCGCCTTCAGCAAGGAGAGGCCCAGGCACAAGCCGCTCAACTCCTCCGCGAAGCAATAACAACCCTGCGGAAGCTGGACACAGAGGTCGTCCGTTTCATTGACGAGTTCCGCACCCTTTGGCTGCGCCGAGCGCGCTATGCCGAGATGAACATCAGCTTGGGGCATTTTGAGCGACTACGCGAGCGCTTTGCCAAAGCCCAAAGCTGGCTCCAAAAGCTTCTCGAACAAGCCGAAGCGGGGCAAAAGCCCAACTATGAGCTCGACGCCTACCAGGAGGAAGCCGGCGAATTCGAGCCCTTGCGGCCAGAGATTTGGTACCGGCTGCGCCAGGTCGGGGCCGTTTAGCGGATCACTCTTCCTCTTCTTCTTCAATGATCCGCTCGACCACGATGGAGCAATTGCTGACCAAGGCAGCAAAAGCCCCGACGGCGGCCTGTACAGGGGCAAAAGCCACTCCCACCGCCGCCACAGTGAGGGGCAGCTCCATCACGGTGCGGCCATCCTGCTTGATGACGATGCGGCGAACATTACCCTCATGAATCAGCTCTTTGACCTTCCCGAGGAGCTCAGCACCCGAAAGGCTGAACTCCTCCTTTTTGATCCTTTTCTCTCCCATCATAACCTCCCAAATCTTTACCACTATACGCCCCATGGGGAATAAAGTTCCTCATTTTGCCCCTGCGGGGCTCAAGGTTAAAATAGAATTCACTCTGGGGCCTCTGGCTCAGCTACATCCTTGCGAACAAGGCAAACGATGCAAGACCCATCCTTCCTCACTCAAGCTCCCGAAGAGAAAAGCTGGTGGCGCCAGCTCCTCAACACCCTGCTTCCTGCCATCACCCTTGTCCTGACCATCAACCTCTTCCTCGCCCAGCCCAGGATCGTCCATGGGCAAAGTATGGAGCCCTCTCTACACGAATCTCAGCGGGTGATTATCGACCTCCTCAGCTATCGCTTTCGCCCCCCACGCCGGGGAGAGATCATCGTTCTGCGGATCTCTCCCAAAGCCAAGCAGCCTCCCCTCATCAAACGAGTCATAGGGCTTCCTGGGGAACTCGTCGCCATTCACGATGGAGCCGTATACATCAACGGCCACCCCCTTCAGGAGCCTTACCTCGCTCAGAACACCCCTGGGCAGATGCCTTCCCGCCGTGTGCCTCCTGGGCACGTCTTTGTCCTCGGAGACAACCGCGCCCACAGCAACGACTCGCGCTATTTCGGCATGGTCCCCATGAGCCAGATCATCGGGCGAGCCTGGCTTTGCTACTGGCCTCCCAGCGCCATAGGCTTCTTCCACTGACCCGCTGGAACCCCACCCCCTTTCCGTGCGTCTAAAGGGCAAGATAAAGGAAGCATCTCTGGAGGAGAATCGCCATGCCCAAGGCTCTCTGGTTCGCTCTTGGCATCTCCTTGGCCCTCATGTTCCTTGCCGCACTCCTCGCCGGGCCCCTCGCCCGAACAGAGGCCGATAAGGCCAGGATGATACCCATCCAAACGAATACCGTTCTCCCCGAACCCTCACCAACGCCAACAGCCACCCCTCCCACGGCACGGCTTCAATGGTGGCGCGAAGGAGGGCTTGCCGGCCACTGTGAACACCTAGAAATCGATAGCCTGGGCCAGGTATATTATGCCCCCTGCGGCGAAGGCCCCCGCTTTGCCCAACTTACCGAAAAGGAGCTCGAAACCTACTTTCTCTACCTCGCCCAATACGGCTCTTTTGGCTATTCAATCCAGGAGGACGATTCGCAAGCCTCCATACGAATGCATTTCACTGGACGAGGCAGCCAGCCTCCCCCAAGGGAAAAGCAGGCTGAAATCGCTCGTTGGGCAGAGCGCGTCTTTGACCGCTTGATGACGGCAGAAAGGCGCGCCGATATGGTTGCCGCAGCTCGGCTAGACCTGGCCACTCGCTTGGGGATCTCGACAGATGAAATCTCCATCCTCTCGGTCAAAGCCACCATCTGGCCCGATGCCTGCTTGGGCATTCAACAACCAGGGCTCTTTTGCGCCCAAGTTCAAACCCCAGGCTACCGCATCCTCTTGGGGTACAAAGGGCAAGCCTTTGAATACCGCACAGACATGCACGGAATGGTGCGCGCCTTCCCTACCCTCCAGCCTGCCTCCCCCTAGAGGGGCCTCACTCGGATGTTGGGGCCCACCATCCCCACATAGGCTCCCTGAGCAGCAAGCTCCTCAGCTTCGGGGTGGGCAATGAGCCACTTGTTCACCGCAAAAAGAAGGGCGCTCTCGCCTTGGCCACTTACACTATACGGCAAGGGCTCGTTCGTCCCCTTGGGGAGATACACCAAAGTCGCGAACCCCTCCTCTTCTCGTACATGAATGGGTGCAAAGTGCAGGTTCCAAGCAGGTAGCTCAAGGACGCTTCCCTTCGGGGCATAGAATGCCACGACGCGGTTCGTATCGTAGACGATCTCTTCCCCAAAGACGATATCTTGGACGTGCCCCAGCAAAAGGACAACGTCTGTGAGGCAAACGACCGTCTCTGCCCCTTTATGGTACTCGAGGGCATCCAAGCGAGAGTTCCTCCCATAGCACCAACCCACTTGGAAGGGCATTCCCCCATAGACCTCTCTGCCAATAGCTTCGTTCAAGGCAGAAGGCTCCTCCAGAGCCCTTACCGAGGTTTCGTAGACCACCTCTTGAGAGTCGGGGAGAAGCGCCTTGGCCCGCTGAATCATCTCTGCCGGATCATACCCCTGGAGAACTCGCCCATAGCGAGCGAACCGCACATCCGAGACAGGCCAAATATCCAGCCCAGGATTCGCTGCCCGCAA
>JAGGYI010000248.1 GCA_021162655.1 Anaerolineae bacterium
ACAAGGATCTCGCCGCCTTGGAACTCGTAGAGGCGGGCGAGGAGCCTGGCCACACTGGTCTTCCCTGCTCCAGTGTGCCCTACCAAGGCTACCGATTCCCCCGCTTCGATGCTGCGAGCGCAAGCTCTGTAGGTTCCACTCCCGGACATCGATGCCATCGATGAGCACCCGCCCCTGGTCGACGTCATAGATGCGGCTGATGAGACGGGTGAGGGTCGTCTTCCCAGAGCCAGTCTCCCCGACGATGGCGATCGTTTCTCCTGGGGCGGCGCGGAAGGTGATGTCTTGAAGCACGGGGAAGCCCTCTTCGTAGCCAAAGGTCACGTGGTCAAAGACAACCTCCCCCTCGATGGGCTTGCTCACGCCGCCCTCGTTCTCATCCAGCTCGGTTTCAGTGTTGATGATCTTTAGGATGCGCTCGGCCCCCGAGATGCCCATTTGGATGAGGGTAAAGGTGAAAAGCGAGAGAAAGGTGGGAGAGCGCAGCAAGCCAAAGAGCCCCATGTACGAGATGATCTCGCCCACGCCAAAGCCATCTTGGCGTAGGTAGATGAGCAATGCGTGAAAGAGGGCAGCGGCAAAGGCCGCGCTATAGACGAGGAAGGGAAGGTACTTGGCCTGGATCTCCCCCCGCCGCACGAAAAGGTCGCGGAACTTGCGGGCATTGGCGATGAATTTGTTCTCCTCTTGCTCTTCCTGAGCGCTGATCTTGACCACTTCGATGCCCGAGAGGGCTTCGGCCAAGCCGGCATTCATTATGCCGAATTGCTGGCGCATGGCGTCAGAGACGGGGTTGAGCTTGCGAGTGTAATCTCGCAGGGTAATCCCCAAGAGTGCGACAAAGATGAGGGGGACGAGCAACAGCTCTGCCCGCAGGGTGGCGATCGCCACGATGGGGATGATGATCCCCACTAGAGAGTCGAGGAGTAAGTTAAGGCCCGGGCTGACGAAAAAGTTCAGCTGGCGCACGTCGTTCGTTGCCCGGGCCATTAGGTCTCCGATGCGCTGCCGGCCAAAGAAGGTTAAGCTTTTGCCCAATAAGTTGATATAGAGCTCCTCCCGACAATCCCTTTCCATGCGTTGAGCGAGGAGCTCGACCATGGCATTGCGGGCCAGACCAAAGAGGGCCTGCCCTATGCGCGCCGCTGCTACGAGCCCCGCGATGATGGCCAGTTCTTTAAGAAGGGGGCGAGGTGTCGTTACCCAGTGAAAAGCCCGCCCAATGAGCAGGCGGGAATAGCTCATTCCTGCGTTGGAGATGATGCTGGCCAGAGCCATCCCTAAAGGAAGGTAGGGGTAACGAAGTAGGTGAGAGATAATCCACCGCACAGGACTAGAACGAGTATAGGGGTATTCGTTGGGTACGGTGAACTCTCTTTTGGCCAAAGAAACCTCCATGATGTTGAACTATCGAGAAACATATTTTACTATGTTTGGCGAGTAAAGCAAGCGGACGGAGTCTTGAAGAAAGGAAGAAGAAGGATTAAACTAGGTCAACCTATTTGCAAAGGGGGTAGGGGTGTTCTTTTCCTTTCTCACAGAGACGGTGCTGATCTCCCTTTCTGGGGTGATGGCCCCTGGCCCCATCACGACGGTGGCAGTGAGCAAGGGGGCCAAGTCCCCCTATGCGGGGACGCTGATCGCTCTAGGGCACGCGGCGGTCGAATTCCCCCTGATGGTTGCCCTTTATTACGGGTTTGGTCGGTTCCTCACCCTTTTGCCTGTGAAGGCCTCCATCGCCCTCGTTGGGGGGCTGTTTCTCCTTTATATGGGGCAAGATATGCTGCGCCAGCAGGCCAAGCCGTTGGCTGGGCAAGGGGAGGAGGATGCCTCCCGTTCGCCATTTGTGGCGGGGATCCTATTGAGCGCGGGCAATCCCTATTTTCTCATCTGGTGGGCCACTGTGGGGACTGCCCTCCTATTGAAGGCTGCCGCCTTTGGGCTGGTGGGTTTTCTCTCCTTTGCTCTGGCTCACTGGTTTTGCGATCTGGCTTGGCTTTCTATCCTCTCGGGCTTTTCCTTTGGAGGGCAACGGGTCTTTGGGCCCAGGTTGCAGCGGGGGATCGTTCTCGTCTGTGGGCTCTTTTTGCTCTTTTTCGGGGCCAAGTTCCTCGTCGATGCAGTACACACCTTTGTGGTATTGTGAAACTGCCAAAAAGGGGACATAAAGAGGACTTGCGCTTTCTATACATCTATTGTAAACTATAAGGTGTGGGCAAGGCCAGAGAAGGAGCGCCGACATGGCAGTAGATGGTAAGGAAAAAGCGCTCGAGACAACCCTGATGCAGATCCGCCGGCGCTTTGGCGAAGGGGCCATCATGAAGCTGGGTGATTCCAGCAGCATGAATGTGGAGGCGATTCCAACGGGTTGTCTCGCTCTGGACCTAGCACTGGGTATTGGTGGAGTCCCACGGGGGCGGATTACCGAGATCTTTGGCCCCGAATCCTCAGGAAAGACGACCCTCTGCCAGCACATCATCGCCGAGTGCCAAAAGATGGGGGGCATTGCTGCTTTCATTGATGCAGAGCACGCGCTGGACCCAGCCTATGCTCAGCGCTGTGGGGTGAATATCGACGAGCTTTACATCTCCCAGCCCGATACGGGGGAGCAAGCTCTAGAGATCACCGAGGCACTCGTGCGCAGTGGGGCAGTGGATGTTATCGTCATCGACTCGGTGGCCGCGCTGGTGCCGCAAGCCGAGATCGAGGGCGAGATGGGCGATGCCCACATGGGTTTGCAGGCCCGTTTGATGTCTCAGGCTCTGCGTAAACTCACGGGGGCCATCAAGCGCAGCAACACTGCGGTTATCTTTACGAACCAGCTGCGCATGAAGATAGGCGTGCTTTTTGGTAACCCTGAGACCACTACAGGCGGGAACGCCCTCAAGTTCTATGCGGCCGTGCGCCTCGATGTGCGCCGTATGGAGGCGATCAAGCAGGGCAGCGAGGTTATTGGCAATCGGGTGCGGGCACGAGTCCGCAAGAACAAGGTGGCTCCTCCCTTCAAGGTGGCCGAGTTCGACATCATGTTCGACCACGGCATCTCCAAAGAGGGGAGCATCCTGGACGTTGGAGTAGAAACAGGGATCATCGACAAAAGGGGATCTTTTTATTCCTATAAAGATACAAGGCTTGGGCAGGGTAGGGAGAACGTCAAGCGTTTTCTTCGCGAGAACCCTGACCTGGCTTTGGAGATTGAGAACGAGATCCGCCAAGCCGTTGGGCTTCCCCAAGTGGCTCCAGTGTCCGATTCTCAAGTAAAGGTAGAAGAGTAGAGCGTTCTGGACGGTAGAGAGGCTCTGCCTGTCGTGCTTGTTCCGAAGCCACAGCCAGCAGCATTGGCGTGTGCGAGTTCCTAATGCATTGACCATTGGCAGAAACCCCAGAGGCTCTCTGTGGGGTGTGTGTCAGGCAGAAGAAGGGACCGCCGAAACATCGTTTCACGGTTTCCTTTAACAGTTGAGAGTTTGGGCTCCTTCCCTTTATGAGGCCCGTCACTTCTCTCGTCAGTGCTATTTGGAGAATACACTCAATGCGATCAAGGGGCTGTGGCGACAGCTGCAGCCCCTTGCCGTTATGATGGGGCCAACTATGGGCCAAAAGGTTACAGCGCTTCGAGTGCAAAAGGGCCGTCGCAGGCGGGTGAACGTCTTTTTAGAGGGCGAGTTCGCCTTTAGCTTGCACCCCATGGTGGCGGCCAAGCTTGCTCGCGGGCAGGAGCTAGACGAGGAAGCGATCGCCAAGCTCAAGGAGGAGGATCGCTTGGAGAGCGCTTATGAGAATGCTTTGCATTATCTCTCGTTCCGTCCGCGAAGCGAGCACGAGATCTCTCGGCATTTGCTGGAAAAGGGCTACACTCCGGATGAGGCTGCCCAGGTGTTGGAACGGCTTCGCCGAGTCCATCTTGTTGATGACCGAGAGTTTGCCCAGTTTTGGGTGGAGAATAGAGAGCGGTTCCGCCCACGAGGGCCATGGGTGCTACGTGCCGAGTTGCGCCAGAAGGGCATAGCTGCTCCCATCATTGAGGAGGTGTTGCGCTCTCTTGATGAGGAGACCAGTGCCCTCAGAGCGGCGGAACAAGCTATGCGGCGCTATCGTCATTTGGACGAGGCGACTTTTCGACGGAGGATGTTGGGTTTCCTTCAACGCCGGGGGTTTAGTTATGGTGTGGCGCGCCAGGTGACGGAACAGTGCTGGCGCAAGGGAGCAGCTGATCTCCAAGAGTGAGAGCCCCCGATTATCGTCGATAGATTCTCAGAGAAAGGAATTTGGTAATATGGGAGGACCTCAAGGAGCGATCATTTGGGCTGTTTTGGTTGTCATAGCCGCAGTTGCGGGTTTTAGTGTTGGCTATCTCTTAAAGAACCGAGCGCTTCGGCGTGATATTGCCAAACTTGAGGATGAAGCGAACCAAAAGTTACATGAAGCGCGCGCGAAAGCGATGGAATTGGAGCTGGAGGCGCGCAACAAGGCTCTCGGGATTTTACAGGAGGCTGAAGAAGAGGTTAAGCGGCGTCTTCAGGAGATCAATCGCCAAGAAAGCCGCCTACAGCAACGGCGAGAGAATCTAGAGCGACGCCTGGATGCTTTGGAGAACAGGGAGAACCGCCTCAAGGATCTTGAACGCAGGTTAGAGGCTCGTCAGGAGGAGCTAGAGAATGCCTGGCAGGAGCATCTGAAGGAGCTGGAACGTATCTCTGGGATGAGCCAGGAAGAGGCGCGCGAGCTCTTGCTCCAGCGGGTGGAGCAGGAGGCGCGCATGGATGCCGCCAGGATCATCCGAGAGATCGAGAGCGAGGCCCGCGAGGAGGCCGAGCGCCGGGCACGTGAGATCATCACGACGGCCATTCAACGCGTGGCGGCCGATCAGGTGGCCGAAACGACGGTCTCGACGGTTGAGTTGCCCAATGACGAGATGAAGGGGCGCATCATCGGCCGAGGAGGGCGCAATATTCGCACCATCGAGAACATCACCGGCGTTGATCTGGTCATCGACGATACGCCCGATACGGTGATCCTCTCTAGCTTTGATCCCGTGCGGCGTGAGATCGCTCGTATCGCCCTCAACCGCCTTATTTTGGATGGGCGCATCCATCCTGGGCGCATTGAAAAGATGGTCGAAAAGGCGCGCCAGGAAGTGGAGGAAACGATTCGCCAGGAAGGAGAGCGGGCTGCTCTCGAGCTGGGCATCCATGGGCTTCATCCAGAGTTGATTAAATTGCTGGGTAGGCTTCATTACCGCACCAGCTTTGGGCAAAACGTCCTCCAGCACTCGATCGAGACGGCGCGGTTGGCAGCTTTGATGGCCGCCGAGTTGGGGGCGGATGTTGAGCTTGCAAAATTGGCCGGACTTTTGCATGATATAGGAAAGGCCGTGGATCACGAGGTGGATGGCCCTCACGCGACTATTGGAGCTGAGCTTGCCAAGCGGTACGGCCTCCCTGACAAGGTCGTCAATGCTATTGGGGCCCATCACTGTGAGGTCGAGCAGCTCTCTATCGAGGCCGTTTTGGTACAGGCTGCCGATGCTATCTCTGGGGCGCGTCCTGGTGCCCGTAGAGAGTCGTTGGAAAGCTATATCAAGCGGATCAAGGCCCTGGAGCAAGTGGCCAACTCTTTCGAAGGAGTGGAGACCTCCTTTGCCATCCAGGCTGGGCGTGAGATCCGTATCATCGTCAAGCCGGACGAAGTGGATGACCTTGGGGCAATTCGACTGTCCCACGACATAGCGAAAAAGGTCGAAGAGAGCCTGCAGTATCCTGGTCAGATCAAAGTTACTGTGATTCGAGAGACCCGAGCAACTGAATACGCCAAGTGACTGCCAGAGAGCTAATCGTCTCCGTAATCTTCTCAGACGGGCATTCTTGCTGTCTGAAAGGAAAAGGTTGTTAATGTAGCTTTTTGTAGCTGTCAGTGAGAAGGAGGCAGCCCATGGAAGTCCTCAAGGTATCCGCGCGTTCCAAGTCCACGGCAGTCGCAGGCGCCATCGCCGGGGTGATCCGCGAAAAGGGCCGTGCCGAGGTCCAGGCGATCGGGGCAGGTGCGGTCAATCAGGCCACCAAGGCGGTCGCCATTGCGCGTTCGTATCTCGCCTTGGACGGTCTAGACATCATCTGCATCCCGGCCTTTACCGATGTCAAGATCGCCGACCAGGAGAGGACTGCGATCAAACTCATTGTCGAGCCTAGGTGAAAAACATCATCGATCTCCATGTTCATACGACTGCTTCGGATGGCCTGCACACGCCCAGCGAGGTCGTCCGGATGGCATGGGAGAGAGGTTTGCGCTTCCTGGCCATCACCGATCATGATACAGTGGAGGGCGTAGCTGAGGCTGTGCAGGCAGCCCAGGGG
>JAGGYI010000107.1 GCA_021162655.1 Anaerolineae bacterium
CCCCCCTTTTTTCTAGGATGAGGGCCCGATAGTTCTCTTGGCGCGCAAAGGAGAGGATGCGCTCATAGGCCTCCAGAGCACCTTTGTAATCCCCAAGTTGGCGGCGCACCTTGGCCAGCTCCTCCAGGAACTCGGCTTGGTGTGCCGGTGGTAGGTCCTCCAGGGGAAGGTTGGCGAGGGTCTGAGCAGCTTGGGCTTTCTCTCCTAGGGCGAGGTACGCCTTGGCGAGATGCCGTTGGATGTAAGGGGTCCCTGCTGGTTCAAGGCTCAGGAGGTCCTGAAACGTCGTGCTGGCTGCAGCCCATTCCCCAAGGGCCTCATAGGCTGAGCCCAACAGTCCTAGCGCTTGGGCACGTTCATCTTCCCGACGGAGCTGCTCGCTGGCCTCCTTGAGGAAGGGGATGGCCTCTCGAAAGCGTTGTTCCATCAGGTAGGTGCGGCCCAGGCTGAGTAGATAGAGGGGTCGTTCTTTGGGGCCGGCCTGCGCCAGGGCCTGCTGCCAGAGTTCACTGGCTAGGGCGTAATCGCCATCTTCCATCGCCTGATGGGCCCGCTGGCTGAGCTCCTCTAGAGTGAAGGTGGCTGTTGGGGTTGGCTGCGGAGCTGTAGAGGCCTTTGGCACAACCTGGGCCGTTGGGGAGCCCTTTGTGGGGCTTGCTGTGCCGCTTGTACGAGGGAGGGCTTGCTGCGCAGCGCTTTTTGAAGGGCTGGGAGAGAGTCTCTCGGGAGGAGTACTGCATCCTCCCAGGAGAGCTGCTATTATAAAGAGCCCAGCGCCCAGCCAGCGGAGAACTCTGCCCTGTGGCCACATGGTGGGCCTCCCAGATAGATTCACTAGAAGAGGCCTTCCAGAGGGAGGCGAGCCTGACGGGATTGTTTGCGCCAGTACCAGCGGTAGAGCCATGGAGGACGGCGCCTGGGAGGAGTGGCCTGGACACGCCCAAGCCACTCTTCCAAAGCCTCTTTGGCCCTAGAAAAGCATCTCTGGCTCAAAGCGCTCTGGGCCTCGGCGCGAGCGGTTGGTTCCATCTGAGGGAGGGCCTGCTCCAGAGCTTCGGCCTCGGCACGGAATGTGGCCTCCAACGCATCACGCTCTTGGCGGTAGAGGGCGTGCCTGGAGGGATAGTCGGCCAGGGTGGCCCGATGGAGAAGTTCGTGGCGCCACCAGAGGGCCTGGGGGTTATAGGTTCCCTTTGGGCTGGGACCGTGCTCAGGTAGTGGCAGCCCGTTGAGATAGACGGGCTTGAAAATGCTCGTGCAGGTGGCCGAAGTAGCCGTTACCCAATAGGTCCGCTGTTCTCCTTTTAGGTGGGCAACCAAGGCCCCCACCGATTGACTGGCTCGGGTGAGCTCATTGCCGGCATGCATGCAGATAGAGGCCATCGAGCTCTTGGCTGGCTGAAAGCTCGCCTGCGGTGCCTTTGGGCCATGGTCGCGGAGAAGGGCCATCATTCCTTCGAGGGTGATCTTTCCCTTGTGCTCTTGCAACCACTGGGAAGAGCGCTCCCAGCGTTCCTTGCTGCGGCTAAAGTGGGTGTAGAACCAATCGGAGTAGCAACGAGCAAAGTGAAAATCCTGGCGAGACTTGCACCAGCCTTTCTCGATGGCGTGCTCCACCAGCCCGGGGGAAGCAAGGTCAAAGGAGTGGCCGATGGTCAGCCGATTGGAGATGGCGCGTACATCGCGTACCCTTTCCGCGGCCCAGAATTTGCCCGCTGTCTCGAGCACCCAGGCGCTGGAAGGGTCGGCAATGAGGAAGGAGTTGTGGTAGCGTAGCCCTTTGTGTTGGTAGCCGCAGGCCCCTCCTTGGCCGTACCGGGCCAGGAGCTCTGTGATGACGTGGAGTGCCTCCTCGGCTGTGGCAGCGCGTTCCAGGGCTAGACGCATCAGATCCATGCCGAGGAGGCCCGTCTTTGCATAGGGTTCTTTGGTGAAAACCGCTTCGTTGCCGATGACGACTCCCTTTTCGTTTGCCCCCATTTCGCATCCCCAGATCCAAAAGGGCTTGCAGAGAAGAATCTCATAGGTTTCCTCTACCTGGGGGATGCGGATGTAGGTGCATTGGACTTCCTCTCCAGGAGCGTGCCGAGCGCAGGGAAAGCGCACAACGAGATGCGCCTCGTTCGGTTCACGATCGCTGTTTTTGGCCAGGATCACCGAGCCATCAGCGGTGGCATTGCCCAGCGCTACGATGGTATCGCACATTTTTTTGCCTTTCTCATGCTTGGGCCCAGGCGGCAAGGGCTTTTTCTATACAGGCGATGATGTCGTCTGGGTCTTCGAGACCAATACTGATCCGGTAGGTATCGTCGTCGATCCCTAGGGCGGCACGCAGCTCTGGGTCGTTGGTATAGTAGCGGATGAATGGCATAATCAAGCTCTCATAGCCACCCCAGCTGTATCCTAGATGAAAGAGCTCGAGGAGGGTATCGACAAAGCGGTGCCGAGCGGCCTCACCCCGAGGCTGCAGCCGAAAGCTAAAGAGCCCTGAATATCCGGACATCTGGCTCTTGGCCAGTTCGTACCCAGGGAAGGAGGGTAGCCCGGGATGAAGCACCTCGCGCACTTCGGGCCGCCCTTCAAGCCAGCGGGCGACTTTGAGGGCTGAGCTTTGATGGCGTTCCATGCGCAAAGGTAACGTGCGCAGGCCACGGATGGCCAGATAGGCGTCGTCGGGGGAGAGGGTCCCCCCGAGGAGCCGGGCCACCTGGCGTACGCGGGCCAGCAGTTCTTTGGGGCCAGCCACGAGCCCCAGGAGCAGGTCCGAGTGGCCGGCGATGTATTTCGTCCCTGAATGGATGACCAGGTCGATGCCCATCTCGGCGGGATTCTGGTAGAGGGGCGTTGCCCAGGTGTTGTCGATGGCGGTAAGTACACCATGCTCCTTGGCCACCCGAGCGGCGGCACGCAGGTCCTGGATGTCGAAGGTGAGGCTCCCAGGGGATTCTAAAAAGATCATTCGGGTGTTCGGTTTGATGCGCGGGGCCAAGTTGGCTGCCTCGGCGGCGTCAAAGTACTCCGTCTCGATGCCCATCTCGCGGAGAATTCCGTCGGCCATGGCACGCACGGGGCCATAGACGCAGGAGACAACTAAAAAGTGGTCCCCTGTGCGTAAAAAGGCCAAGAGGGTACTGCTGATGGCTGCCATCCCCGAGGCTAGGGCCAGGGCGTCTTCGGTCTTTTCGAGGAAGGCGATCTTTTCTTCCAGCACCTCACGGATGGGGTTCGCCAGCCGTTCGTAAACATAGTGCTTGATCTTGCCTTCCCCCGCGTCCAGGTATTCCTGCAAGCTGCCAAAAGAGTAGAGGGAGGCATGAATTACCGGGGGATTCACAGCACCGTACCACTCTCGGGGTTTATCGCCACGATGCAAAAGCTCTGTGTCCCGTTTCATCTTTGATCCTTTCGTCTTTGATGTTTGGGTACAAGGTGTTTCTGGCCTAGTCGCGCCTTCGTTGGCGGTACTGCAACGCTTCAGCAAGGTGAGCAGGTTCGATGCGCTCACTGCCGGCCAGGTCGGCGATGGTGCGTGCCAGCTTGAGCACCCGATGATAGGCCCGGGCGCTGAGCCCCAGCTGGCGCATGGCCGTCTTGATGAGCTGGTGCCCTACTTCGTCGAGGGTGCAAAAGCGGCGCACCTCTCCGGGGCCCATGTCGGCATTGCATTGCAGGCCCGTCCCCGCAAAGCGGGCCCGCTGTCGCTCTCTGGCCTGCTCCACTCGTGCGCGCACCTGCGCAGAGGATTCTTCAGGGGCAGTGCCGGCCAGTTTCTCATACTCGACGTGAGGAACCTCGATATGAATGTCGATGCGGTCCATCAAGGGCCCTGAGATGCGCTTTTGGTAGTTTTCTATCATCGAGCGAGTGCAGGTGCACTCGTGGGTGGGGTCTCCATAGTAGCCACAGGGGCAGGGATTCATTGCCGCGATGAGCATAAAGTTCGCAGGGAAGCTCAGCGAGCCCGTTGAGCGTGAGATGGTGACCACCTTGTCCTCCAGTGGCTGGCGGAGCACCTCCAGCGTGCGCATGCCGAATTCGGGGAGCTCGTCAAGAAAGAGCACCCCTCGGTGGGCCAGTGAGATCTCCCCAGGGCGAGGCCAATGCCCGCCTCCCACTAGCCCCGCTTGTGAGATGGTGTGATGGGGTGCGCGGAAGGGGCGTTGTCGCATCAAGGGCTGATCGGAGGGAAGGAGCCCACAGACGGAATATATCTTGGTGACTTCCAAGGCCTCTTCGATGGTCATCGTTGGGAGGATGGAGGGCACGGCACGGGCGAGGAGCGTCTTCCCCGACCCAGGTGGACCGGACATGAGCACACAGTGCCCGCCGGCGGCAGCCACCTCCAGAGCGCGTTTGGCGTGTTCCTGGCCGCGGATCTCAGCAAAGTCGATAGCGTAGCTTGGCTCGGCCTCCAATGCAGGCTGCCTTTGGGGAACAAAGGGCTCGATGGGCAAGAGGTTGTTGAGGTGCATGACCAGCTGCCCCAGCGTTTCCACAGGGTAGACGATGAGATCGGGGATGAGAGCTGCCTCAGGAGCATCTACAGCGGGGACGTAGATCTTTTCGATGCCCTTTTCTCTGGCAGCTGAGGCCATAGAGATGATCCCATTGACGTGCCGCACGCTTCCATCGAGCGAGAGCTCTCCGATGAACATGCTGTTCCCCTGATCCAAGGGCACCTGATTGGCCCCTGCTAGGATGCCTACAGCGATGGGCAGGTCGTAGGCAGGGCCCTCTTTGTGTAGATCAGCAGGGGCGAGGTTGATGGTCACTCTCTTCTGGGGGAAAGAGAGGTTCGAGTTGTGGATGGCGGAACGCACGCGCTGGCGAGACTCCTGGATGGCTGTATCGGGTAGGCCGACGATGTCGATCTTGCCCACCTGGCCGGCGTGCACATCCACCTCGACGTCTACGAGCACCCCTTCCAGGCCCACTAGGGCGCAGCTTATGATTTTGGCCAGCATACCATCCTCACCGAGGGTGTTGGGCACAGTGTAGCATAAAAGGAAGGCACCTGGCAACCCAGCTTCGGTCCTCTGGTTGGGCCTCAGAGCACCCGATAGGTCTCAAATACTTTACTTAGGGGTTGGCCCTCGTGAAGGGCCTGGAGGGTGAGCTTTTCTTTCCGCAGCTTTTCCTTGGCCAACTCGATCACCTTTTCCTCTAGCCCCTGGGGGATGACAACGATCCCGTCGAAATCGGCAAAGATGAGGTCCCCTGGGTGTACAAGCACCTCACCACAGCGGATGGGCACGTCGTAGGCCATCACTCGGCCACGGCCCATGGAATCCAAGGGGCAGATGCCGGCGTAATAGACGGGGAAGCCCATCTCGATGATCTTGATGCAGTCGCGAATCTGGCTATCGCAGACGCAGCCCACAGCTCCGTTTCGCTTGGCTACAGTGGAGAGGAGCTCCCCCCAGGGGGCGTTTGTTCCACTATAGTCTGTCGAGTGCACAGCCACATCTCCTGGGCCAAGGGAGTCGACGAACTCGATCTCCAGGCCGTAGGGGTCCTCTTCTACGATGTAATCCACCTCCATCCAGCGAACGGTGCGGGCCCTTCCCACAAAGCCGCAGTTGTACATATCCGGCAAAAGGGGCCGCAGCCGTTGGTGCATGGCTTGGTGGCGGTATCCCAGTTCGTCGAGCACATCGCAGACGGCGGCCACCCGTAGGTTGTTCCGAATGAATGCAAAGAGCCCCTTATCTCCCTCTTTCATGGTCTTCCTCCTGTGGTGCTAAGTTGGGGTTTGCCAATGGCAAAGCGAATAGGGGAAAAGCCTCGCGGTGGCAGCTCACTTTGAGAGCGGCTTTGGAGCTTTCCCCTGCGATAGTGTGGCTATTATAGGATAGTTATGGGGCCGCCGTCATCTCCTGGAAGAAGGGGACAGGGGCCCTTCTCTCCCATCGTGCCAAGCTGGATCGGCGGTGGCTGTCTAGCTCCCTTGGCAGGGGTTGGTCCAGAGCTTTTCAGGAGCTTGCTTCTATCCCCAAGAGGGCAAGGGCATCGCGTTCGAGGATGCCCTCGATCGTCTCCTGAGAGACGCGGGGCAGCCTGGTGCCCTCTACCAGGGCGTTGGCTTGGCGCAGCCCCTCGATGGACTCGCGCGAGTGAGTAAAGG
>JAGGYI010000121.1 GCA_021162655.1 Anaerolineae bacterium
ATGAGCACGAGCCGCGGGCGGCGGCAAACATGGCTCCTCAAAACTCCTCTTTGGATCGCGAAAGCCTTTCAAAGTAAACGACAACTTTCCGAGGCTCAAGTCCACCTGGACCAAGCTCTTCGGATTTTTTGGCATCCTGTACAGAGGGCCTGTTTCTACCAATTGCGTCGCGTCTCGATGGGCCCACTAACATTGGAGTACCCCTTGCTCGACTCTTTATTCATTCGCTACAACGCCTCCGGTTTCGAGATTGGCAGTAAAATACTAAAAGTCAAAACGAGGTCGGGATGTTAGGGCAATATATATCCCTTTGGGAAGCCCAATCTCTACGCCCCGAACTCAGAGCCAGAAACGGGGGTGGCATCATCACAACCCTGCTTTGCTACGGCTTGGAACAGGGGCTCATTGACCAAGCCCTCGCCGTACGTGCAGCAAGCCAACCCCCTTGGGCGGAAGCTGTAATAGTGAAAACCTCTAAAGAAGCACTGGAGACAGCTGGGTCCAAATACGTTTTCATTCCTTATAGGAGGCTAGTAGACAAGCTAACTCCTTCCTCTGCTCTCGTGGGGCTCCCCTGCCAGATACGAGCTTACCGTAAACGCCCTTTCCTCAAGCTGGGACTGTTCTGTGGGCTAAACCTGAGCCCTCGAGGGATGGACTACCTTCTAAAGCAATTGCGGGTCTCCCCGGAGGAAATCTCTGCTTTGGACTATCGTGCTCCAGGAGGAGGGCTTTGGATAAAGCTGCGCAATGGCAGGGAAATCCGTTATCCTAGCTATGCCTGGCTGGCCTACTTTTTCTCTTATCCCAAGTGCCTGCGTTGCACTGACTATCTCAACCACCAAGCGGATATAGCCGTAGGAGACCGCCGGCCAGAGTGGTCTAGTGTCATCATTCGCACGGAGCGCGGCAGGGCACTCTTTGAAGGAGCTATAGAAGCAGGTCTCGTCCGAGCAGTTCCCCTCAGCGAGCAGCTCTTTACCTCTAGCTTGATGTCTCCCTTCTATCAAAAGGAATTTCGGGGAGGTTATCAGAGCCTCCCCTTCGTGAGAGTTAGAGGCAAGTGGATAGAGCATCTCCCTCTTCGACTACTCCGCCGCATCGGACTGCTCATCTTCCGGTACACGAAGCGAGAAACTGCTCCATGAACTACCAAGATGTCCAACGTTCGCTGCTCCGCCTACATCAATGGCGAGCTACCTACAACGGAGACGAGCTTGGCAGAGGCATTGATCAATACAAGCCCTCTGAGGCCTACCACTATGCAGAGGCCTATGCTTTGTGGGGCATAGGCTATCTGACCCTCTTTCAACTTACAAGAGAACCCCTCTTTCTTGACTTGGCAGAAAAAGCTGCCGAGTGGCTTCAGAAACATCCAAGCCCAAAGTATCAACACTATTCTTGGGGACTCCCCTGGGAGTGGGAAACATGGGAAGCCCCAAAGGAACTCTCCTACTTGATCACAACTGTCTTTGCTGGCAGGCTTTTTCTCGCCCTGTACAGAGTTACCCACAAGAAACACCTACTGAAAATCGCCCAAGATATAGCCTGTTGGATAGAAAAAGAAAACGGAGGGGAAAGCACCCCCGACGGGCGCTACTTTTACTACGCCAACTTTGATGGTCTCCGCTTGCCAATTATCAATACAACAAGTGCAGCGGGAGGCTTTTTTGCTCTTCTCTATGAGGTTACTCAGGAGGAGCATTATTACAGAGTGTGTCGCGAAACCGTTCGTTGGACCCTGAGACAACAGACCACCTGTGGCACTTGGCGCTATTCCCCTCAGACCTGGCTCGAAGACAATGTTCACACTGCCTTCACACTGGAAGGGCTTTGGCAAGCTCATCTCTGCTGCCAAGAGAGGGAATGGCTCTCCCCTCTGAAAAAGGGCACTCTTGCATACTGGAGATTCTTTTTCTCCGAGAACGGATATGGCCAGGAAAGGAAAAGGGGCAATTTCCGAGACCTGGCAAAAATGCCTTTTCGACGATGGGTCAAAGATATGTCAATAAAGCTTAAACTATTACCTAACGACATCCCCGAGACACGCCTACATGGCTACGGCTCTGCCCTGCGTGCTCTGGCACTGGCAAGCTACGCCGAGCCTCATTGGCTGAAAAAAGCCTGGCGCATCTACTTACATGTTGAAAATCATTTGGCCATGGATGACGGCAGTTATGCCTTTCGGGAAAGGGAGAGCGTTGCCTATATTCGCCACCAGGCCCACTTCTTTGCTGGGCTGAGCTTTCTGGCCCGACGATTGCAGGAGGCAAAGTGCTCGATTCCCTGAAAACCAGGTATCTGGAAACTGCCAAACACGCTCTCATCTTTGGGCTGGGGAACATGGCCACCAAGGCCTTGGGGTTCCTCCTACTACCTCTCTATACCTCCTTCCTTTCTCCTGCCCAGTATGGCGCATTGGCAATTGTCAATGTCACTAGCTCACTTTTGGCTATCTTACTAGGGATGGGCCTGCGCACCGCGCTCTTCAAGTATTATTTTGTCTCCGAGGAGCGAGAATTCAAGAGAATTGTGATGTCTTCGGCCCTCTTTTGGCTTTTGGGCGTAGGGATCCTCGCTCTCTGCATCCTCTGGCCCACGGCTCCTCTGCTGGCTCAATCCTTGCTGGGAGATCATTCCCGCTCCATCTATTTTCAACTCATGGCTGTCACGTTGGTCTTCTCGGGCCTGCGCACAGTGCCCTTTGCTATCTTTCGGGCGGAGAAAAAGTCTACCCAGTACGTTCTCTTCTCCATCGCCAGCTTTCTGCTCGCCACCTCTTTGAACATCTACTTTATCGTCCGCTTGCACATGGGCGTCATCGGGATTCTCTCTGCAAGCTTGATAACGAGCGCTGTTTCTGCCCTCGCCGGCATCATCGTTTGCAGAAAATACCTCGCTTGGCGCTTCTCTTGGCACGTAATGAAAGACATCCTCAAATTTGGGCTCCCCTTAGTCCCTGCTGGGCTAGGCTCCTTCTTTCTCATTCAGTCAGACCGTTACTTTCTCAAATTCCTCTCCACCATGTCCCAGGTGGGTCTCTATTCTTTAGGGCTTCAGTTTGGAATGGTCATCAACCTCTTCTTCGTGCAGCCCTTTCAACTGATCTGGCTCCCTACTGCTTTTGAGATGCAGCACCGCCCCAACGCCAAGACCTTCTATGGCGGCATTCTCACTTATTTCGTACTTATCGCCTCCTGGGCAGCCCTAGGAGTCTCCCTCCTCAGCAAAGAGGCCATCGCCATCATGACAACACCAAAGTACCACCCCGCCCATGCGATCGTCCCCTGGATCAGCTTCGCCTATGTGTTCTATGGGGCCTACATGGTAGTAAATATAGGTATCTACCTACGAGAGCGCACTTCACTTGCCGGCTGGCTCGTGGGAGCAAGTGCTCTGGCAAACATGGGGTTGAATCTGCTACTTATTCCTCGCATTGCTGGGCAGGGAGCTGCCCTCGCTACCTTTGCAGCCTATGCCCTGCTTTTCGTCATCTCATTGGGGGTGAATCGGAGAATCTACCCTGTCTCCTACGAGTGGAACCGTTTAGGAAAACTTGCTATCATTACTTTACTCTTGCTCATCGCTGGAAAAGCTCTCTCCACAGGGCTCTTCCTATCCCTTGCTATCAAAGGGTTACTTCTCTTGGGATTCTGGCCCATTCTCTATCTCTTCAAATTCTTCAAACCCGAAGAGCTCTCTGCCAGCAAGAGAGTAATCGCTCAATTGTGGAAAAGGATCCGCCACAAGGAGGCCACTATCTGAAATGAACATTGGAATGGTCCTACACACTTTTTATCCTCCGGATATCCGAGTTGACAAAGAGATGCGCATGCTCTCCGAGGCGGGGCATCGCCTCTTTCTCCTCTGCCGAGGCCGCGAGCGAGTGGGGGATGAACACAGAGAAGATGGAATCACCGTGCGCTACCTGCGCTTCCCCAAAAATTTCGCCTTTCGAGCGCTGAACAGCGCCCGCTTCTATCTCACCTTCCGCAGCCTCTTCTGGGAGCGCGAATGCGCCCGCTTTGTCCGCGACTTTCAGCTCAACGCCCTCCACGTGCATGACCTTCCCCTCGTGGGCTCGACCTATGCCGTGGCCAAGCGCTTTGGCCTCCCCGTGGTAGCGGACCTTCACGAGAACTATCCAGAGGCCCTACAGGTGTGGTACGGATCTTCACTGCGCAAGGCCACCCTGAACAGCAAAGAGCGCTGGCTCCGCTACGAGAAGGACATCTGCTTGCGAGTCTCCAGAGTATTAGTGGTCGTCGAGGAATCCAAAGAGTACCTCATCAAGCGGGGTATCCCTGCCAGCAAGATCCTCGTCATTCCCAACGTTACTTCTCCCGAATTCGCCCAGATGCCCCTCGACCAGAGGATCCTTGGCCGCTACCGCGACCACTTTATTATCTCGTATATCGGGGGATTCGGCCCTCATCGGGGTATCGATATCGCCATCCGCGCGATGCGCCCCCTAAAAGCTCTTGTGCCCTCAGCCCGGTTGCTCCTCGTTGGTTCCGGCCAAGAGGGTTACGTAAAAGAGCTTTATCAGCTGGTGGAGAAGATGGGCGTTCAGGACACAGTCGAGTTTACCGGCTGGCGCCCTTTTGCCGAGGTACCCAGCTACATCCAAGCCAGCGACGTCTGCCTGGTTCCTCACAACCCCTCCGAGCAGACCGACGCCTCTGCGCCACATAAACTCTTCCAATACTGGATGCTGGGCAAGCCCGTCATCGTTAGTAGCTGTCGCTCCCTTCAAAGAATCGTCAGCCTCGCCCAAGGGGGGCTCGTCTTTGAGGCAGGGAACCCCCAGAGCCTGGCGCAGACCATTGCACGTCTCCATGAGAACCCCTCCCTGCGGCACGTGCTGGGGGAAAATGGCCAGCAGATGGTCCTTTCTGGCGAGTACAGCTGGCAGCAGACGGCCGCCCGACTGAACGCCCTTTACAGAGAACTGGAAAGAGAACGCATCTCATGAAAGTTGTCATTCTCTCCTCAGTTCATCATCCTCTCGACACCCGTATCTTTTACAAAGAGGCACAAACCCTTGCCCATGCGGGTTATCAAGTCGTGCTCATCGCCCCCCATACTTCCAAGGAAGAAGTGATTTCTGGTGTGCGAATCATCGGGCTGCCAAGGGCCAGGAGCCGCTGGCGGCGACCTCTTCTTTGGGGCCGGGTCCTCTGGCGCGCTCTAAGAGAGCGGGGGGATGTCTATCATTTCCACGATCCGGAGCTGCTTCCTATAGGCGTACTCCTCCAATGGCTAAGCCATAAACCCGTCATCTATGACGCCCATGAATGGTACCCTGGGAAGATTCTCCTCCGCTCCTGGTTGCCCAAGCTTCTGCGTCCTTTGGTGCGCACCCTTTTTGCCACCGTGGAGCCCCTTCTAGCTCGCCAGCTGGCTGCAACAATCACCGCGGATCACCTCACAGCCGAATGGCTCCAAAAACACAAAGTGCCCGAGCCTGTCATCCTCTACAACTACCCCCTTCGAGATATCTACCCATCTCCTCCCTCTAGGAATTATGGAGCCCACGGACCCAACCTCCTTTTCATTGGCACTGTGGGGACGGACCGAGGCATCTTTGAAATGCTCGATACGGTCGCCAAGCTTTTAGCCCTAGGGATCATCGCCCATCTTTATGTGATCGGCCCAATCAAAACCCCACACTTGAGGAAAAGCATACGCGAGCACATCCAAAGGACAGGAGTTGATGAATTCGTCCACTTTGAAGGATTTATACCCCAGGATAAACTTTTTCCCTACTTGAAGATGGCTCATCTTGGCCTGGTTATTTCCAAACCAGAGATCTATGCGCTAAACATCCCTACCAAAATGTTCGAGTATATGGCAGCAGGGCTACCCGTGATCGCCACTCGAGCCGAGATGACCTCCTATTTCCTCGAGCCCACAGGGGCCGGCGTCCTCGTCGATTCTCTAGATCCCCAAGACTATG
>JAGGYI010000140.1 GCA_021162655.1 Anaerolineae bacterium
GTAGTCTGGTGAGCTATCGCTTGGTGGCAGATGGCAAGCTCTTGGGCCCCAAACTTGGCGCACGTTTCCCAAAGGTGCGGGCTGCCTTGTCTCAGCTTGACCCGGCCGAGGTTGTTCGCCGTGTGCGAGCAGGCTTGCCCATTGTTGTGGAGGTGGATGGCGAAGAGATCGAGCTATCTCCGGAGGAGATCACCGTTCACGCGGATCCCCTGGCGGGGCTGGCAGTAGCCTCAGAAAAGGGTGTGACTGTGGCAGTAGATACCGTACTCACTCCGGAACTAAAGGCTGAAGGGTTAGTGCGTGATCTTGTGCGCTATGTGCAAACCTTGCGTAAAGAGGCGGACTATCAACTTGATCAGCGTATTAGTGTGGGCCTTTTTGGTTTGACGGAAGAAGTGCAACAGGCAATCGAGGCCTTTCGCGATTACTTTTGCCAAGAGACGCTTTGTGTGAACCTCCTCACTGAGGATGATGGCGCTTCTTGGGATCGGCGCAGGAGCTTCAAGCTGGCAGGGAGCCAAGTGGAGGTGGCTGTGCGCCGTTAGGGGAGCTGAGTGGCTCGTTAGGACCCTGCTTATCATGTAGGCAGGGTCCTTTTTTCTTGACGATGATGGAACCTTTTCTTTACAATCGTTTTTATCCCATACCAAGGAGGCAGTGAGACGGTGTTATCTTTTTTGGCCCAGTTTTCTCCGGTTGTGCAAGCACTCTGGGCTACCCTTTTCACCTGGTTCGTCACCGCTATGGGGGCAGTGCCTGTCTTTTTTACCAAAGAGTTCAATCGCAAGCTTCTTGATGCCATGTTGGGCTTTGCGGCGGGAGTGATGATCGCTGCCAGTTTTTGGTCTCTCCTGGCGCCGGCCGTCGAGATCTCTCAGGGCTCGTGGGTGCCTGCAACGGTAGGTTTCCTTTTGGGGGCCGTTGTTCTTCGAGTAATCGACTGGATTCTCCCTCACCTACACCCTGCACTAGCTGATACAGATGAGATAGAGGGAGTGAGTACCTCTTGGAGGCGAAGCACCTTGCTCGTTTTGGCGGTGACTCTGCACAACATCCCAGAGGGATTGGCTATCGGGGTGGCTTTCGGAGCTGCGGCCTTGGGCGTCGAGGGAGCTACCCTGATGGGGGCAGTGTCGCTGGCTTTGGGAATTGGTTTGCAGAACTTTCCTGAGGGGACAGCAGTGGCCATGCCTTTGCGTCGGGAGGGGCTCTCGCGCTGGAAAGCCTTTATGTTTGGGCAGCTTTCGGGCATAGTGGAACCTTTCGGGGCTCTTCTGGGAGCTTGGTTTGTGCTTTCGGCCCGGGGGCTTTTACCCTATGCATTGGCCTTTGCTGCCGGCGCGATGATCTTTGTCGTAGTGGAAGAGCTCATTCCTGAAGCTCAGGTAAAGGGCAACTCGCATTTGGCGACGGCGGGCACTATGTTGGGCTTTGCCATCATGATGGCTCTTGACGTTGCCTTGGGTTGAGGGGCCTCCCCTGGGAAGCCCCTTGGCCTAGCGCGTGCTAGGCACGAAGATGGTGAGGAAAAGGGAAAGAAGGGCAAAACCCAGCGCGGTGATAAAGACTGCGGGGTAGGAGATAGACTTGGCGATCCAGCCACCCAGGGTGGGGGCAAACATGATGGGCGCCCCAAGGGTATTGCCAATGCCCAAGTAGAGGGAGCGCTTTTCTTCTGGGGCATACTCAAGGATCCAGTTGAAAAAGGGCCAGCCAGCGCTGCCTGTGTACAGCCCGAGGAAGTAGAAAAGAAGAAGGTAAATTGCTAGGGTTCCTTGTCCAAGGGAGGGAGCCAAAGGGCCGCTAAGAAGGGCCAAAATGGGAGAAAACCCTGCGATGATAGAGAGGATGCGCATATGTACTAGGGGTCCCCAGCGGTCTTGGACCAGGCCAATCATTAACCCGGCTGAGAGGGAACCAGCTATTTGGGCAGAAAGAAAGAGCCCTGTTTCCTCTGGGCGAAAGCCGAGTATTTCGGTGGCGTAGAGAACGTAGAAGGCCCCGGCGATACTGGCAAAGCCTGTAATGATGCGCACTAGGGTGGCCAGGACGAAGGGTTTGTCTTCATGCAGAATGCGGGGGAGAGAAGCCAGCGATTGGCGAATGGAGGGAGGGGCTTCTTCTGGAGGGGCGGTTTCTGGTTCGCGAACAAAGCTGAGAGAGAGCGTGGAGGAGAGGAAAAAGAAAGCTCCTAGTGCGAAGAGAAGGGAATAGTTTGCGGGAAAGCCCCAAGGGCTTTGAGGGCTGAGGACAAAGCGCACAAGTACTCCAGCCCCCATCCCCAAGAGGCCGCCGATCACCTGAGCGAGTCCTAGCACACGTCCTCGGCGTTGGGGAGGGAAGACCTTGGCTAATAGCTCAAACCAGGGAACGCTGGCGAGCGCATCGCCGACAGAGGAGATGAGCAACCCAATGATCGTGGCTGTGAGGGCCACGATGGGAGATCTTTCGCCATAAAGCCAGACAAAAAGGGCGGTGACCAAGAGGATAGGCCGGGTCAAGAGCATGTTGCGCAGGACAAGAGGCTTTTTGCGAGGATGGCGAGCCGAAATGCCAGCGGCGAGGAGCTGAGGAAGCGACCGGCCACCACTGAGGATGCCACTCACTAGCCCGACGACGAATTTAGAATGGCTGAGGGTGTCAACCAGGGAGGGAAGTACGGTGTTGGCGCCTAGAAAGGTCATTCCCAGGCGAAAGAAGCCCAAGTTGAAGCCAAAGGCCCAGGCATTGCGCCGATAGTTCGGGGGCGTGGAGCAAAGGTCGGTGCGAATTTGTTTGCTCAAAGTTTTCCTCCGTGTATGGGATATTCGCTACACCGACTGTGAAAGGTGCCCCGCTAGAGAGGCCTGGCGTGTTTGGCGATGTATTCTTTGACGGGGGATGGTTCCTCTCGGCTTTCGTAATAGAAGGCTTCGGCATACTCTAATCCGTACTTTTCTCCTAACTGGCGATAAGGTTCTAGGAGGAAAAGCCGGATGTATTCCCTATCGGCTGTTTCATCGTCGTCGCCAAGAGCGGGCAAGTATAGCCCTTGGGCAGCTAGGCGAGCTTTAAGGCGAGAACCTTGCGAGCCGGCGGGGCCTTGGGTTTTATTCACGGCCATGGCAGCGATTTTTGTTTCGAGAACAGGGGTGATCTCAACAACACGGTTATAGGGTTGCCCCCTGCGTGCAACCCAGTAGTATTTTTCTTTGATATGGCAGGGTTTGAGCCCTGCTGCAAAGTGTTCTGGATAGTCCTTATCCATGCTGGCCATCCAGCAGGCGGCTTCGACGGCGTGTCCTGTTACGTAATGGTCGGGGTTTTCCTCCCTGTGTCCCCATGGGTTGAAGGTAAATATCGTGTCGGGCTGTAGAAGGCGAAAGAGGAAGATGAGCCTGGCCCGCAGCTCCACCGGCGAGACCTCGTCTAGGCGATGATTGCGGTAGCCCAGGAAGAAGACCTGTTTAAAGCCAAGCACTTGGGCTAATTTTTCCACATCGCGCTCATTGCTCAAGATAGTTTCCCCTAAGCTTGGGGTAGGACCGCACTTCTCATCGTTCGTCGTTTGGATCAGGTAAGCGGTATATCCTTCTTGTACTAGCTTGGCGATGGTACCTCCACAAAAGAGGGGAATATCGTCGGCGTGGGCTTGTATGGCTACCAGCACTTTGCCCTGATGGGGCTTCCCCAGCCGGGCTCTCTCTATCGTTACTTCGAGGGATGAATCTCCGTCCACTGTGCACCTCCTTGTCACAAGTTTCACAGAAATCCATTCTATAAGATGAGTTGTTGCTTTGTCAAAGGGGGTGAAGAATAGTTGCCTTTTGCGAAGAAGGGGAAGCTTTTTGCCTAAAAGCGAATTTCCTCTTGGGTCTCGATACGACTTTCGTCCCATGCCATTGCCAGGCCTGGGGCTTGGGGCAGCTGAATGTAACCCCCTTGGGGGGTGACCTTGTGTTTCAAAAAGTATTGGCTGAGCAGACCGTGCTGGATAAGCCATTCCTGAATGGGGCAGATGCTCAATGGTTGGGAAGCGATCAGCTGGGTAGAGGCCATGTGGCCAAAGTGAGGGATGACAGGGATGCCATGAGCCGAAGCAAGGGCACAGATCTTGCGCATCTCTGTGAGCCCACCGGCCCAGGTGGGATCGGTTTGCAAGATGTCCACAGCGCCGGCATCAAGCAAAGCTTTGACTCCCCAACGGGTATATTCGTGCTCACCACCAGCGATGAGTAAGCTCTGGACGGAGCGTCGGATCTCAGCATATTGGGGGATCATATCGGCGAGCACGGGTTCCTCGAACCACCAAACGCGATACTCAGCTGCGCGCTGAGCCATCTGGATGGTGTAGGGCACGTTCCAGCTGCTCCAGGCATCAAACATGATTTCTACATCGGGGCCTACGGCTTGGCGTACCGCCTCGATCAAGGCCAGGTTCTGGCGCATTCCCTCTTGGCCTTCGGTGGGGTCGTGGCGGAAGAACCACTTGGTGGCTGTGTAGCCTTCTTCCACTACTTCTTTAGCCCTTTGGGCAGCCAGTTTAGGCTCCACAGAGTAGCCAAGCATGGAGGCATAGGCACGGATCTTTTCTCTGGTGGGGCCTCCGAGGAGTACATAGACAGGGGCATTGAGGTATTTACCCTTGAGATCCCAGAGAGCCAAATCCACGGCACTGATGGCCATCATTGTTTCGCCTTTACGTCCGTGAATAGCATAGCGGTACATCTTGTCCCAAATGCGCTCAATAGCTTGGGGATCCTCACCGATGAGGACAGGGCGAAGGCGCTTCTCAATGATGTAGGCCAGGCTCTCTTCGATGGGACCCCACATCCCACTGGGACCACTGTCTGTATCAATAAGGAGAAAGACCTGCTCTAAAATGGGCGGATGCTCACCTTGGGCGCTTTTGAATGGCCAAAAAGGTCCCTCGGCACGGAATTCAGGATAGATATCTACAGGGCGGACAAGACGCTCTTCCCAGAGGGGGCCATCGTAGTGGAAAGCTCCCCGAATGCGTACATAGCGTAAGGAAGTGATCTTCATGCCAGTAGCTCCCTTCTCTGCTCTAAACCAAACACCAGCGGACTCGGTCAGGATTCTAAAAGCGTGCTTGGTTCCTGTCAATGAAAAGGGAGCCAGGCTGAAGATCTCCTTCAGCCTGGCGTGAAAGGAAGGTGCGGTGGTGTTGCTCTTATACTTTGCCTACTTGGATGTCAGAGAATTCCACATATCCCCATGTCTCGGGGATGTGAGCCGAGTATTCGGGAGCTACTGCCCAGACCCAGTCTACACTCTCGACAGTGATTCCTTCGAGGCGTGGCCCTTCGAATGCAAGGGCCTCCTTTTCTGAGGGGAACTGACGCGTCGAGCGAAGGACTGGGGGAAAATGCCTGAACTTTTCCACTCTGGTGAAATTCACTCGCCAGATGTCTCCCGGTTTTGGGGGAAGAGAGCTGTGTGGGCACATTTTCCCCATAGATTTCCATGGTAGGGCTAGTTCTACCGTCCACCCCTCGTCGCGGACCTCGGGGCAGTTCAAAGCACCTTGAATCTGGACGGCATGTCTGATTCCTATCAGATCCCAGCCAAAGATCCCTTGTCCCCCTCGATGGCCAGGTTTGTTCCAAAAAACCTCGTTGATGGTATTGATGGGGTTGATCTGGAACTCATAGTAGTTCTTGCCATCGCCATCTGGGTCGATAAAGAGTTCTACATCATGGTCGTGCTTATAAACAGGGGTGTGGTGGCGTCCTTCGGTGGCAAAGACGTCTGGTTCTTCAATGACATAGGCAACGTAAAAGTAATCGTCGTCCCACACCATCATTGCCTGTGTGTTGTAGCATCCCCTCTCGCCAGAAGTGATGTGGACAAAAGGGCGTGTTCTGGGGGCTCTTTGCCAAGAGGGTTCGCCGAGGTGACCGTCGATGATGATCTCGCCTGCTGCCCGATAGCAAATGTAGTGTGGCGGGGTGAGAGTTGGTGAGTTGTGCATTTTCCTCCTCCGGGTGGTTAGTGGTGAGATGAGTTATTCGATGCGAATTCTAGAAATGTAGATATCAGCGGGAGTTGTCCAGTCTCCTGGTTTGAGGATAGGGGGATAGTATTCATGCATGGAGTAATCGCTGATGAGGTACTCTTCCCCATACCGGACTACTCCCGGGTAGCTGCTATCCCCTGCACTGAGCAGTTCTGCGACCTGGCGTGCCCGGAAGCCGTCCAACACAAAGATCCCTGTTCGTAGACCATGATGATATTTTTCTATCAAGGCAGGATCGATCTTTGTATTGCCTTGGGAAAACTCACTGTATAACTTGGTGAGCGCGGTAAATTCTTCATGAGGATAGGCACAGGTGCGCCCAACGACGAAAAGACTTCCTTTCGCTTCAAAGACACAGGGAGCCTGGATAAGCCTTCCCGAGGAAACGGTTTCCCAGCGGTTTTCCTCCTCGATGAAAGTGGAGATTTGCATATAGTGGTCCCCATCCGGAGGATCGTGACGTGAAAAAGCCATCAAGCGATCTCCCTCTACCCAAAGGTCTGTTTCGTTGTTGTAAGCGTCCTTTCTATGGATGATGCCTAGTTCTCGCCAGTGGTAGCCGTCAGGGCTTCCCAGAAGTTTGACGGAGGCGTCTTCTTCTGGCCAGTGGTACGGAGCGACGACGAAAAGGTTGCGCCACTTTTTGGGCCGCCAAAATACACACTTGGAGACTTTGAAGGGGCAGCTCCACTGTCCAGGAGAAAGGCGACGAAAACCATAGGTCACTGATCGAGGTTTGCCCCCTTCTCGAATCAAGCAGGGAGTGTAGACGAATAAACCATGCCCATCCACGGTGAGAAATTTAGGATCTGCAGAGTGTTCCACACCGGGGACTTGAAGAACGGCTTCTTTTTCCCAGGTAAAGCCGTCTTCTGAACGTAGGATGACGATTCGCCCGCTAGGTGGAGGAGGAGGGCAGTGCCCAAAGCCCTCTCGAAAGGCTACGAAAAACTGACCTTTAAAGAAAGTCAGATCGGTGAAAGCATGGTGTTTCCATTCCGGGTCATCGGGGTTGCTGAATATTTTACGATAGTCAGTTAAAACGAGATGAGGGAATCCTTCGATGCCTATAAACTTGGTTAGCTGTTCTGTGACAAAAGAAGCCATCGCTGTCTGCGCAACACCATCGGGGAGCCAGCCTTCAAAGAGATGGTTGTAAAGCAGTTGATTCTTCAAAAAGAATTGATAGAGATCAATCAATGGGAGTGCTCTTCGAGAAGCTAGGTCTGAGATTTGTTTGCAATACGTGGCAAAGTGAGCCTGTTTTAAGCGAACGTCCTTGAGAGAGAATCCCTTACTTGACAGCCGCTCTGAGAGAGGCGGAGGGGTCAAGAGCACTGGGGTGCCTCCTCGGCTTACGACGAGCTCGATGAGCCGCTCTAGGTCTCTGTCGCTGGGATGGTGTCCTCGGAGGAACATCTCAGAGCCGAAGAGAAGGAGCACATAGCCCTGAAAGGTTTGGGGCAAGGTGGTTAAGGCTTCCAGAGGGGAGCTGGCTTTGGGGCATAGTTCTACCGTGACATTCTCCTCGACCCAATCACGAAGGAGACGCTCCAGGATGGACCACCATGTTTGGGTTTTCCGGACAGTATTCACGACATGATATCGGTATTGCAAGCATGGTTGAGCGACATCGAGTTTACTAGATGTCCCTTCGGCAACAGCGTCACCTACAAGGTAAAGCTTCATTGGATCCCCCTTCCTTACAATTTAAGTCCTTCAGCGGCGCCGCGAATAAACCATTTCTGGAGGAAGATGAAAACTAGCACTACTGGCATGACGACCAATCCTACCACAGTAGCTCGCAGACCATAGTCACTTACCAAACCAGCCGCGGAGGTCTCGCCCCCCATTCTCATGACAACGGTAGCGATGCCGGCCGTGAGGGTTAGCTTCTCTGCAGTTCTAATCAGTGTGCGCGTGACGAGCCATTCTCCCCATACTGAGATGAAAGTCATGATGGCCACCATTACCATACCGGAACTGGCCATGGGGAACATGATCTGGAAAGCGATGCGTGTATTTGAGGCTCCATCTACTTTGGCGGCATCCTCTATCTCTGAGGGGATGTTTAAGAATATTTGACGCATCAGAAAGAGGGATACGCCCCCTCCGCCGGTGAAGAGGAGGATGAGCCCCAGGAGGCTATCCAGAAGGTGGAGGTGCCGCATCAGAACATAAGTAGCCATCAGCGTTCCGCCGGAGGGTAAGAACATCAGGATCATAAAGAAGGCGAATATTGCATCGCGCCCGCGGAATTTAAGCCGCGCGAAAGCGTACCCGGCCAGCGAGGCAATGAGTACCGTGAAGAGAACAACAAAGCCCGAGACAACGATGCTGTTGCGATATAGGATAAGAGTATAAGAGCCAGCAGACGAGCTAATTCCTCCCACACCACGGATCACGTGTTTATAGTTAACTAGCGTTGGGTGCCTAGGGAAAAGGGTAATAGTGGGGGAATATATCTCGGCCTTGCTCTTGAAAGAGGTCGAAAGCGACCAAACAAACGGAAATAGCCCAAAAAGAGAAGCGACAATCAGATATAGATGAATGAGGGTTCGGGCTGTAAGCTTTTTGAGGAGGTGGATGTTGAATCTGAGCATGGTATCCTCCTATGCTTTCTCGGGTGGTAGTAATTTGTATACGAGAGCCGCTAGCATAAGGTTTACTATACCGGCGAAAAGGTTAATTGCGCCCCCGTACCCTAAACGAGCTGCTCCCCCAAAGGCTTGCTCATATGCATAGACGCCTAATCCCTTGCCAATGTCCTCGGGGCCTAGTCCGAAGGTCATTAAGCCTACGATCCCTCCTCCAAGGAAGCCCACGTTGGTGACGAGGAAGACCAACATGATATTTCGAATTCCAGGCAGTTCTACGTGCCAGAACTGTTGCCAAGCATTTGCTCCATCGATAGCTGCTGCATCGTATAGCTCTGAGGGGATATTGTACAACCCCAAGAGGAAGAGGAGCATATAATATCCAAAGCCTTTCCAGATGGAAGCGATTCCGATACTTGGCCAGTACCAAAAGGGATCGGAGGTCCATGCCGGGGGATTTGGCCAGATTTTGAGCACATCTCGGACGAGGTGGGTCAGATAGCCCAAGTTGGGTTCGTAAATTTGCCGCCACATGGGCATGGCGGCGGCTACAGGGATAACCCAGGCCAGGGTGATGAGGACTCGATAGACCGAAGCGAGCCAGCGCTTGCGGACTCGGTTCAAGAGGACAGCGGTAAGCAGGGAGACAATGAATCCTCCGGGAAACCAGCTGACGAAGAGCAAGAAAGAGGCTTTGATACCCCGCCAGACCCAGCGATCGTGAAGCATTTCTTTAAAATTGCATAATCCGCAAAAGGATTTCGTGAAAGGCCACGTCTCTGGCCTATAGAGCCTATAGTCCTGGAATGCAATGGATATTCCTCGAATATATGGATATCCATGAAAGATTGCCCACATGATTATTAGAGGGGCAATGAAAAAGTATCCGGAGATGTCTCCCCAGCCTTCGTCTTTGATCTTTTTTATGCTGTATACCAGGGAGCGAAATCCGCTTGCATATCGTTCCATCATCTCTCTCCTCCGATTATAGGAAAAGCAAGCCTCCGGGAGGGATCGTACCCCCCCGGAGAGCTCGGAGCTTCCCTCCGCCTTACTTGGCTTTGGCGATCTCTTCCTGGATGATCTTCCAGGCTTCTTCCATGGCCTCCTTGGCGCTCTTTTTCCCCTTAAGGAACTTGACAAACTCTGGTACGATCGCCTTGTGCTGAGTGATATACCAAGGAGTTACTGGTGGAGGGGTTGCGGCCTCGAAGAGAGGCAAGAGCGAAAGTGCCCAGTTCTGGGTGACGTTTTCGGGGTCTATATGTTTCTCGTAAGGGGACTTCCATGGATCCAGTTTGCCTGCTTTAAAGATCCCCTTGTGCGTGACCGCATTCTCCGGGTCCATTGCCCAGGCGTAAAAGTCGACAACCTCCTGGGGATAGGGAGCAGCTTTGAAGAGAGCTGCGCAGCTTGTCCAGAACATCGTGCCGGGCTTTTTCAACTCGGGGTTTCCCAGAGGTGTGGGCACCATCTTAAGCCGCTCGTAGCCAAAGATCATCCCACCACGGCACCCTTCGCCGTGCATCATAATCTCACTGGCCAACTTGCCCTTATTCCAAATCTGAGACCATCCGCCCGCTGTCTCCCAGCCTGCCGGAGCCATACCTGCATCGATCACTTTCTTTGTCCACTCCATGGCGGCCAGCCAGCCCTCATCCAGGATGTTCATCAACCCTTCCTTGGTGAAAAGCTTCTCTCTGGGGCTAAAGGCCTGGTGTAGCGCGGCGATGTAACGCCATGTGCAGGCGGGAATAGGAGCGAACCCAAAGACTCCTTCTTTCTTGAACTTGCCTTGCACAGCTTTTGCAACTTCAAAGAGCTCGTCCAGAGTTTTGGGTGGTTCCGTTTGACCTACAGCCTCAAAGTAGTCCTTACGATACATTAGGCAATCCACATCGGCCTGTAGTGGGAGCGCATAGATCTTGCCTTGATAGGAGCAATCTGCCCTGGCGGAATCTAGAAAGTCTGGACCAGTGATCCGGGCTGCTGCTTCTTTGTACTGGCTGTTAGCGAAGTAGGGGTCCCATTCCTGAATAGTGCCCAGCTGTAGGGTTCGTCCAAGATCTAGGAAAGGCGTTTGGCAGTTGTGGGCGTTCCAGGGAATCTCTTCACCTGAAGCCATCATCTCCGCAATGACAGGATCAGTGGGAGTTTTGCCGGCCGGATCAAAAACGATCCGCACCTTGTCCCTATCTCGTTCGGGAAGAGCATTGTACGTAGCAGCCAGTTGGTCAAAGGGGAGCTCTGCTTCCATCCAACCGCAGCGTGCAATGCGGACCTCCTTGAACTCGCTCTTTTTCTTGGCTGCCTCGACCACGACAGTCTGTTTGACAACTTTGGTGACAACCTTTTCTTTTTCAACCTCGACAGTCTCTTTGACGACTTTTTCAACAACTTTCTCAACGACCTTTGTTACCTCAACAACTTTAGGTTTGCAAGCTGCTAAAAAACCCACAGAGCCAATGAGGGCAGCTTTACGCAGTAATTCCCGACGGGTCATTCTCGATCTCATAGTGTTCTTTTCCTCCTTCTTTCTATTCTAAACAGGGGATAAGCTGTGAGAAGTGATGATGTGCTTTTACCTCCTTTCTAGATTATATCATGTCATGGGACCTGCAAGACTTCGAGTTGTTATAGAGCTCTCAGCTTACTATACTTATGGTAGACTTTGGCGGCTGGATTTGAAATGCCCCTTCGGACTTGTAGAGGACGTCTAGAGGACTTGGAGGGGACAGATGGATGTGGAAGCGTTTCGCGAGATCGTGCGAGAGGCCTTGTATCATCTCTATGACTATGCATTTTTGCAGCAGAGCCCCCTTGTCCGCTTGTTTGGCCTAGAAAAGGCGCCTTCGCCGGCTCGCGCTCTTCATGAGATGCTTGAGGGAGCTATCCAGGCGTTGTGGGAGGAAGGCGAATACAGAAACCAGCGTTATCACCAGATTCTGTATGCCCGCTATGTACAGGAGTTCACCCAGCGTGATATTGCGAATCAACTAGGAGTTACTCCACGCCACCTGAGGCGAGAGGAGCTCAAGGCTGTTATCGCCCTTGCCGAGCGGTTGAGAGAAAAGCTCAAGGTTCCTTTGAACGAGTGGGAGGAACTCGGGCTTCAGAAAGGGAATGGAAAGAGGGGGTTGGCCAGCGAATTGCGCTGGTTAAAGAAAAGTTTTGCGGGGCAAGCTTCAAATATCATTTCTTCGGTTAATAGGGTATTGGCTTTGGCAAGGGCAATGGCTCGAGGCAATATAGAGTTTCAGTTTCTCCAGCCCGAGAAGGAGTTGATGGGAGCTATTGCTCCCACGGTATTGGACCAAGTCTTGCTTTCCCTGTTGACGGCCGGTATTGGTGTTGTGGGCGAGGGGAAGATAGTGGTGGGGGCTCTCGGGCAGAAGGATCGCATTGTGATAAGGGTAGAAGGGAGTTCTAGACATTCCCCTAGAGCTGTGGGCGTGCGTCGCACAGAATCGGTTGATTTCACAGAGACTATCCAGGTAGTTTCTCAACTGCTTGAGGTGTTTGGTGGCCGGGTTGAGCAGTGGAGTTGCGAGAGGGAGGCTTTTTCTATAGTTTTCTGGGTGTTCTCGGTAGAACGCAAGACGGTGTTGGCCATTGAAGATAACTTGGATACCTTGCGCCTCTGGGAAAGGTATTTACGGAATACGCCCTTTCAGTTGATAGCCCTTCCCAACCCCTCGTTAGCTCTTGAGGAGGCTATCCGTTTGAGGCCTGACCTCATCGTGCTCGATGTGATGATGTCTGAGATCGATGGGTGGAAATTGTTGGGGGAACTGCGTGCCCATTCAGTTACTAAGGACATCCCACTTATCGTTTGTACAGTGCTTCCGCAGAAAGCATTTGCTCTTTCTTTGGGGGCTGATGGCTTTTTGCAAAAGCCTTTTACCCGGCGGGCTTTTCTACAGGCTTTGACACAGCAAATCGAGGGGGCAGGGATTGAATGATTCCTTTTAGGGTGTGCATAAGATCGCCTATAGAGAGATCTCCTGTTCGGGTTATGAGAACTGTCTTTCCTATAAGGGGAGCTTGATGCAAGTCTGTGGCCGAGATGATAATAGTGGGAATGTTGCGGATTTCCGGGTCAGCCTCCTTGGCTTCTAAAACGGCGAATCCGTCTACGTTGGGCATGATGAGATCGAGGAGAAGGAGGTCCGGTTTCCTTTCACGTAGGAGCTTCAAAGTGCTCTCGCCGTCGCTAGCCTGGAGAAAGGTATAGTCTTGGTTCAGCGAGGCTAACATTCGCCTGAAGAGTTGTCTGGCCTCGGGGTCATCATCGGCGAGCAAGATGCTTTTGGCGGAAGGAGCCACATGTTGGATGCTTGTCCAAAGAGTACCCCGCGTCACTGGTTTGACGAGGTAATCAGCGATACCCTGGGGGAGAGAAGCTCGATGTTTGCTTGCCCAGCAAACCAAAATGGGGATGTCTATGCTTGGTTGGAGCTCTGAAAGCTCAAGGATCGCCCGTGAGGGGATTTCATTGAGGACCAAAGCAGTAGCCCCTTTTTCTTCGAGAAGGGTTTGGGCCTCTTGCAGGTTAGTCGCGTGTAGGGGCTCTACCTCCGGTAAGTGACGGCGAACGAAATGGCTTATTACCTCCTCTTGTTCAAGGATGATCACGGAGGGAGAGGGAGTTATTTGAGGAGCCTCTGAAGGACGAGTTCTACTGGAATACTCGTAGGAAGGGGTGAGCCAACGTTTGGGACCGTTGGAACTGAGGTGAGGGTCTAGGGGTAGTGCAAAGATTACCGAGGTACCAACGCCCGGTTGGCTTTCCACCCAAATGTGCCCACCGTGCATCTCTATAAGACGCTTGCTGATTGCTAGCCCCAGACCACTTCCTCCGTAGCGTTCCCGAACAGACGAATCGCCTTGCTGGAAGGGTTGAAAGAGACGCTCTAGTTTCTCAGGAGCAATGCCTGGACCTGTATCGGTTACGCTTACTATGAGTAAGTGGTCCTGTTTTTTTGCTTGAACTTGGATTTTCCCTTTTTCGGTGAATCTTCCCGCATTACTTAAAAGGTTCAGGATAACCTGACGTATCCGCGTGCGGTCGCACAAAACAGGAGGAACGTCTGGAGGAACCTTGACTTCGAGGAGCAAGTTCTTCTTCTCAAAGAGGGCGCTTACGGCTTCGGTGGCTTCTTGGATCAATTCTTTAATGGAGATCCATTCCTTGGAAAGCTCCATGTAGCCAGTTTCGGCTTCTGCGAGAGCAAGGATATCATTGACAAGACTGGCCAGGTGTTCGCTGTTGCGACGGATGGCGGCTATATCGGCTAATAGGTCTGAGGGCAAGGGGGTGGCATATACTTCAGGAGATTCCAAGATCATGTCGCTGAAGCCAATAATCATATTTAGTGGAGTTCGCAACTCGTGGCTTACGTGGGCAACAAATTCTTCCTTGGCTTTGCGAGCTTCTTCGAGGGATTTGCGGGCAGCTAGGAGCATCTCGCTGAGTCTAGCCTTTTCCTCGGTTACCAGGGCGAGGTCTTCGAGAGCCTGTTTCAGCTTTACTTGTTGATCTCTTGATACTTCTAGCTCTTGCCTCATTTTCTCATAATTTTCCCAAGCCCAAAGGAGTTTAGCTCGTGCTGAACGCTGTGCAAGGAAAACAATGTACGCAGAGGCCCACATTGTTGTGAGGGAACTAATGAGGATTCCGTTTTGTTCTCCAAGGAGGTTTTTCCACGAAAGAAAGCCGGCTATTGCTGTAAACGTGCCCGCAAGCAGGAATCCCCACGTAGGCTTGAGGACCAGGAACATTACAAGGACAGGATAGGAGAGGTAAATGAAAGAATGTATCGTTCCAAACGATAAAAAGGCTACGAGGACCCCTCCCAAAGTTCCCAAACCTAATAGCCAGGAGGCTTGAACTTTTCTCTCACGAGTCTTCCAGACGAGTAAGGTCAGAATAAGAAGCAAGAGCCCCAGGTCTGCAGGAGAGGGACGGCGCCCAGGTTCAATTCCCCAGATGGCCAAGGCTGCTCCAAGAAGAGCATAGGGTATCAGCGACAGAGAAAGAAGGTTCTTGCTTGATTCCTCCCAGAGCTTTTGCACTTGGGTGGTCATATTCATCATCCTCCATAGAGGGCCTAAACTGCATTCTAGTTTTATATCTTTTTGCTTCTTCTTCCAAAAGGGGGGTTATGTCTTGAACGGGGAAAGAAACACCTGGCTGCGAAAATTTTCAGCCAGGTGGAAAACGGTATGTAGCAAGAAAAAGGGAGGCTCTATCCTTTTAATAGCGGGGTTACATACTCGGGGGAGTAACGCGTGGTGCGGTAGATGTTATGGGCTTCGCGTCCTAAGAGAAATCCTCGGTATGGGCTACGGAACTCCCAAACGATCTCTTTTTCTGGTGTAACCTCGAAAAGGCGCCCTCGTGCTCCCTCGCAGATGAGGGTGTTCCCATTGGGTAGCCTCTGTGCTCCCGAGATAAAGGCGCTGAAAAAGCTCTCCTTAGGAGTACCTGTATACTCCCACACGATTTCGCCATTGAGGGGATCTAATTCGATCACTCGTGACCAGCCTCTTCGGGTGCCGTTGTCGTAAATGAGGATGTGCCCATTGGGCAACATGTGAGGCTTGTGTTGTCCGTCCAGCTCCCCTGGTCCCCAGGCCCAGACGATCTCCCCAGAGGGGTAATCGATGACGCCAATGATGTCGAGGCTGCGGTAGCTAAAGATAATGTTCCCGGGGCGGAAACGTTCATCTTTTTCGGCAGCGGTGTTTTTGGGAATGACCTGGCAGGTGTTGTTGTGGGCCCAGTCGAAACTGCGCTGTCGGATGAGAGCTTCTTTGGCAGCAGCAAGCTGCTCGGGGGAAGCTTTTTGTACTCGCTCGTCCCAAGCCCGGCGTTCCTCCAGTTCTTCTTCCATACGTCGTTCCCAGTCGATAGGCAGTTCGAGATTGCAGAGATCTACGAGTTCGCGAAGATGCTGTTCACCGTGCCATTCCCAGACGAGTTCTTTGTCTGGAGTGATCTCGATAAAGTAGGGGTGGCGGCGCAGTTCAGGCCCTAGCTCGGGGGCCATATAATCGGTGATGCAATGGATGATAATGTTGCCGTTCTCTAGAGGGAAAAAGTCATGATCGATGCGGCAGTGATAGTACCAGAGTACAGAACTATCTGGCGCGAGTTTGTAAAGACCAGCCTGGTTGATGTCAGAGCGGTCACGGGTCATGTAATAAAGGGTTCCATCCGGCTGAAGCTTGAGTAGTTGCACGGCCGTCTTGGCCATCCAGCGATGGACAATGCGCCCTTCCATATCGATGAGGTACATATAGGCATAAAGATCTCGGCCCAGACGCTGGTCCTCGTGCGTGTGGCAGAAAAGGGTATAGCCATGGTAGCATTTGTCAGGCTTGTAAATGGTGACCCCTGCAATGGCTTGGTCCGTTGGCATGTTCCTTTCTCCTTAGCCTTTGATCCCGGTGACGGTGATTCCTTCTACAAAAGTGCGTTGAGTAAGGTAGAAGATGAGAATCACCGGAGCGATGGTTGCTGCACTCGCAGCCATCATATACTGCCAGAGGTGTTCCTCCAAAAACTCGGTGCGGAACCCTCGCAAGGCTATGGAGATAGGATACAACTTTTCATCGTTCAAGTAAATGAGGGGAGGCCTTCCTGGCGTGTGGCGCTGAACACTTGGCTGACGATGGGTTCCTGTTGAGGGTCTCTGGCTGAGATGATTACGACGGGTACCTCTCGCAGGTGAGGGTCGAGAGATTTCTCCTCTAGTATGGCAAAGCCGTCCATCCCAGGCATAACGAGGTCAAGGAGAAGGAGATCGGGCTGGCGTTCACGAAGAAGTGAGAGAGCGCTTTCCCCGTCTTCAGCTTGCAAGAGGACCAGTGCTTGATTGATAGAGAGGAGCATGCGTCCAAAGAGCTGACGGGCCTCATCGTCGTCATCGACAAGGAGGATGGTGCGGGCTGAGGGAGCGACCTGCTTCAAGCATCTCTGGAGTTCCTGGCGGGTGATGGGTTTGACGAGGTAATCTTGGACGCCGAGGCGTGCCAGGGTGGTTTGTTGGCTGGGGACCCAGAAAGAAAAGATGGGAATATCAAAGGATAAGCGCGGAAATCGACGTAAGCACCTCTGAGCCTCGGTAGGGGTTTCGTTCAAGATCAGAGCGATGGCGGTATTGCTCTTGAGGAAAGCGATAGCTTCTTCGATGGTATCCACACGGACTGGTTCCAGGCCATCGAGGTAGCGCTGAATAAGTTGGCAGATGGCTTCTTCAGGCTCAATGACGACGATGCGGGGCAAGTGCCTCACTTGAGGTGAAGTCCGGCTCGAACGGGGAGTGTATTCATGGTAGGGAGTGAACCATCTCTGATGGGGGGCAGGTTCTGTTTCCAGCCCGTCAAAAAGGGGTATGCTAAAGTGAGCGGTAGTGCCTACCCCAGGTTGGCTTTCTAGCCAGATTTTCCCTCCATGCATCTCAACAAACCGTTTGCTGATAGCTAGGCCCAAACCGCTGCCACCATAGCGTCGACGGATCCTCTGGTCGGCTTGGTGAAAAGGTTCGAAGAGAGTGCGTAATTTCTCTGGTTCCACCCCGGGGCCGGTATCGGCAACGGAGATCACAAGGGATTGCTCCTCCTGCCGCGCGCGTATTTGAACTCCTCCTTTTTCCGTAAAGCGCCCGGCATTGCTCAAGAGGTTGAGGATGACCTGGCGAATGCGGGTGCGATCACAGTAAAGGGGAGGAAGGTCAGAGGGGATGTCAGTGGTGAGGGTCAGCTTCTTTTTCTCAAAAAGAGCTCTCACGGCTTCAGCCGCTTCATTGACGAGCTCCTGAACTGAAACCCATTCCTTAAAAAGTTGCATGTGCCCTGTTTCTGCCTCAGAAAGGGCCAGCACGTCATCGACTAGGCTGGCAAGATGTTGGCTGTTCCGGCGGATAGCAGCGATGTCAGCGAGAAGGGTTGGTGGAAGGTTCGTTGCGTAAGCCTCGGGAGATTCGAGGATCATGTCGCTAAAGCCGATGATCATGTTTAGAGGGGTGCGAAGTTCATGGCTGACATTCGCAACAAACTCTTCCTTGGCTTTGCGAGCCTCTTCCACTGCCTGGCGGGCGGCTGAAAGCATTTCATTGAGGCAGATTGTTTCTTTGGTCACCAGTTCTAGGTCTTGAAGGGCTTGTTTGAGCTCCACCTGGCGATCACGAGCGGTCTCTAGGTTTCTGCGTGCTTGGGCGTAGCCTTCCCAGGTCCAGGAAATCATGGTTCGTTCCGAACGCTGGCCAAAGAAAACGATGTAGAATGTGGCCCAAAGGCCGGCCAAAGAGCTTATAAGGAGCCCTCCTCCCTCTGGCAGGGGAAGGTGCCCCCATGCAAGGTCAAGACCGGTGAGGATGCTGGCGGCTAGAGTGAAGAAAGCTCCTTGGGTGGTTCCCAAAGTGAGTGAAACGGCGATGACAGGATAGGCAAGGCCGAGGAGAATGGAATCGGGACCTATCCAGTGATGGGCGAGGAGAATGATGATTGTGCTGCCCAATCCCATGTGCCAGCAAGCAATGCGAAAAGCCCGATAGCGTAGCCACCAGCCGGTGAGAGCAAGGGCGATGAGCAAAAGCCCCAATTCTGCATAGGGAGGAGTGGTCTCTTGGTTTACGTCCCAGATCATCAGAAAAGTGCCTATCACCATATGAGGTAGAAGGGTATAGGGGAAGAGACCTTGCCGGAGATCTTCTTGAAGGGTCTCTATCGTCTTTTTCTTCATCCTCTCCTCCTGCAGAAGCAAAGACACTCTTAGCCTATCTTAGCCATCTTTTGGAGGAGGGGCAAAAGGGGGCCAGGGCTCTCTGGGTAAGAGCCTGGCCCCTGTGTTCTCAGTCGAAAAAGTCTTGATCCTCTTCGCGAAGGTATTTTTGGGCTGCCTCAGGAATGAGGTTTACTCCCATGCCCGGTTTATCCCAAACCTCGATGAAGCCATCTTTGACGATGGGATTGGGCAGGCCCTCAACGATTTCGTACCACCATTGGGGGCGACCTACGGGGTATTCGAAAGCGATATAGTTCTGGGGCAATGTAGCGGAGACTTGGACAAGGGCTGCTAGCCCAAGGAGCCCATCAAGCACGCCATGGGGAGCGATGAGAATGCCATGAAGATCAGCATATTCGGCTACCCATTTGAGCTCGGCTATTCCCCCTATGTCGCAGGGGTCTGGCCCAATAACGTTTACGGCGTGCCTTTCGATCAGATCTTTAAAGTTCTGTCGCAGGTAGATCTGTTCGCCGGTGTGAATGGGTGTTGAGGTGCTCCGAGTGACCTCTCGATATACGTCAGCCAGCACGTAAGGTACATAATCTCCGGTGATCATGTCCTCAAGCCACATCACGTTCAGGGGCTCTAACGCTTTGGCCAGGCGAATGGCATCAGGCACCATAAAGCCGGGACCGCAATCTAGGGCCAGGCCTACCTCGTCTCCTAGGACTTCTTTCATTGCCTCGACGCAGGAGATGATGTGTTTTAAACCCCGTTCTGTGAGGGGCCCGCGGTTGGGATGGAACTTGCCAGTGTTTACTTCGCCATAGGTAAAGTCGGGCACCTGGTGAGGCATGGCGCTGTGAAAACCAATTCCTTGTTTGATGATAGTAAAGCCCTCGGGGGCTTCTTTCATCTTGCGCATATTCTCGGCATAATCCTTTGGCGAGTATCCCTGCATCTCAAAGCGGACACCGCCGTTGTAGACGCGCACACGGTCGCGCACTTTGCCTCCCAGGAGCTTGTAGACGGGCACTCCCGCTGCCTTGCCAGCAATGTCCCAGAGAGCCATCTCAATAGCGCTCACCGCGCTCCCCCAAGGTTTAAAGCTTCCTAAACGGCGGATCTTGAGCATAACGCGCTCGACGTTGGTGGGATCTTCACCCAGAAGCAGGTCTTTATAGAAAAGGACATGGGGTTTAAGGTATGGTTTGCTGGCCTCGATCTCTCCATAGCCATCGATGCCTTCATCGGTGACGATGCGAACGATAGGGTTAGAGCCAATAACAGCACATTTCAGGTCGGTGATTTTCATCAAGCTACACTCCCATGACCTAGATTTCTTTTTGCGGTCCTCTCCGTTGCCAGGTGACCCAGTTTTCCCACATATCATAATAGTAGGGAAAGGTGTAGTAAAGTTCGTCTGAAATCTCCTGAATTTGCTTCATGGTTTGTGGGGAGACATCCAAGTCAGCTGCTCCAGCATTTTCTGTGATCTCTTCCACAGTACGAGCTCCTGTTAGCGACGTTGTTACCCCTGGCTGGGAGATGAGCCAGTTTAGAGCGAGTTGGCTGAGACTAGCTCCTATTTGTTGAGCGATTGGTTTTAGCCGTTCCACGGTATAGAGGCACTTCCCAAAGTTTTCTGATTTCCATAGCACGCTTCTGGGGCGCATATCTCCAGGGGCATACCTTGTAGTAAGCCGCAGCGTTCCTGTAAGTAAGCCTTGGGCTAAACTGCTGTAAGTCATGATGCTGATCCCATTCTGGCGGCAATAAGGTAGAACGTCTTCCTCGATGAAACGCCAAATCAAGTTGTATGGGGGTTGTACAACATCCACTTGGCCATATTTTAAGGCCATTTTGATCATCTCTACTGTAAAATTCGAAACTCCGATAGCTCGAATTCGGCCCTCGCGACGGAGTTGCTCCAGGGTTTCCATTGTATAGGCTAGTGGTTCACGGCGATTGGGCCAATGAATGAAGTAGATGTCTATATATTCTGTCTGAAGGCGCTCCAGTGAGCTTTTGAGCTGGCTTTTGATGCTCTCCGGAGTAAGGTTCCCACTTACCTTAGTTGAGATAATAGCTTTGTTCCGATATTTCTTGAGTCCCTTCCCTACAATCTCTTCTGAGTGTCCCTTGCCATAGCCGGGAGCAGTGTCGAAGAGATTTATTCCTAATTCCAGAGCTCTGTGGATGGTGCGAATTGATTCTTGATCATCCGTGCCACCCCAGTAATCTCCTCCCATAGGCCAGCAGCCCAAACCAATAACAGAAACTTGAATACCTGTAGACCCTATTTCTCGCTTTTTCATAATGCAAAGAGCCTCCCGAGTGATTTCTCTAATCCCAGGTGAAAACGACCTTACCTGTTTGCTTCGTGGCGAAGAGGTCAAAGGCTTCTTGGGCCCGTTCTAATGGGAATCTGTGAGTAACGAGTACGTCAAAGTGGAGTTGTTTGCGAAGAAGGAAGCGGGTGAGATCATAGTAATCTGCTCCTGTAAACATGTTGGAGCCAGTGATCATTCGATCTCCTAAGAGTGGACTGAGCATGATATTTTGGGTTTGGCCGCCAAATCCTACGTAGACCAATCGAGAGTGGTAATTAGTGGCTTGAAGAATATCCGCCCGGGCTTGATCATTTCCCGAAGTTTCTATGGCGACTTCTACTCCTTCCTTCACGATTTGCTTAACCTTTTCCGCTAGGTTTTCTTGAGCAGGGTCTAGAGTATAGGTAGCGCCGTGATGTTTTGCTAGCTCTCGACGATATGCGATGGGGTCTGCTCCTATGACGAAAGCTCCCATAGCGTTAGCTAGCAGAGTTACACAGAGCCCCACGGGGCCTAACCCCGTGACTAAAACATATTCTCCAGCGTGAACGTCGGCCTTTTTCAGTGCATGGTAAGCCGTGCCTCCTGCGCAAGCGATGATAGCGCCATCTTCGAAGCTCAGGCTATCTGGCAGGGGGAAACAGACATTTTGATCCACAAGGAGAAAGTCTGCATCACATCCGTGAACCTTAAGTGAGGCCAGGCGATACCCTGGCCCTATGGTCGTACAGCGAAAGTATTCTCCTCGGACGCAGGCTTCACAATGCCCACAGGCCGGGGCATGATATACAGAAACGCGGTCCCCTGGTTGAACCATGGTGACAGCTTCTCCTACTGCCTCTATTATCCCACTGGGTTCATGCCCGCGAATGATGGGGTGTTGGGCCCAGAAATCTTGGGAACGATAAAACGAGTGCATATCACTACCGCATATGCCGGCCGCTTTCATCTTTACGACAACCTGGGTACCTCTGGGGGTAGGTTTAGGAAAGTTGCGTAATTCAACTTTCCCATTGCCGATAAAGACTACTCCTCGCATTGTATTATTGTGTTCCATCCCTGTGTTCTCCTTACTATCTACCCTTTAATTCCTGTCATGACGATACCCTGAATAAAGTACTTCTGAGCAGTGAAGAAGAGAATAATTGGAGGAAGGACCATTACAACGGACATTGCCATAATGTGGTGCCAATAGGTTATGCCACCATACTGGGCTTCATTCTTGAAGAGAAATATACCGAAGCTAACGGGCATTTTTTCCAGGTCAGTCAGGTAGATTAAAGGAGAGAAGAAATCACCCCAGCTCCATTGAAAGGTAAAAATAGAGACTACAGCCAGTGCGGGTTTACTAAGGGGGAGATAGATGCGCCAGAGAATCCCCCATTCTGAGCAACCGTCTATTTTAGCAGCTTCCCCTAGCTGAGGAGGAATGGTAAGAAAAAATTGCCTAAGCAAGAATATATGGTAAGCACTGCCAAAGAAGTATGGCAGTACAAGTGGCCAGTAAGTATTTAGTGCCCCCAAGCGATACCATATTACAAACATGGGGATAAGGGTGACTTGTCTAGGTAACATCATTGTACTTAGGAGGAAGGTAAAGAGGACACCCTTTAGAGGGGTTCTTAGTCGAGCAAAAGCGTAGGCTACAGAGGTACATGACAAAAGAACGCCTTGAAGGCGCAGGGCCGTTAGTCCAATTGTATTTAAATAGAATCTCGTGAAAGGATAAGTTTTCCAAGCTTCGGGGTAATTTTCCCAATGTAGCACTTTGGGAAACCAAACGATAGGCCATGCGAAAACTTCGTCTTTCGTTTTTAAGGATGAGATGATCATCCAGTAAAAAGGGATAAAGAAGAGGATCGATAGAGGGATGATTAACGAAAATGCCAGGGTCTTCCGCCAAGGCACCCGAAATCTCTTGCCAGGGTGAGGTTTCCTTTGTTGCCAAGTTACCATTTTAGCTCTCCTCGGCCTCGTAAAATACCCACATTTTGCTGAGCCGGAAATTCAGTAGGGTAAGGAAAAGAATGACTGCAAATAGAAACCAAGCCATTGCGGCACCATATCCCATGCGATAATAATCGAACGAGTTGCGGTACAGGTAATATACATAAAAATAGGTTGCTCTACCTGGTCCTCCTTGTGTCATGATGTAGGCTTGATTGAACGTTTGAAAGGTCCCTATTATACCCATGATTAGGTTAAAGAATATTACGGGGGTCATCATCGGGATCGTCACATGGAAAAACTGTTGGAGCTCGTTAGCACCATCTATCTTCGCAGCTTCGTAAAGATACTCAGGTATGCCTTGGAGCCCTGCGAGGTAGATTACCATCCCGCTGCCGGTCCCCCACAGGCTCATAATAATTAGGGCGGGAAGAGCCCATTTGCTGCTTCCTAACCAAGGTGGGCCTTGGATGCCTATTAAACGAAGGAGGGTATTGAGGATTCCTATTTGGGGCTGAAGGACAAAAAGCCATAAAATAGCATTTGCAGTCGCTGGTACAAGGCTGGGTAAGTAAAAAATTGTTCGGAAAAAGGGCATTCCCGGGATCTTTTGATTTAATAGTAGAGCTAGAAAGAAGGCGACCAGCATTCCTA
>JAGGYI010000177.1 GCA_021162655.1 Anaerolineae bacterium
CCTCCAAGATGAGGGAAGAGATATGGCCCTTCAGGATGAGTTGCGGAGGCTGCCAAGCGTAGCCAGATTGCTCCAGACCGCAAAAGTAAAGAGGTGGATAGATTCGTATGGTCGAGATGCCGTGGTGGATGCTCTTCGGCAGGCTCTGGATGCTGTACGGCATCGGATCTTGGCGGGAATATCCTACGTGGGTGATGACGAGCTGCTTAAGGAAGCCGAGATGCGCCTGGAGGGGTTAGTGCAGCCTACTTTGTTCCCGGTGATCAATGCGACAGGTGTGATCTTGCATACCAATTTGGGGCGGGCTCCCCTTAGTGAGGAAGTGTTGCAAGCTATGCGCCAAGTGGGCGAGGGATATAGCAATCTGGAGTTTAACCTAGAAGAGGGGAAAAGAGGATCACGGTACGTTCATGCGGAGAGGCTGCTCTGTCGTTTGACCGGGGCTGAGGCCGCCTTGCTAGTGAATAACAATGCTGGAGCAGTGTTGTTGACCCTTTCGGCGCTTGCTCGGGGGCGAGAGGTGATCATTTCTCGAGGGCAGCTTGTCGAGATTGGGGGGGGATTTCGCATCCCTGATGTAATGGCCCAGAGCGGTGCTCGCTTGGTAGAAGTAGGCACGACGAATCGGACCTATCTGCGGGATTACGAGGAGGCTATCTGCGAAGAAACGGTAGCCCTGATGCGGGTACATGCAAGCAATTTTCGCGTCTTGGGGTTTACTCATCAGCCGTCCTTGGCTGAGTTAGTAGGGCTGGCCCACGAACGAGGTCTGCTGATGCTTGATGATTTAGGTAGTGGTACTCTCATCGACACTTTGGCTTTTGGGTTAGCACACGAGCCTACAGTGCAAGAGAGCCTTCAACAGGGGGCAGATATCGTTACCTTCAGTGGGGATAAACTTTTGGGAGGACCCCAAGCCGGGATCATTGTTGGACGAAAAGAGCTGGTTGACCACCTGCGTCGGCATCCTCTGACAAGGGCTCTCCGAGTGGATAAAACGACTATCGCTGGAATCCAAGCCAATCTCCTTCACTATGTCAAAGGAGAAGCTCTAGCCAAGATACCCATTTGGCGGATGATCTCTGCTTCTCGAGAAGAGATCGCCTCTCGGGCTGAGGGGGTTTTGGCCAAGCTTGGCCCTCTGGCGAGACAATGTGAGCTGCTAGACGGAGAGTCAATGGTTGGCGGGGGATCACTGCCTGGTGAAACTTTGCCCACGGTCCTTATCGCTTTGCCCTCGGAGGATGCCACTGCGCTTTCTTGGCGTCTCCGTCAATCAAAGCCACCGATTGTAGCACGCATTCAAGAGGGGCGAGTGGTGTTGGATCTTCGCACTGTGCTCCCTCGGCAAGAGGAGTTCCTCGTTGCAAGGTTACGGGAGCTCCTCTAGGTGAAGGTGGTAGGGAGCTATTTCGGTAGTTCCTGGCGTTATTGCGGAGATGATCAAGAGGGCCCCTTTTACGTGGCCTCCCAGGTCCTTTATCTGTGCTGTTCCTTCCCCAGCTGTGTTGATGGGTAAGCGGTGTATTCTAAAAGTGTCTCCGTTTAGCTCGATGAGCTGGACGAGGTAGCGCTGAGGCAGACAGTTGTCGATCCGTAAGAAGCCCTTGGCCTGCCACCCACTGTCTCCTTTTTCTACATCGTCTTGAAAGCCGATGCTTTCAAGATAAAAGTCGTCCAGACATAGCCCCGCCTTGTTTACCGCTTCATCCGTAACGTAATCGAAGCGCAAGAGAATTTTCTGTCCACAAAAGCGCCCCAAGTCGAGGGTTTCCTGGACCCATTTGGGAGGCTGAGTCTCTGTTCTCGCTAGGGGCACGCCTGACTTGCCCGTGTAGCCCGGAGCAAAGGCGTTGCCGTTAGGGTTACACGTACTCATTTTCGCTGTCCGAAGGATCTCCCAGGACTTGCCACCATTGGTGGAAACTCGGATGTAGGCATAGTCCCAACCGGGCTCGATGTCATACCAGATGTTGAAAGAGAGGGCGGCTGTACTTACCTGGCTCAAATCGAAAGAACGTTCTAGAAAAGCGTGGCCAGCATCCCCCCTGCCTGACCACCATTGAAATCGGCCGCTTGTGGGTGTGTTGGGGACGAGTTTGACCATTTGGGCCCCCGTGAAGCGGATCTGGAGGGTGATGGGGCGTTGCAGAGGAGGTAAAAGCTCAAAGTAATCGGCTGCGTATTGGTGCACCTGGCCCTCATATGAGTAAGGATAGGTGAATATTTGGGAGGCCTGAATCTTTAGATCGATCTGTGGGTAACCATAGCGAGGACCATCGGTCAGAGGATCGTCGAGAATATTGGCGATCAGCCAGTCTGCAAAGAGATCATCGAACGTAAAATTCTGCTGCGGAAGAGCTTGGGCGAGAACAGCATCAAAGCTGGCTATGCCGTTTTGTGGGGATTGTACCAAGGTGCGCAAGTAGTGTTCCCCAAAGCGGTTGAGAAAGTACCGCATGATGAGGTACGAAGCGGCATAGTGGGCAGCGAGCTCAGACGGGTTATCTGTCCATGTGTTCAGCTGTACGTCAGGCTCTTGGGCAAAGCGGTGTAATCTTCTGGTAGGTGCGCCAAAGCCATTAAGGTCTTCAGCAAGTTCAGAGGCCCCTTCGTTAAGCCAAGTTTCCTCATTACGGTCCAAGTTCCAATGGATCATGTGTTGGAACTCATGGGCAAGGACAGCATCGTAAGCGCTTGTTCCGGGCGAGAGGGCATTCAAGTTCATGACGAACATCTCGTGTTGGTTGCTGTGGGGGTTCACCCAGCGAGGGTATTCATTGGCATAGGCAAAGTAGCCTGCCGCTCCCTGGATGCATGCGTTGAGCACAACTAGGCGGGGGTCTCCATCTATCCCAGGGGACCATTCTTGTCCAAAATAACGGTGGTTTGTGGGGTAGATGCGTTGTTCAAAGGTGGTGGCTGATCGTTTGAGGGCTTCTAGGTCTATGGGGACTCCGTTTTCGACCCACATTTGGAGATGTTCCGTCTCGATATGTAGGGTTGCTGTGACAGGGAAAATGCGGACAGAATCCATGTCGCTTACCCAAAAAGTGGCTTGGCTACCGAGAGGGGCAGGAGTAGGAGCCCTCGTTTTTGGGATTGCTGTTGAGGGATTGCGAAATTCAAGGGCTAGAGCAAAGTCGTCGCGAGGGGGAATGGTCTCGCCACGCAAGAGTTGGAGAAGCCCGGCGGTGGGAGAAGGGCTTGGATATAAGGCTATAGAAGATTTCGTTGGTGAAGGGAATGGTTTCTGAGAAACGGCCTCCAAAGTGTGGAGATGTCCTTGACAGCCACACAGGAAGAGGCCGATGATCCCCAGAAGCCAGAGTTTTCTCAGAGAGTGCGAGGACATTGCTAGGTTTTAGTGAGCTCAAGAGGAGCCCCGCAGTTGGGACATTTGCGTAGTCCGCTGCGCACGGGGAGCTTGGTGCCGCAATAAGGACAGACCTTTTGTACCAAGGACGGCGCGAGTTCTTTAAAAACGTAAACGACACGCTCGTCTCGAGGCTCTCGCTCACATGTTCCTTCACGAACTAGGCCTTCGAGCACTTGGGTGGCTTGCTCCTGGGAGAGGTGGTATTCCGCTCGCAGTTGCGAAACGGTCAATTCTCCGCCCAGTCGGCGGGCCAGTTCTACGGCCCCAGTTTTGAGTGCTTCGGGGCTCAGCTCTGCCAGCCGACGTAGCCAGCGGACACTAGCGATAAGTATAGCAGCTCCTGCTATCGTCAGCGCAAGGCCCACCCAAAGGCGGCTAGGGTTTCTTGCTGCAGCAATGAGAAAGAGAACTCCTAGAGTAAAAAAGGGAACAGATAAAAGTGCTACCAAGATCGCAAGCAGTTTTTTCATCTCCTCACTCCATTGATTAGGCTTTTAAAGATGGTTCGATATTTTTTATCCCCAGGCAGAGGTAGCTCGATTTAGGGCTTTACCCATCGATTCAAAGTAGTCTTTGATTTTCCCATCGGTGAGCCTCTCGCGAATATATTTTCGGGCGATGCGGCTAAACTCCCGAGGCTTGGCTCCCATGCGTTTTTCATCCTGAACCTCTTTGCCAAGCTCCTGCCATGTGGTGTTGAGAATAGCGACAGAGCGAGGAATGGTTAGATACACCTCGGGGAGGCTGTAGCGACGTTGTTCCTGCACAACGGTGGAGACGCTTTTGTAAAACCGCTCTAGGCTCTCTTTGATCCCTTTGAGGATGCCCGCTGCCTCAGCGACAGCCTCTAACCCCTCTTCATAGGCACGCCGAGTTTGGTTGCGCTGGGCGAGTTCTTGGAGTTTTTCTCCTAATTCGCCGGGTACAGGCGGAGGGTCTTCAAGCTCTTCAAGGACCCGCTGAAGAGTTGCCTGCTCAACTAGTGCATCAAAATTGTTTTCGAGGTGCCTTAACCGTGCTTTAGCTTGAGCAACATGTACTCCAATCTCTTGCCATTGTTTGCGGAGTTCGGCTTGCGTTTCCCCAGCTTCTTCTACCTTGTCTAGCCATTCTCTGCGCACTTGACGTAACTTGGCAAGAGTTTCCTTTTGTTTTTCCTTGACCATTCTCTGGAGCTTTCTCAAATGGTGAATACGCCCCATATGCTTGAGGGAGCCCAGGAAGCCTTTCTTGAGTCTTTCGATTTCCTCAAAGGCTTGCGCATACTCGTCTTGGTATTTTACCATCAGAGCTTTGAGCCTCTCCTCTCGCTCGTTGAGCTCTGGATTTGCCTTTCGGAGTTCCTCGATCGTGCTCTGGGCTTGGGCCATCAATTCATCCATCTGGGATTGTCCCTTTTGGATTTCTCCTTTTAGGTCGGCGATCTCTTTTTGTAAGCGGAGACGTTCCTCTTTTTCTGTGCGTGCAAAAATCTCGGGGAATGGCGCAGGTAGCTCGTGTCGCTGAGCAGCCACGCGAGGATAGCAGTAGGCAAAGACCTCTTGCCAGGCTTGCATCTCGCGTTTGAAAATTTCGTCAAACTGTTGGCGAACCTCCTCCACTTCTTGGTAGCATTTCTCTAGTTCTCGAAGCTTATCCCGAACGTAGCGCTGAAACTGAGAAAGGGTCATCCGGTAGGTGCGCCTTTGCGTTCTAGCCATCTTTCGGTGTCTCCTTCCTTTGACGGAGCCCAACGCCCCAAGTACGCGACCAAAGAGCTTTTTTCACTCTCCAGGAGAGATGGGCTAGCCATGATCCTCCCGGTGCAACGCCTTCCAGTTCATGAAAATTGCCGCGCTCATCCCAATAAAGGGGACAGGCACCAGCGCAAATATCGCGGATCTCGCAGCGCTGGCAAACAGGAGGGATAAACTCTTTACGCCTCCAATAAAGAGCAGTCCGTGTATACCAGACCTTTTTAAAAGGCTGGTGCAAAAGATCACCGATCCCCCTTTCAAAGCTGGAGCAGGGCAAAAGTTCGCCGGCAGGATTAACAGAGATCAGGCCGTCTACGCAAGCACAGGATTTCGCTCCCAAGCCTGCCTGAACAGGATTGAAAAGACAATAGGGCACTGGGGAATACCAGACAAATCGGACACCTTTCTCTTTGGCTCTTTGTTGGACAGCTTGGATAATGGGGCCGATTTCACTGTACCTGATATCGTCCTCGTCGTGTGAAAGAGCCGTTCCAGTGCGAATGACCATGTTCATCGAAAAGTATTCTGAGCCCAACTCATCAGCAATGAAATCGACCAGGTCGAGTAGATGGTCGCGGTTGCCCCCGCAGATTGTTGTATTAGTATGTGTGTGAATTCCCGCGCTACGGAGATTACGGACCCCTTGGACGGCTTTCTCCCAGGAGCCTGGGTGTTGGGTGATGCGATCGTGGATCTCGGCGGAGCCTCCCTCGATACTCACTTGGGCAGAATCGAGCCCAGATTGGGCCAGGGTCTTAACATAGTCCTTGCTCGCGCAGCGAATCCCGTTTGTTATGAGGTTAACCCTCATACCCTTGTTTTTGGCATAAGCGATGAGCTCTGGCAAGTCCTGACGCAGTGTGGGCTCCCCGCCGGTGAAAGAGACGGTGGGGCAGTGCGCTTCGTCAAAGATGCGATCTATGATGACCTTGACCTCTTCGGTGGTCATCTCTGGAACTTGATGGCCCCGATCGGGTGAGGCTGCATAACAGAAGGTGCACCGATTTTGGCAGCGATACGTGATGGCAATTTCAGAAAGAACGGGCAACTCGCGTTTATGACTCCCAAAAGCTGTCTGCCGCACGCTAGGAGCATCTAGGTGATCATTTAGAAGGGCCGAGATGCTGATTAACAGGTTCTGAAGATCTTGACGAACCCGCTCCTCGTCTACGTGATAGCGCTGAGCCACAGCTGAAATAACAGCCTGAGCATCGGGTTCTTCTTGGCTATAAAGCATGTGGAGCATAAAGGTGGCCGTCTCATTCAGGTGATGCAGGCGATTGGGACGGAGAATGATAAGCCCGTCCTCTGGGCGAATATAGATGTACGAACGGGTTGAATTCACAAGCTCTGCGGTGAAACGTTGAAGGTCCAATGGAAATTCCTCTACTTGAGATTAAAAATTACTAACACAGGCGCTGTGACAAGCACTATGGCAAGCACTATGGCAGACGCAAGCGCTGTGGCAGGCACTGTGGCAGGCATCGTGCACGCAGGCACTGTGGCAAGCGTCATGCACGCAAGCACTGTGGCAAGCACTATGGCAAGCCGCATGACAAGCTTCTATTCCTTGTTCTGTATCTCCAAAGAGCTTGGCGACCCCGGTCTCGATCCGTGAGACGGTTCCTGAGATCACCTCCTCTACGCTGTTGACCAGAGTATCAGCCATATTCTCGAGGGGAGCTACGGCTTCCTCAGCAGCGGTGACGAGTGGGCTGGGCCCCGCTGTCCCTCCTCCTCCAGCCGTAGTAGTCAGAGGGCGCCTGTCACTGAGAATGATCCAGGGAAGGTAATTCGGCATGGTGCCAGAAGCAGGTCGGTGGCGCCATTCGCGCTCGTATTCTTCCCATGCCGATTCGATGTGCCGCTGATAGGCTTTTCTGGTGGCTTGAGGATCCGCATTCCACATCTTGGGCTGGACAACCGAAGCCACTGCTTCAAGGATGGCAGGGATCTTGCTTCGGTCTATCGTCCCGTCTTCCTGGATGGCGTTGAGGAGAGCTTTTTCGTAGGGCTTGAGTTCTACATCTGGTTTGAGTATCTCCAATTGAAGAGGATGGTGATTGACAATGTTGACGATCCCTCGCTGTTCTAGGCCGAGGACGATAAGAGCGATCGTCTTGGTTGAATCTCCTAGGTAAAAAGCGGTTTCGATGGCATTGAGATCGGGAACAACCCCAGGGGTTTGGAAAGTTTCCACTTCGATCTCTGGGGGTTCATAGACAGGTTCCAACTTGCGTTTGCGGAGTGCCCAGACAAGCACACCCACCACAAAGAGAAGGACAAAGGCTCCCACACAACAGCTCAGGTTCAGTGCCTCTTTCGTCAGCCCTAGGAACCCTGTTGGCACAGGAGTGGGGGAAGCAAGGGGGATAGCCGTCTGGCGAGTAGTGGTAATGGCTTGAGCAGGGAGATAGAATTTGGGCACCATATGAGCATTGGGGGGAAGGTTGTCTTTGCGAACAAAAATGGAAAGCCAAACCTTGCCCGTCTTTTCGTCAGGGGTTGGAAAGTAAACCCAGCGATCGAAGGAGGAGATATCCTCAGTGAGCAAGCCTGTGGCATCAACGATTTCATCGGTAACTTGTTCAGCTTTGGTAATTTCTTTGGGTAGCTCGATGGGCAGAATGTAACGGATCTCCTGGCGGGCGATAGGTAGCCCCCATTGGAAAGGTGCCCAGCCAATGGCACGGTAAGGTTTGCCCTTTACTTTGGTTTCGTCGAATACAGAGCGGTTGACTGTATAGCGGATCGTGATCTCATATTGCCCGCCTTTGTGAGTGGACTTGTCAAAGCGGGCTTCATAGAACTCGGGGCCCCCTACCAAAGAAACGCCAAAGGGGCCGTCAGGTCCCTTGCCCTCGGCCGAAACAATGGTGTGTTCTTTGATGAAGGGACCTATCTTGGTTATCTTGTTACGGCCCTCCTGGAGTTCAGTGAAAACGAGGGTATACCGTATGTTCAGGCGGCCATCATTGAGGACAACGACATAAGCATCGACCTTGTCGATGGTGACAGGGGCTCCTTGGGCGCTAGAGGTGCCTACTAGCAAGAGTGAGAGGAACAGGATCCCCAAAAGAATGATACTCTTACGTGACATTATCTTCTCCTCTCAGTGCCAGAATCTATCCCAGAGCACACGATAGGCAAAATGCGGCAGGGCCAACATGCGGCGCCAGCGCCATGGTTGTCGCCAGAGCCTGTAAAGCCATTCTAACCCTCGCTTGCGCATCCACAGAGGCGCCCGAGGGACTATTCCCGCGATGAAATCGAACGCTCCTCCTACCCCCATACACACGGGTACTCCCAATTGGGCAAGGTTGCGGTGAATCCACAAGTCCTGATGAGGAGCTCCATAGGCGACAAAAAGGAAATCCGGTCGAACTTTGACAACGCGCTGGATAATCCTCTCTTCCTCCTCAGGGGCAGGCGAGCCTGCATAAGTACCTGCAATCTGTAGCCCAGGGTTCTGCTCTTGAAGGATCTGAGCAGCCTTGGCGGCAACTCCGGGGGCTGCTCCCAAGAGGAACAACCGGTACCCCTTTTTTGCACTCAGATGTGCTACCAGTGGGAGCAGGTCTGAGCCTGCTACCCGCTCTCGCAGAGGTTGCCCTAAAATGCGTGCAGCCCATAATACTCCATAGCCGTCGGGGATGGCCAGGGAAGCCTCTTCTAGTACTACGCGGAAAGCAGGGTTCCGTTGCGCTTCCATGATGAACTCGGGATTCAGCGTGACGATCTGGTGGGGGGTTCCCTCGGCGATAAAGCGCTCCATGAGTGCAAGGGTCTCCGAGGTAGTCACGTCGTCAACGCGTATTCCCAAGATGCGCACCCTTTTACGTGGCATTGGCGAATCCCCCCACAGCCTCCAGTGTGGAGAGTACCTGACGGGCACAAGCTTCCCAACTGAAGAGACGTCGGCGCCTTTTCCCCCGTGAGATGAGCTCATTACGTAAAACAGGGTCATGATATAGGCGTGCCATGGCCTCGCAGAGCTCTTTTACATTGTGCGGATCCACTAGCAACCCGGCATCCCCTACTACCTCGGGCAGTGAGGACGTGTTGGAGCTGATCACAGGAACTTCACAGGCCATTGCCTCTAGAATTGGAAGGCCAAACCCTTCGTAGAGGCTGGGGAAAACAAAAGCCACTGCTCCGCTAAAAAGAGCGGCAAGGTCCTCTGTAGGGACATAGCCTGGGAAGCTCACTTTCCCGGCGAGATCGTCCTCTTGGGCGCGCCGGAAGATCTCCTGATAGAGCCAGCCCCGTTTTCCAACTAGAACAAGCTTGGTATCCTTCTTTATAATAGCATATTTGTGGAGCCTTGCGAAAGCCTCGAGGAGGGTAAGGATATTCTTGCGAGGATGCAGGCTCCCTACGTAGAGGAAATAGCTCTCGCCCGTGTGGTAGCGCTGACGGACTTGAGCTAAGCGAAAAGGGTTTTTGACGGGAGTAAAGCCCTCTGCTCCTGAGGGATAAGCGACGACGATCTTTTGAGGCTCAAGATGGTAAAAAGCGATAAGGTCGTCTCGGGTTGCTTTCGAATCAACGATGACGCGCTGGGCATGACGTGCGTTAAAGCGGGTAGCCCAACAGAGGTACCAGCGGGCCAGGGGAGGATGTGTCTCCGGATAGTAGAGAAAGCCCAGATCATGAATGGTGACCACGCAGCGACTTGGGTGGAGTAGAGGCAAAACGTGCGCGGGGATAAAAAGTACATCAGGCGGATGTCGATGGATCTCCCAAGCTAATCGGAGGTGGCTCCACAGACGAGGAAAGGGAATAATGCGCCATTCTACCCGCTCATTTCGCTCAAAGAGCCCCTTTGGAGGCGGCTGGTTAAAATAGAGACGGAAATGGTGTGCTTCCTTGCCCAGGCGGACAAGGGCTCGAATGAGATGGAGAGAATACTGTTCAGTTCCTGTGCGCTCAGAGGGCACAGCCCGGCTGGCATCAATGCCGATGAGCATCTTATTAATTATGCTGAAGGAGAAACTCTAGAATTAGCCCCAGGCCTAGAAAGATGAGGAGTAGAGGCCACCACGAGAGAAGGCGCTGTGCGTATGGAAGGGATAGAAACCCCTTTGTGTACGCGAAACCAATCCCCCCTACGCCGAGGCCAAGTATTCCGGCGATGAGGTTGGAAAAGTCGGTAGTTTTGGTGAGCCAGGCTACTACCCAACCAAGGCCGGCAAAGAGGGGGAAAGCTGGCCAGAGCTCGGAGAGATCGGCCCAGGTGCCAGGGCCGAGGGTGATATAGGCAAAGAGTCCTCCGCAAAGGACACTGGTAGTTCCTAACCAGATGTTCCCCGTTTGTATGGGAGCGCTGAAGCCTTCCCAAAGCCAGTAGATTCCCCCGATGATGAGAAGAAGGGGCCAGAGTCGCTCCATGCTTAGCCATGAGTGCCCCAAAGAGCGGAGGAGACTTGCTATCCCCAAAAGGATCAGAACGATTCCCCAGATGATCGCTCGCTGCCGTTCTTTTTTCATTGAGCTCTACCCTCACTACCTAATTGTGGTGAACAATACTTGCTGAGCATTAGCCAGGAGGAGGGCCGTAGAAACTTGATCGCGCAGTTGGCTGTTCACCAGGGCGATCATACAGCCTCCTCCACCTCCTCCGGAGAGTTTGGCTCCTAGTGCTCCTGCCTCGCGAGCTGCTTGTACAAGTTGGTCTAGCTCAGGGCAAGAGACCCCCATATCTTGAAGAAGGGCATGGTTCTGATTCATCAGTTCTCCCAGGCGAGTGACATCTCCCTTTACGATGGCCTCTCGACCTTCTTGGACAAGGGAGGCGATTTCGTCAAAGAGAGCTTGATAGCGCTGTGGGTGAGCTCTCCACTTTCTCCGGATTTGGGCGACCATATCGCGTGTCTGTGAAGGAATCCCTGTGTCGGCGATGAGCAAGTATAGGGGAGAACCTACCCAGAATATCTCGGCCTTTTCCCCCTTGATAAAGTAAACGGGCTTTTCAAAAGCAACGACGGTATTGTCGATGCCGCTCGGGGTGCCGTGAAAGATGATCTCTGTTTGATAGACGAGTTCTGAAACAGTGCGGGAAGGGAGGGGTTGCTCAAAGTAAAGAGCCAAGGCCCTGACGATAGCAGCGGCGACAGCGGCCCCACTTCCCATCCCTCGGGCAATGGGTATCTGAGAGTGAAGGACGACCTGGAAA
>JAGGYI010000144.1 GCA_021162655.1 Anaerolineae bacterium
ATCCAAGAGCCTTGCGACCTCCTCAGCGAGTTGCGGCGAGTCGTCTCGGGTGTCTTCTTGGGATTAACCTTCTTTTTCCCTGAAGGCGATAGAGAAAACGCCGCTGCCATCGCTGGGCTGGGTCTTTCAACAGATCTCCTCTTCCGCAATTCGGCGTTGACCAGTTTCTCCAAGTCTGGCTGGGAGGTACGCATCCTGGCTTCTTGCCAAGGTAGAGCCCTCCCCACTCCTCCCAGTACTATTTTGGAGGGAGCAAAAATCGATGCCCTCCCCGTAGCAGAGACTACCCTTGACTGGTGTCTCCTAGAGGCAAAGTAGCTTCAGAAGAACTTGTTGAAAGCAGTGCCCAGCACACCGCATGCGGAAAGGCAAACGAACCTCTCAGGGCGCCGAGGGCAAACAGTCCCTTTTTAGCTCCGTGCCTTGGGAACCACCAAGCTTGAGCGGCCCCAAAACCCTTCCAAGCCTCATCAAAACAGATAGCACCAGCTTCCCCCTGCACGCATTTTGGTTCTTTTTGCTCTCTGCATCCAAAGCTGATAAAATGCATATGATTACCGTTCTTTAGAAGAGCAAAAGAGAGGAGCCATATGGCCCAACCACCGGACCGGCACGAAGAATTTATTCCCATCCTGAATGAGTTTATGCAAGCTGAATCATGGGCAGCTTCACGCCAAGTGCTTGAGAAAAACCCTGTCCTACTCAGCGAGGAGATGGATGCCTTTATCGAGGCCTCTATCGGCCGTGCCCATGAAATCCAAGAAGAACGGCTGGCCTATGTACTCACCGAGTACCGAGCCTTCCTCCGTCGTTGCCGCGAAGTGGGCATTGAGCAAGCCTACGCAGAAAGGATGCCCGCTCAACAGCCCGAAACAGAGCTACCCCCTGCCATTGAGGAAGCCCTCTACATCATCCAAGAAGCCAAGGACCTTTTTCTCTCCACCGGCAATGCCGAGGCGCTGGACGAGGCCATCTCTGGCTGGGAAGCCCTACTGGAGCGTAAAGAGATCGCTGAGCTTCCCGTCGACTTGCAAGCCGCCCTCTTGAGCAACGCCGGGGAGATCTATCTCTACTCCTTCTGGGCTCGTGAAAATGCCCAGGGGCTGGAAAAAGCCTCTGAGCTCTTTCGCCAGGCAGCTGAACTCACCCCAGAGGACTCGCCAGATCTCGCTGGCTTTTTGAACAACCTCGGCGTCACCTTGTTGGATCTACAGATGGTCCAGAGCCAAGACGACCCCGAGAGAGGTCTGGAGACTCTGCACGAAGCCATTCAACACCTTCGCAAAGCCGTAGCCATCACCAGGGAGGAAGATGCCGAACTCGCTATGTATGTGAACAATCTGGGCGTGGCTCTGCGCGATCTCTACCGAAGCACTGAGGAAGAACCCCTCTTACAGGAAGCAACCAGCCATTTCCGTCGGGCGGTGGAGCTTACCCCAGAACAAGACCCCAATTTAGCTCGCTACATAAATAACCTAGGTATCGCTTTGGGGGCCCTTTACACCCTTCACGGGAATCGTGCCCTGCTCGAAGAAGCCGTCAGCCACTTTCGTCGAGCGGTAGAGCTCACCCCAGAGGAAAACCCTGCCTATGAACGCTATCTCCATAACCTCAGAGAAGGGGAGGCGGAGCTTCAAGAGCTCGACGCAGAAAACGCTTCCTGATCTGGGTATGGATAGGTAGCTCCATCCATGAGGTTTCTTTGCCCTGCACTCTCACACCCGAGTGATCCAGGCTGATAGCCCACAATGCCAGGCTCTCTAAAGAGCCTGGCAAGCCATTCCCCTCCAGCTCCCGAAGCGACCTCAACACCATCGTATTTCCCTCTGCCTCCCCACCCATCAGATCCGCCCTGGCTCGAAAAAAACTTGCTTTGCCCCCTTTGCGGCATGCTTGTAAAATTGCCCTCCAAAGCTTTTTTTCTTAGAGGAGCAGGAGGGGAGAAAATGAACGACCGTGAGCGCTTTCTGGCAACCATGAACTATCAAGAGCGAGACCGCTGCCCTTGGTGGGAGATGTGGTACTGGAAGGAGACTATCGAACGCTGGCAAGAAGAGGGACTCCCCGCTGACGTACACTTGGAGGAATACTTTGGAGTCGACCGTCGCGATGACGTCGGGGTCTCATTGGGGCTCATTCCTCCCTTCAAGCGCGAGACCCTCGAAGAGACCGACGAGTACGAGATCTTTCGCCGCCCCCAAGACGGAGTTATCTGCAAACAATTTAAAGGAAACCTGGCAGGGCGCATGCCTCAGTGGCTACGCTTCCCTCTCGAGACGCGAGAAGACTGGGAAACAGTGATTAAACCCCGCCTGAATCCCAATTCTCCTTGCCGTTACCCTCTCTATTGGGAAGAGAAAAAACGCATTTGGCAGGAGAGATATTACCCTCTGCGTATCTCTGGAGGATCAATCTTTGGATGGCTGCGCAACTGGATGGGCCTGGAAGGCATCGCCCAAGCCCTCTATGATGACCCCGAATGGGTTCAAGAGATGATGAATTACATTGCCGACTTTGTCATTGCCACTGTACGCCGTGCGGTGGAAGAAGTGGAAATCGACTATGTGACAATGTGGGAAGACATGGCTTACAAAGCTGGCCCCCTCATCTCCCCTCAAATGTTTCGGAGATTCATGCTCGAGCCGTACAAAAAAATCACTTCTTTCTTCCACGAACATGGGATCCATCTCATCTTTGTCGACAGTGATGGCGACTCGGAGCCCCTCATCCCCCTTTGGCTGGAGGGTGGAGTAACAGGCTTTTACCCCATCGAGAGAGCCGCGGGGATGGACCCAGTACACCTACGCGAGCGCTTTGGCCGTCAATTACGCCTCATCGGCGGTATAGACAAGCGCGCAATGAAAGCAGGCCCCCAGGCCATCGATGCTGAGTTAGCCCATGTTGCTCCTTTGGTAAAAGAGGGGGGATACATCCCCTGGTGCGATCATCTGGTACCTCCGGACGTGCCTTTTGCTCACTATATGTATTACCTGAAGCGAATGAAGGAAATGACTCTGGACCCAGACAGCTTTTTGGCTCGTTGCTAGTGCATAACGAGAGAGGGACCCGGGGGTTGAAAAGAGCAAACTAGGCAGAATTTGACTTTTCTGCTAGAATAGGGGACACTGCCAGTGTGTGCGTTCACTGAGGAGGATCCATGCTCCATCGCGACGATGTTGTCCTCGCAGGCCCAACACGAACCCCCATCGGACGCTTCCAAGGAACACTAAAAGATCTATCCGCTACACAGCTAGGAGCCATTGTCATTCGCGAGGCACTACGTCGAGCTGGGGTCGACCCTCAACAGGTAGATGAAGTGCTCATGGGGCAGGTGCTCCAGGCAGGAGCTGGGCAGGCCCCAGCCCGCCAAGCGAGCATCGGCGCGGGATTACCCGAGACGATCGGCGCAACAACCATTAACAAAGTCTGCGGATCAGGCCTTAAGACCGTCATGCTAGGGGCAGCGATGATCCGCAGTGGTGAGGCGCAGGTGATCGTCGCAGGTGGCATGGAAAGCATGGATCAAGCCCCCTACCTTTTACCCAAGGCGCGTTTCGGCTATCGCATGGGGTCAGCGGAATTGGTAGATGGCATGATCCATGACGGCCTCTGGTGTTCCTTTACCAACCAACATATGGGGATGGCAGCAGAGTGGATTGCCGACACTTTTGGCATCGGGCGCGAGGAGATGGATGCCTTTGCTCTCGAGAGCCATCGGCGAGCCATAGCTGCCAGTGAGAGGGGGGCCTTTGAGCAAGAGATCGTTCCTATCCCTGTCCCTCAACGAAGAGGTGATCCTCTCATTTTTGCTGTGGATGAATGCCCTCGTCGAGACACGAGTTTGGAAAAACTTGCCAAATTATCCCCAGCATTCACAGCAGAAGGGCAGGTCACGGCGGGCAACTCCTCAAGCATCGCCGATGGGGCGGCAGCGGTGGTGGTACTCTCCCGAGCCAAGGCGCAAGAGCTCGGCTGCACGCCAATAGCGCGCATTGTGGGTTATGCCCAGGCAGCTGTACCTCCTTTAGAGATCTTTACGGCCCCCATCTATGCCATCCAAAAGGTTCTACAGCGTACCGGGCTCACCCTCGACGAGATCGACCTTTTCGAACTCAATGAGGCCTTTGCCTCTCAGATGCTGGCCAACATCCAAGCCTTGAAGCTAGACCCCGCCCGGGTGAACGTGAACGGTGGTGCAATCGCCCTGGGGCATCCCATAGGAGCTAGCGGCACCCGCGTACTTGTGACGCTGTTGCACGCCCTGCGGGAACGAGGTCTTTGTCGGGGGCTTTGCTCTCTTTGCTTGGGAGGAGGGGAAGCCGTCGCCATGATTGTAGAACTGGAACCTGAGGGGTGAACTTGTAGATGAAAGAAATTGAACGCGTCGCAGTAGTTGGAGCAGGTACAATGGGCAGTGGCATTGCCCAGGTATTCGCCCAGGCGGGCTATTCTGTCACTTTGGTAGATGTAGCTCAGGAATTCATCGACCGAGGTTTGGCAACTATTCGCCAAAGCACCGATCGCCTCGTTAGCAAAGGACGAATGAGCCCGGAGGAGCAAGCAGCACTTTTTGCTCGGATTCACCCCTCCCTTTCTCTAGAAGAGGCTGCTTCAGCTGACTTTATCCTCGAGGCCATCATAGAAGATTTGGCAGCCAAAAAGAAGGTCTTTACCACGCTGGATCAAGTTGCCCCCACCGAGACCATCTTTGCATCCAATACTTCCTCTATTTCCATCACTCAGCTGGCTGGCGCTACTCGGCGCCCAGAGCGCTTTATTGGGATGCATTTCATGAACCCGGTACCAGTGATGAAGTTGGTGGAAGTCATTCGGGGGCTAGCTACTTCCGATGAGACCCACTCCACCGTAGTGGCCCTCGCTGAGAAGCTAGGCAAAACCCCCGTTACCATCAATGATTCCCCAGGATTTGCTCTTAACCGCCTGTTGATCCCCATGATCAACGAGGCTATTTTTTTGCTCCAAGAAGGTGTCGCTGGCACCGAGGAGATCGATACCGTCATGACCCTGGGAGCCAATCATCCCATGGGGCCCCTAGCCCTGGCCGATCTCATCGGGCTCGACACCTGCCTTGCTATCATGGAGGTTCTCCACCGCGAATTAGGCGACGATAAGTATCGCCCTTGTCCCCTGCTACGCAAAATGGTCGCTGCGGGGCTACTGGGGCGCAAGACAGGCCGGGGCTTCTATCAATACGAATGAACATCAGCCCCCAGCATCGGGGCCGCTGAGAAAGGTGTTTTTACAATGGAGGGTAAGCTGCCCATCCGGCGGAAGGTCCTCGACAAGGGGTGGGTCCAACTCGAGGACCTTATGGGAGGCGATGCTGCCGTGATCCGTGGGGCACGAATTTGCTACCAATCGGTAGCTCGTAGCCCTGAGGATGATATTCGTTTGATTCGCCGACTGATGGCCAGCGAGCCCAAACACAACACCGTTTTCGAGCACGCCGTCTTTCGCTTTGGCGTCAAATGTCCTCTCTTTGTGGCCCGCCAGTGGATGCGCCATCGCATCGCCAGCTACAACGAACGCTCCCTCCGCTACTGCATTGCCGATAGAGAATATTATGTACCTGCCGGGGACCCTCCTGAGGTTGAAGCATACCGCCAACACATGGAGGCCTCTTTTGACCTTTATGAGCGGCTGCTTCAGGCAGGGTGGCGCCGCGAGCGTGCACGCGGTGTGCTGGGGATGGCCGTCTATACCGAATTCATCTGGACGGTGAATGCCTGGTCGCTGATGAATTGGCTCTACAAGCGCTTGGACAAGCATGCCCAGTGGGAACATCGCCAATATGCCAAGGCCGTACTTGAGATCTACCGTCAAGTGATGCCAGTCACCGCGGCAGCCTTTGAGGAGTTTATTCTAAAACGATGAGGCCTTCGTGGGACGAGTACTTTATGGAAATCGCCTTCAAGGTGGCCACACGATCCACCTGTCTAAGGCGTCATGTGGGAGCCGTGATCGTACGCGGCAAGCGTATCTTAACAACGGGATATAACGGTCCGCCTAGCGGGCTAGCCCACTGCGATGAAGTGGGCTGCCTACGAGAGCAACTAGGTATCCCTTCAGGGCAACGTCAAGAGATCTGCCGGGGACTCCATGCGGAACAGAACGCCATCATCCAGGCCGCGCTTTATGGGGTTTCGATCGAGGGGAGTACTATCTATGTTACCCATCAGCCTTGCATCACCTGCGCCAAGATGATCATCAATGCGGGCATCAAGCGGATCGTCTATGCCAATCCTTATCCCGACGAGCTCGCTCGCAGCATGCTCGAAGAGGCTGGGGTGATACTCGAACACTGGGAAGCACCGGGGTCCGAAGAACATATAGATAAGGAGGGATAATGGCTTCCGAACAAGTACAAAAGCTACGGCAGCTCCAGAAGGAGGCCAAACAAGGCGGTGGCGCCGAAGCTATTGAGCGCCAGCATAGCAAAGGCAAAATGACCGCCCGCGAGCGCCTGGCCAAACTTCTGGATGAGGGGAGTTTCCAAGAGCTAGATACTCTGGTGACCCATCATGTCCATGATTTCGGGCTCGACAAACGAATAACTCTCGGTGACGGTGTGGTCACCGGTTATGGTACCATTGAAGGTCGCTTGGTTTTTGTCTACGCACAAGATTTCACTGTCATGGGGGGCTCCTTGGGCCAGGCCCACGCAGCCAAGATCGTCAAAGTACAAGACCTGGCCATGAAAAATGGCGCCCCATTAATTGGGATCAACGATTCGGGAGGCGCCCGCATCCAGGAGGGAATCCTTTCACTGGGCGGCTATGGAGACATCTTTTTGCGCAACACCCTTGCCTCGGGAGTGATCCCACAGATCTCGGTAATCATGGGGCCCTGTGCTGGAGGAGCGGTTTATTCTCCTGCCCTCACCGACTTTGTCTTCATGGTCAAAGATACTAGCCACATGTTCATCACAGGTCCTCAGGTCATCAAAGCAGTCACCCATGAGGACGTGACTTTTGAAGAGCTCGGCGGAGCTATGACCCACAACGCAAAGAGCGGGGTCGCACACTTTGCCGCCGAGAACGAGGAAGAATGCCTTCAAATGGTTCGCAAGCTGCTCAGCTACCTTCCACAGAACAATCTGGAGGATCCACCTGTCGTCGCCTCGAAAGACGATCCTGCTCGAGCCGACGAGGAGCTTGACTCTCTCATTCCAGACAATCCCAACGCGCCTTACGATGTCAAAGAAGTAATCACCCGCGTGGTCGACAAAGGCAGCTTTTTCGAGGTACAAGAGCACTTTGCACAAAACGTGGTCATTGGCTTTGCTCGACTTGATGGCATGGTTGTCGGCATTGTAGCGAACCAACCCAAGGTTAAAGCCGGCGTGCTAGATATCGATGCCTCCGTCAAGGCCGCTCGTTTTGTGCGCTTCTGTGATGCTTTCAATGTGCCCATCGTCACATTTGAGGACGTACCCGGCTTTATGCCTGGAGTCGCCCAGGAACATGGAGGGATCATTCGACACGGAGCCAAGCTAATCTACGCCTATAGTGAGGCCACGGTGCCCAAGCTAGCCGTGATCCTACGCAAGGCTTACGGTGGGGCCTATATCGTGATGAGCTCCAAGCATCTTCGAGGAGACTTTAACGTGGCCTGGCCCTCTGCAGAGATCGCTGTCATGGGCCCAGAGGGAGCGGTAAACATCATCTATCGCAAGGAACTAGCCGCTGCCGAAGACCCCGAAGCTCTGCGCGCCAAGCTTGTGGCCGAGTACCGTGAAAAGTTTGCCAATCCCTACCAGGCTGCTTCCCATGGCTATGTTGATGCCGTGATCGAACCCAGCCAAACTCGGGCTGTGCTGATCAACGCTCTGCAGATGCTTCAAAACAAACGGGACACGAATCCTCCCAAGAAACATGGGACCATGCCTCTATAGAAAGTGAGGTTTTAGCGATGAATGCCAATCCTCTGAGAATTACCGATACGATTCTGCGCGACGCGCACCAATCCCTTTTAGCTACCCGCATGTCCACGGGACTTATGCTTCCTATTGCCGAGAAGCTGGATCAAGTAGGTTATCACTCGTTGGAGATGTGGGGTGGGGCCACCTTTGATGCAGCGATGCGCTTCCTCAAAGAGGACCCCTGGGAGCGCCTCCGGGTGCTTCGGGAGCACATCCCAAACACTCTGTTCCAGATGCTTCTTCGCGGCCAGAACATCTTGGGATATCGCCATTACCCCGACGATATCGTCCAAAAGTTTGTCGAACTCTCAGCCAAGAATGGGATCGACATCTTTCGTATCTTTGATGCTCTCAATGACCCCCGCAATATGGCCTGGGCGATGAAATGCGCCAAAGAGGCCGGCAAGCATGTGCAGGCGGCCATCTGCTACACCATCAGCCCTGTACACACCATCGATTCTTTTGTCGAGCTGGGCAAAGAGCTCAAAGAGCTGGGGGCCGATTCGATCTGCATCAAAGATATGGCCGCCCTTTGTACTCCCTATGTAGCCTACGAGTTGGTCAAGAGGCTCAAGGAAGAAGTAGGGCTACCCGTACAGTATCACACCCACGATACCAGCGGTTTTGCTGTGGCTGCCATTATGAAAGCAGCTGAAGCCGGCGCCGACGTGGTAGATACAGCTATCTCCGCCATCGGTGGCGGTACGGCCCAACCCCCCACAGAGTCGGTGGTGGCCATCTTCCAGAACACGGAGCGCGATACCGGGCTAGATCTGAACCTCCTCACCGAGATCGCTGCTTACTTCCGTGAAGTGCGCACCAAGTACCTGGCCGGGGTAGAAACTGGGCTCAAGACGGCTGACGTCCGCGTGCTCATCTACCAGATCCCCGGCGGCATGCTTTCAAACTTGATTAACCAACTGCGCCAGCAGAACGCTGAGGATCGCTGGGAGGACGTGATCGAGGAGTTGCCTCGTGTACGCGAGGACATGGGCTATCCACCACTCGTCACCCCTACCAGCCAGATCGTAGGGACGCAGGCAGTGGTCAACGTATTGATGGGCGAACGCTACAAGATCATCTCGCAGGAGGTACGTGATTACTGCAAGGGCCTCTATGGCCGTCCTCCAGCGCCGATCAACCCCGAGTTGATGAAAAAAGCCTTGGGCGACGAGGAGCCCATCACCTGCCGCCCGGCAGACCTGCTCGAGCCCGGCTTTGAGAAAGCCAAGGAGGAAATTGGCGATCTGGCCGAGAGCGATGAGGACGTTCTCTCCTATGCACTCTTTCCCCAAGTCGCCCGAGAGTTCCTCCAACTTCGTCGCGAGGGCAAGATTCTACCCATTGAAGATCCACGCATCTTCCCCGCCGACAAGACGGAGGCCAAAGCCGTCCCAGCCAAAGCTGTGGTGGCTCCAGCCGCTCCGCGTCCTCGGCGGGTGCAGCCTCGTTATTCCTTCTGGAAGCTTGCCTCTCGGGTGGGGGAAAGACACTAACGTTCACACCATCTGCCTGAGGGGCAATCTCTGACTTTCCCCAGGCGGATGAGACCAGTAGAGGTGGAAAGACCGTGACAGCGGAAACCCTTACAAACTTTAAACTGGGCTTGGAGATCACTGCCCTGGGCATGGCGCTGGTCTTTTTAACGCTAATCATCGTGATGCTCGTCATCTACTTGCTGGACCGCATCTTCAGACCCACAGCGGAACAGCTTGCTGCAGCCCAGGCACGTAAGCCGGCCCCAGCCATTGCGCCTGCAGAGGCAGCTGCTCTACCTCCTGCTCAGGGAGAAGACGTAGCATCTGCAGAAGCAGCTGCCATCGCTGTGGCCATCGCTCTAGCAAAAAGCGCGAGCGGCCCTAGCACCCAAGAATCCTTATACGATGAAGAGCTCGTTGGCGAGGTCGTCACAGTAATATCTATCGAACCAGGGCCCAGCACTTGGAAGGCCCAAGGACGTCTGCAAGCTCTGCAATAATGGAGGCAACGGTGAGCAAGTACGAGATAACGGTCGATGGGAAAAAGTTTGTCGTCGAAGTTGGGGATGTCTCCACTTCGCCGATCGAGGTAGTGGTAAATGGGGAGCGCAAAACGGTCACTTTTAAAGAAGCGGGCGAGGTAAGCGTTGCGCCGGCACCTAGCGCTCCGGCAACAGCCCCGGAAGCTGCTCCTGAGCCAAGTACACCTGCCCCGGCCCCAGCCCCTGCCCCAGTAGGAGCAGCCGAGGGCGAGATCGTGCGCGCCCCAATGCCAGGTAAGATCCTCTCCATCACTGTCAATGTGGGCGATAGTATCTCGGAGGGAGATACCGTCTGTACCCTTGAGGCAATGAAGATGGAAATGCCCATTAGCTCGACGGTCTCGGGTACCGTCAAAGCCATCCACGTGCGGGTGGGGGATAACGTCGCCTACGATGACCCCCTCATCACTTTGGGTTAAGGGGAGGCCAATATGAACATCTTTGCACTTGGCAACCTGCTCAATGGTTTCTCCGGGCTTACTTGGCAGCGGTTGGTCATGATCGCCATCGGGGGGATCTTTATCTGGCTAGCCATCAAATACGAGTATGAACCCTTGCTTCTCCTGCCCATTGGGCTGGGCTGCATTTTAGCCAACATCCCAGCCTCGGGGATGCTCGATGAAGGGGGATTGCTTAAAGTGCTCTACGATGCTGGCATCGAGAACGAGCTCTTCCCCAGCGTTGTCTTTATCGGGATCGGGGCGATGACAGACTTTGGTCCCCTTTTGGAGAACCCCATGTATGTGCTCTTTGGAGCAGCAGCCCAGTTTGGCATCTTTGGTACGCTCCTGTTGGCCACTTTGATGGGTTTTAATATTAAAGAGGCAGCTTCCATCGGTATCATCGGAGCAGCCGATGGGCCAACTTCCATCTTTGTTTCCTCGAAACTGGCCCCCAACCTTTTGGGCCCCATCACCGTAGCAGCCTACTCCTACATGTCGCTGGTGCCCATCATTCAGCCACCTGTAATGAGGCTGCTCACGACCCGACGCGAGCGTCTCATCAAGATGCCCTATACATCCCACCCCGTTTCCAAAACAACGCGGATCCTTTTCCCGATCGTCGTCACTCTGACCTGTGGACTCATTGCTCCCAAGTCACTTCCCCTTATCGGCATGCTCATGTTCGGCAATCTGGCCCGTGAAGCAGGCGTCGTGGAACGCATCAACCAAGCTGCCCAGAACGAGCTGACGAATATCGTCACCACCTTTTTGGGCATCACTGTCGGTTCGACAATGGTCGCTGAAAAGTTCCTCCGCCCACAAACCCTCTTTATTCTCGTTATGGGGCTGATTGCCTTCATCCTGGATACGGCGGCTGGCGTGCTCTTTGGCAAGCTGGTTTCCTTCCTCTCTGGGCACAAGATCAATCCTCTATTGGGAGGTTGTGGCATTTCAGCCTTTCCAATGTCAGCTCGAGTGGTGCAAAAGCTTGGCCACGACGAGGACTATACCAACTTTTTGCTGATGCACGCCATGGCTTCCAACACCTCTGGCCAGATCGCCTCAGTGATGGCAGGGGGTATCGTCTTGGCCCTTCTCTCATAGCAATCGAAACATGGCGTTACCAGATACAAGCCTGTCTTCTCAGAAGGTGGCTGGGAATCGGCCACCTTCTCCTTTCACCGCAGAGGTTGACGCCTCCAGAAGCCTTGTGGCATACTTAGGTGAGCCAGCGATAGAGAGCTGGCCCCTGGCCGCATCCCGAGCTGAGAGGCACCACGCCCCCTACTCGGTAGCCAGCACTCTTCTCCAGGCTCTCCAAAGAGCCAGACCATAAGCAAGGGAGAGAGGCCATGGAAAATGGTGTTAAAATCTATGGAGAATTAGCTCTCATCAGCGGCAGCGGCAATCCCGAACTCGCTCGGGAGATCAGCGAAGCTCTAGGCGTACCCCTCCACAAAGCCAAGATAACCGTCTTTGCCAACGAGAACATCTTTATCCAATTGCAGGAATCAGTGCGGGCACGGGATGTCTTTATCATCCAACCAACTTGTTCTCCCGTGAACTATAATATCATGGAACTGCTTATCATGATCGATACCGTCCGCCGTGCCTCGGCAGGGCGGATCACTGCGGTCATGCCTTTCTTTGCCTATGCGCGCAGCGATAAAAAGGATAAACCTCGCGTGCCCATCACCGCCCGCTTGATGGCCGACATGGTTGCCACGGCGGGCGCCGATCGTTTTATGACGGTGGACCTCCATGCAGGTCAGATCCAAGGCTTCTTTAGCATTCCCGGGGATGAGCTTTCGGCCTTTCCTCTACTCAGCCAATACTTTCGGGAGAAGCAGATCCCTGACCTGGTAGTCGTCGCAGCAGACCTGGGGTTCGCCAAAAAAGCCCGAAACTTTGCCGCCGAACTCGGTGCGCCGGTAGCTTTTGTTGAAAAGCGCCGTGACGGGAGTTGCACCGAGTCCCTTTCAGTCATTGGCGAAGTCAAAGGGAAGAACGTGCTCATCGTCGACGATGAAGTGGACCGTGGCACGACCATGGCAGGAGCAGCACACAAACTCCGCCAAGAAGGGGTCAAAGATGTCTATGCCTGTTTTGTCCACGCTACCTTTTCTGATAATGCCGCTCAGCGTCTAGCCGAGGCAGGCTTCAAAGAGATCGTCTGTACGAACACACAACCTATCACTCCAGAGAAGCGTTTGCCCAACATGACAGTGATCCACTTGGGGCCTTGGTTGGCTAGAATCATCGATGCAGTACATAGGGGCCTTTCGGTTGGCAAAACACTCCGCGAGTACAAACCCTCCTTCTGAAGGGGAGATAGATATCGTCTAGGCCTACCAAGGAGAATGGCATGAAACGAAGCCCAGCACTGCTCGGCGTGCTGGGCTTCGTTTTAAAAAAGCCTTTGGAAAGGGGCAAAGATGCGCAAAATCCTCTGGCTACATCCTGAACCTGAGCCCAGCGAAGGGGGTGTAATCTCTTTTCGGCGTCAACTGTTGCTTGTGTTAGCTGCTGTGACCTTCTGGGGAAGCTGGCTACTGTTTCTATGGGTACCCGCTCCCAGAGGGCCTTACGCCTCTGAATCGGCCATGGTTTTCTGGGGGGTGTGTCTTGCGCTCATCACTTATGCTCTAAGGAAACATTGGCCTCGCCTCGATGGTAAGCTCTTTACACTGGGCAGCGCTCTTTGGATCCTGAGTATCTACCTCGTTTTTCGGCGACCTGCCATCCTAGCGCTGTTTACTATCCCCATCATGGCCGCCGGACTCCTCTGGAACAGTAAAGCCATCTGGGCAGTTACTCTCACCGGTATAATGGCCGTGCTGGCCCTGCGTACAGGGCACCCGGGTAATGTCACCCTCCTTTGGATAACCCTCTACATCGCCACAGGTACTATAGGGCTCTGTACTCTCCAAGCCCTAGAGCTTGTCGACCACTGGGAACGCGAGGCCACCCTGAAGCAGCGCTCCCTTATTCAGCAGCTACGTCAACGCCAGGGAGAGCTCAACCGTGCTCTCAAAGCCCTTGATATAGCCTACGCCTCATTGAAACGCTCAAACAACGAGCTCCTCATCGCCCGTCAGGAAGCCGAGGAAGCTCGCGCCCTCAAGGAGCAGTTCGTCGCCAACGTAAGCCATGAACTGCGCACCCCTCTTAATCTTATCCTGGGCTTTGTGGAGATGATGTACCTCTCTCCAGAAAGCTACCCCGGAGAGAACTGGACTCCTACCCTGCGAGGCGATATAGAAGAACTCTATCGAGCTAGCCGACATCTGGAGAGCCTGGTCAACGATGTGCTCGACCTCTCGCGCATCGACGCCCGCCACCTGCCAATGGTCCGCGAGCTCCAGGATCTCCGCGAGATCATCCGTGACGCTCCGGAGACCATTGCCCCCCTGCTTCACCAACGCGGACTTGCCTTCTCTTTTACCTGCCCTGATGAGCTCCCTCAACTCTTTGTAGACCGCACACGCATTCGCCAAGTCATGTTGAACCTCTTGAACAATGCCGCCCGCTATACAGACCACGGAGGCATCTCGGTGCGTATCTCCAAAACTCAAGACTCTCTCATCGTCAGTGTGCAGGATACAGGGATAGGGATCCCCAAAGACCAACAGGAAAAGATCTTTGAAGTCTTTCACCAGGCTGATGGGGGATTACGCGGCCGCGGCGGGGCAGGGCTGGGACTAGCCCTCAGCCGTCAATTCATCGAAATGCACGGGGGGCGTATGTGGGTAGAAAGCGAAG
>JAGGYI010000213.1 GCA_021162655.1 Anaerolineae bacterium
GCCAAGCACTCATCGCCCAGGATCCCCGCTTTGGGCACATTGTCTGCCGCTGCGAGATGGTCACAGAAGGAGAGATCGTCGCCGCCTGCCACAGGCCTATCCCCGCACGCACTTATGATGCGATCAAGCGGCGCACGCGTCTTGGCAGTGGCCGCTGTCAAGGCGCCTTTGACACCCCCCACGTCATTCGCATTCTAGCGCGCGAGCTGGGGCTCTCTCCTTTAGAGATCACGAAAAAGGGTGGTAATTCGCACTTTCTCCGCCGCAAAACCAAGGAGGTGCCCTCATGAAGCATCTCCACTGTGATGTTCTCGTTATCGGCAGCGGGCCAGCAGGGCTCGCCGCAGCCTATCAGGCCCGCCAGAGCGGAGCCCAAGACGTCTGGATCCTCGAGCGCAACGAGGAGCTAGGAGGAATTCTCACCCAATGCATTCACAATGGCTTTGGGGTGCGCATCTTTGATAGCGACCTCACCGGACCCGAGTATGCCAGCCGCTGGATCCGCCGTGTGGCAGAGGTCGGAGTACCTTCCCTTACTGAGACAATGGTCTTGGAGATCGGGCGCAACCTGAGCATCCTTGCAACAAACAGCCAATGGGGGCTTTTCACTGTACAGCCCAAGGCCCTCATCCTAGCGATGGGTTGCCGCGAGCGCCCTCGCGGGGCACTTGCCATCCCTGGAACGCGGCCAGCCGGCATCTACACCGCTGGCACTGCTCAGCGCCTGGTGAATATCGAAGGATATATGCCAGGGGAACGCTTTGTCATCCTAGGCTCGGGAGACATTGGCATGATTATGGCTCGGCGCCTCACTCTCGAGGGAGCCCGAGTTGAGGCGATGGCCGAGATCCTGCCTTACATCAGCGGGCTTCGTCGCAACCTCGTGCAGTGTGTCCGTGATTTCGACATTCCTCTCTATCTACGCACTACCGTCATTGAGATACGCGGCAGGGATCGAGTGGAATCCGTTCTCCTCAGCCAGGTAAACGAGCATTGGCAACCTATCCCAGGGACTGCCTGGGAGGTCCCCTGCGACACTCTGCTTCTCTCTGTAGGATTGATCCCCGAGAATGAGCTCTCTCGTCTAGCAGGGATCCCTCTGGACCCAGTCACCAATGGCCCTTACGTCGATGAATGCCTTGCTACCGATGTTCCCGGCATCTTTGCTGCTGGGAACGTCGTCCATGTGTACGATCTTGTTGATGACGTAACCGAGAGCGCCCTGCGAGCAGGGCATTTTGCAGCAAGGTATGCGCAAGGGTATCCCCTGCCATCTGGGCGCCTTCTCCCTGTACGCGCCGGGGAAAATGTCCATCACGTCGTCCCCCAAAGGATACATCCCAGCGCTCTCGCTGAAGAAAGTATTGAGCTCCAACTCCGAGTGCGCCATCCCGTAGAAAAGGCCGTTCACCTACAGATCACCACCGCGAGCGGAGCCGTCCTTCTCTCCAAACGGCTACGCTACGTTCGCCCTTCAGAGATGATCACGATTACCCTATCCTCAGAGCTCGCCAATGAACTAGAGGCAGCGCAAGAGATCCGGGTGCACATTGCCCCCTGAACTCAACGCAAGGGAGGATACCGCCTTGGCCGAGAAACGAGAATTCATCTGCATTACCTGCCCTGTAGGATGCACCATCGAGGCAACTGTGGAGGGGGGAAAAATCCTAAGCATTCGGGGGCAGGGTTGCAAGCGAGGCATCGCCTTTGTCAAAGAGGAACTCACTGCTCCCAAGCGTATGCTAACCACCACTGTCCAAGTGCGTGGGGGAAAACTTCCTCTAGTGCCTGTACGCTCCCGAGAACCTCTCCCAAAGGACCGGCTTTTTGACATCGTGGCCCAGCTGCGCCAAATCGTGCTTCAAGCCCCCGTCGCAGAGCACCAGATCGTCCTAGAGAACGCCGCCAACACGGGGGTTGATATCATCACCAGTCGGGCCATTCCCAAACTAGAAGAAAACCCCTCCTAAAATGAGCAAGAAAAAAAGGCCGAGACCTGCTCGGCCTGTTGCCAGGGACGCCATTGTCCTTAGGCAGTTTGCACCTTTTTTATCCAAGCCAGTGGCTGCCCCAGCCTGAGCCCCAGGAGCCAATACCCGAGAATCAAGCCGATCTCCCACCGTGAAAAGAGAACGATCCGCAAATAAGGCGGAGAGAATTGATACACAGAGATATACTGAGCGGGGCGGTAGCTAATGACGATGGCCCAACGATAGTAGGCTCGCCTATTATGAGGAAGATAAGCGACCAACTTGCCAAAGAGACGGATGATCTTGGTCATTCTCTCTTCTTCAACATGCCTCCAAATAAAAGGGGCCACCCGATCCACTGGCTGGTACGCTTCATTGAGAACAAGCATCGTCGTCCCCTTCTCCCAAGTTCAGACCCTTTTACGTGGCACTCCTATTCTACCTTCTTTCACTGCTTCTGTCCGTAAATGGAGGCTAAAAACAATGTGAAGCTTACGTCAAGCCCACAAAAAAACAGGGACCCAGCAAATGCTGGGTCCCTCGTATCGATGCAAAGAAATGAATCCTAACCTAGCCACAATTCAGAGTCACAACTCGCCTGGCTACGACGCTTGGAAATGCTCCCCAGCGCCTCTGTCAAACGGACCGCCCATTGGCGCAAACTTCCTGCCAGGCGCGCATCTCCAGCATCCTCAGCCAAGCCAGCTGCAGTACGGAGCTCATCAACCAATTCCCAAGTGATGATCTCCTCTTCCCACTCATCCCTTGGAAGAAACCCGCGGCCAAACCAGGCAGCCCTCTTGGGGTACTGCCCTGGCTTTGGGTCTGTCCATCGACGCCTTGAATCGACCATCACCCACCCCCACGAACGCACTCCACCACCGTGCGACAACGCACACATTACCTTGGTAAAGAGCCAAATCCTTCCCGCCAAAAGGTTAAAACCTTGTATAAAGATTCTTAACCTTTCTAAGATTATTTTACGATAAAACACACATTTTGTCAAGTAAAATCAAAGAACTCGAATACCCTTCCATCCGAGCAGATTGGAGCCCTCCTCTGGCTGTGGTATAATTCCCAAGAAATGGATGATCCTTCAAGAATATGTCTATTATCTCTGCCGTCCGACTGGCCAAGAGCTATGGTGCCCTCGACGTCTTTACAGACGTCGCTTTCCGTATCGCGCGGGGCGAGAAGATAGCCCTCGTTGGCCCCAATGGTGCGGGGAAAACGACCCTTTTGCGCCTCATCGTCGGCCTCGAGGAACCCAGCGAAGGCCAGCTGGTGCGTGCCAGAAATCTCCGTATCGGCTACTTGCCTCAGAACCCCTCCTTTGCCAGCACCCAGACGTTATATGGTGAGATGCTCACCGTCTTTGCGGACCTACAGGCTCAGCAACAAGCTCTCCTCGAGCTGGCCCAAAGGATGGCCACTGCCCAAGATCCCAGCAAGTGGATGGCACGCTATGCGGCTGCAGAGGAACGCTTTGAGCTCGCCGGAGGATATGAATACGAACAACGCATCAAGCGCGTTCTCAGTGGACTGGGCTTTACCCCAGAGATGTATACTCAGCCCATCTCAACCTTGAGCGGTGGGCAGATCACCCGAGCGCTGCTCGCCAAGCTTCTACTGCAAGAGCCTGAGCTCCTTGTGCTCGATGAGCCCACCAATTATCTCGACCTTGCAGCACGGGAATGGCTTGAAGCTTACCTTCGAGGATGGCCCTACAGCCTCCTTGTCGTCTCTCATGATCGCTACTTTCTCAACCGCGTCGCCTCCAAAATTTGGGAGCTAGATCAGGGGCGCCTAGAGGAGTACCGCGGGAACTATCAGAGCTACATCATTCAGCGTCGGGAGCGCAGGCGAGCCCAAGAACGCGCCTACCGCGCTCAACAAGAGCTCATCGCCCGCACGGAGGAATTTATCCGTCGCTACCGTGCTGGGCAGCGCAGTAGAGAGGCTCGGGGACGCCAAAAGCGGCTTGCCCGGCTCCAGCGCCTCAAGCCACCACCCACGGAAAAGAGACTGCGCTTCCAACTTGCGGCAGGTGTCCGCTCTGGTGAAGATGTACTCCAAAGCAAAGGAATGCGCATCGGATACCCTGCCTCAGCCTATACACCAGGGCGAAAGGAAATCCACCTCTTTGATACAGGAGAGTTTCTCATCCGCCGGGGCCAGTGCATCGCTCTCCTGGGCCCCAACGGAGCAGGCAAAACAACCTTTTTACGTACAATTCTCGGAGAGATAGAACCCCTAGAGGGGACATTCCGCCTGGGCGCCAGCGTCCAGGTAGGCTACCTTCCCCAAAATCCCAAGGAATCCGATCCCTCTGCTACAGTGCTCGAACGCTTCTTGAATGAAAGCGGCTTTACCGTCGCCAAAGCAAGGGATTTTCTCGCCCGCTTTCTTTTCAGAGGGGAAGAAGTCTTTAAAGAGGTGGGATCTCTTTCTGGAGGAGAACGCGCCCGTTTGGCCCTAGCCATCCTCAGCGCCCAAGGAGCAAATTTTCTCCTCTTGGACGAGCCCACAACCCACTTGGACGTGCTCTCCCAGGAAGTGCTCCAAGAGGTGCTCCGCCAGTTCAATGGCACCATTCTCTTTGTCTCTCATGACCGCTACCTCATCGACGCACTGGCCACCCACCTCTGGGTTATCAAGGATGGTAAATTGGAGCAATTCACAGGAAACTATGCGGCCTATCTGGAAAAAGAGCGCCAAACGGAGAGAAAGGTCAAACCCCCCAAGCCCCAGCGCCCTAGACGTACACCGGCCCAACGCACAGAGAAGCACCTCCTAGCTCTCGAACAAGAGATCGAAAATCTCGAGGCTGCACTACAAGAACTTGGCCAAAGAATTGAGCGGGCAAGCATTCAACAGGATCTGGCTCGGCTCCGATCCTTGGGCCAAGAATATCAAGAGCTCGAGGCACGCCTGATGGAGCATCTGGCGAGATGGGAACAGCTGATGCAAGAGGAGCCCAAAGCGTGAAGGATAAACCCTACATCATTGGCCTAACCGGGAACATTGCCACCGGCAAAAGCACCGTAGCCGCCATGCTGGCCAGGCTTGGCGCTCAGGTGATCGATGCGGATAAACTCGCCCATTGGGTCATGCGCGCAGGCACCCAGGTAAACCAACGCATTGCCGAACGGTTCCCTGGGGTTCGCAAAAAAGATGGGGAGATCGATCGAGCAAAACTAGGGGCCCTGGTTTTCGCCGATCCACAGGCCCTCCGAGAATTGGAAGAGATCGTTCATCCTCAAGTCATCGCTGAGACACTACGCCGAATCGAAAGCTGCGCCAAGCCCGTCCTTGTCATCGAGGCCATCAAACTCTTGGAAACGCAGCTCCATCAACATTGTGATGCCATCTGGGTAGTGACGAGTTCCCAGGAACAGCAAAAGGAACGCCTCATGCGCACTCGGCACCTCACAGCTCAAGAAGCAGAACTTCGCATTCGGGCCCAGCCTCCTCAAGAAGAAAAGATCGCCCGAGCTGACGTGGTCATTGACAATTCTGATGGCCTGGAGTGCACTTGGGCCCAGGTACTTCAAGCATGGAACGCTATCCCTGGTGTGTGCCCTCAATCTCCGAACCTTCCCTGGGAGGAGGACATTGAAAGGGAAACTCGCTGAACTGGGCCGTCGTTGGGCTTTGCTCTCCCTGGGTCTAGTGCTTATCCTCCTTTGGAGCACCCAGGGGAAGGGATTTACCAAAGCCCAGCTGGCGTTTCTCTCTCTAGCCTGCATCATTGCAGCAGGAATCTATACCTGGCTGATCAATCTGTGAGCTAAAATCAGACCCTGTTAGGAGGTTTCGATAGTTTTATGGAGGTACCAGCAGACACTCCTCTACGCATCCTTATCCTGGCGGCCGAAGTGGCGCCTTTGGCCAAGACGGGCGAGGTAGCCGAGGTTATTGCGCCCCTGGCCAAGGCGCTTAAAACCTTGGGGCACGACGTTCGCATCGCTATGCCCCGCTACAGTCACATCTCGCCAGAACGTTTCCCCCTAGAGCTTCTCATCGAGTCCTTTGCTGTTCCCCTGGATCGTCGTCATGTCTTGGCAACAGTCTATCAAATGGACCTTGATGGCCTTCCAATCTACCTTATTGACAACCCAGGATACTTTGGGCAACCCTCAGCCCCCTGTTACCTTGATGAGGCGGAACCCTTTATCTTTTACGCCCGCGCTGCCCTGGAAATGCTCAAACGCCCCGAACTAGCCTGGCACCCAGAAGTCCTCCATTGCCACGACTGGCAGACAGCCATCATTCCCAACTGGCTGGCCACACTTTACAAAGATGACCCC
>JAGGYI010000022.1 GCA_021162655.1 Anaerolineae bacterium
ACCCATCGGGGGGCCACCCCTGCGTGAGCTAGCGAGAGGGGCGCGAAAGGTTCTCATCGTTGCCGATGATGGCACTCGCCTCACTCCTACGGAGCGCATCTTGCCGGTGCTTTTGGAGGAGCTGAACGCGGTAGGCATCTCCGATGAGGCCATCACCCTGCTCATTGCCTTGGGCACTCATCGGGCGATGACTCCGAGTGAGATCGAGCAAAAGTTTGGCCGCGAGGTGGTGGGGCGCGTCCAAGTGCTGAACCATAACGCTTTTGAGCCTTCTCTCCTCGTGGACCTGGGGACAACCCCAGGGGGAGTGCATGTGCAGGTCCACCGCCTGGCCCCTGAGGCGGATTTGGTCATTGGGGTGGGGAGCATCGTGCCCCACCACATTCCAGGGTTCTCTGGTGGGGCCAAGATCATCCAGCCAGGCATCTGTGGCGAGCAGACCACTGGGGAGGTGCATCTCCTCTCGGTGCGCCATCCCTTCAGCTTGCTGGGCCGCCAGGAGAACCAGGTGCGCCAGGAGATGGAGGCCATCGCCGAGCAGGCGGGCCTGCGGATGATCGTCAACGTCGTGCTCGACCGCCAAGGGCGGGTGGCTGGCGTCTTTGTGGGGGAGCCGCGCGCTGCCTTTCGCCAAGGGGTGTCCCTCTCGCGACGCATCTATGGGGTTGAGGTCCCTGGCCAGGCGGATATCGTGGTGGCGAGCTCGCACCCCTGCGATAGCGAGTTTTGGCAGGCTCACAAGACGCTCTATCCCGCCGAGCTCTGTGTGCGGCCAGGAGGGACGATCATCGTGGTGACGCCCTGCCCCGAGGGTGTTTCGGCGACCCATCCGGAGGTGCTCGAGTTCGCCAGCTGGCCCAAGGCCGAGATCGACGCCGCCATCCGCGCGGGGAAGATGGATGATCTGGTGGCTGGTGCTTTGACCCTGGCCTGGGCGGGAACGCGCGAGAAGGCGGAGGTTTTCCTCGTCTCGGGGGGCATTTCTCCAGAGGAAGCGCGTGCGTTGGGCTTTCGTCCCTTCCCCAGTGTGCAAGATGCTTTGGGGGCAGCCTTTGCTCGCCATGGGCCCGATGCCAGGGTAATGGTGCTCCCCTATGCTCCAGATATTCTCCCCCTCTTGCCCTGACCCTTGGGAAGAGAAAAAGGCGCTGCCTCTCTAGGCAGCGCCTTTTTGATGGGGGCTATTCCCTTTCCTCCAAACCTGTCCAAAAGGCAAAGAGGGAGCCCACCGAAAGCCCCAGGATGTTCCGACGGATAGCCTCTCCAAAGATGGGAGCCACCGAGAGAATAGTCATATTGGGGAGGCGCTTTTCTGGGGGGATGGGCACCGTGTTCGTTGTGACGATCTCTTCAATATCGGGCAGAGCGCGCAGCCGGTCGATGGCTGAGCCACTAAAGACCCCATGAGTACAGACGAGGGTGATCTTGCGGGCCCCTTTGGCACGCAGCAGTTTGACGAGCGTCACCACCGTGCCACCGGTGGCGATCTCATCGTCGACGACGATGACATCCTTCCCCGAGATGTTGCCAATGATGTCGATGATGCGCACTTGGTCGTCGCTGAGGCGTTCTTTATCCCCTGCGGCTACCCCCACCCCTAGAGCCCTGGCCAGCTTGGTTGCCCGTTTCGCATGGCCAATGTCTGGAGCCACGATGACAGTGTTCTCCAAGTTGCGCTGGCGAAAGTATTGCACAAAGACAGGGCGGGCCGTCAGGTGATCGGTGGGGACGCTAAAGAAGCCGTGCACCTGGGGAGAGTGGAGCGTCATCGTCATCACGTGCATGGCGCCTGCTGTAACGAGCAGGTCTGCAATGAGCCGAGCGGTAATCGAGATGCGTGGTTGGTCCTTTTTATCCGAGCGCCCATAGGAAAAGTAGGGGATGACGGCATGGATCGTCTTGGCTGAGGCGCTGCGGGCAGCATCGAGCATCATGAGGAGCTCGAGTAAATGGTCGCTCACAGCGGGACAGAGCGACTGGATGATGACGACCTCTTTGCCGCGGACGCTCTCCCCCAGCTGCACAAAGAGGTTGTCGTTGCTAAAGCGCTGTGTGCGCGAGGGGGAGAGGGGACAGTTCAGGTAGTGGGCGATCTCTTGGGCGAGCTCGGGGTGGGAACTTCCGCTGAAAATGCGCAGTGTTTCAGAGAGCGCTTGACCTGCCTGGTTCATCGATCATGCTACCTCTTGGGGGTCTGCCAGGGGGATTATGCCACAGCTCCCCAGGGTTGCCAAGTGGGGAGAGGTGTGGTCATTGCCCAGCGGGCTGCTTGTGGGGCGGTGTCTCTATACAGCCAGGTAACTGCCCGCGCTGGCCTGCCGCTTGACGCGGATGCCCTGATGTGGTACACTAGCTACAAATCGAATAGCTTCTGTGGCGCTCATCCAGAGAGGTGGAGGGACCGGCCCTGTGAAGCCTCGGCAACCCGGGAGGAGTGGGTCACACTCATCCGAAATCATCTCGGCGACCCCAACCCTTTCCGAAGGTGCCAATTCCGGCAGAGGCCCCGTGGGGGTGCTCTGAAAGATGAGAGGCCTGACATCATTTGTTGGGTTTTTCGTCTCTTCATCGGGCGCCAAGCCGATGAAGATTTTTCTTTACTGAGGGGTTGTTGCCTCATCTCTGGAGAGAGGTGAGGCAATTTTTTTATCCTAGGCAGGAGGAGCCATGTTTACCAAGCCAAGACGTTGGGAAGGTGAGCACTTTGACACGCAAAGTGTGCATGCCGGGGAGCCCAAGGAAAAGCCCTTTGGCTCGCTGACCATGCCCATCGTGCAGACCTCAACCTACCATTTTGAGAATACTGCTGCCCTGGTGGAGCACATGCAGCGCAAAGTGGACGGCCTCGAACCTTTGCGAGGGGAATATGGCCGCTATGGCAACCCCACCCAAGAGGTCGTTGAGCAAAAGATGGCCGCGCTTGAGGGTGCCGAGAGTGCCCTGGTGATGGCCAGTGGCATGGCGGCTATTACCTGCACTCTGCTCACCCTTCTTTCCTCTGGGGATCATTTCATTCTCACGGTGGATTGCTATCGGAAGACCCGCCAATTCTCTTTGGAGGTCATGAGCAAGCTGGGGGTCAGCTGTAGCCTTGTTCCCTTGGGAGACTATACCGCCCTAGAAGCGGCCATTACCCCGCGGACGAAGCTGATCTTTTCCGAAACGCCCACCAATCCCTATCTGCGCGTGGCCGATCTGCCCCGTTTAGTTGATCTCGCCAGGCGCCATGGGCTGCTGACTGTCGTCGACGCCACCTTTGGCACGCCTTACAACATCCGCCCGTTGGATTATGGAGTGGATCTAGTGATCCACAGTGCGACCAAGTATCTGGGAGGCCATAACGATCTCTTGGCCGGGGTGGTCGTTGGTTCGGCCGAACAGATTAAGCAGATCCGTGAGGTGCATAACATGATGGGGGCGGTGGCAAGCCCGCATACGCTATATCTCCTTTTGCGAGGGCTCAAGACGTTGGCCCTGCGCATGGCTCGCCACAACGAGAATGGCTTGCGAGTGGCCCAGTTCCTTGAGAGGCACCCGGCGGTGCGGCGTGTTTGGTATCCTGGGTTGCCCTCCCATCCAGATTATGAGGTGGCTACCCGGCAGATGAAGGGCTTTGGAGGGGTGGTGAGTTTTGAGCTCGCCACAGATTTAGAGGGGACAGCCCGTTTCATCGATGCTCTGCGCATCCCTTATATGGGCCCGAGCCTGGGTGGCGTGGAGAGCATTGTGGAGCAGCCGGCGCTGATGTCTCATTTTACGCTGGATGAGAAGGAACGCGAGGAATTGGGCATCCGTGGCGAGTTGGTGCGCTATGCCCTGGGCGTGGAGGATCCAGAGGATCTCATCGCTGATCTGGCCCAGGCCCTTGACCAGGTACCTCGGAAGGCTTCCGTCTATCCTGAGGAGACCACCCAACACACTCAACATAGCTAGAGGAGGACGGGATGCTTGTCGTCAAGTTCGGTGGGACTTCGGTAGGAAGTGTCGAGCGCTTCTTGGAAGTGGCGCGGATCATTGAGACATTGGAAGATCCAGAATGCGTCGTCGTCGTCTCGGCGATGAGCGGCACGACGAATGCTCTCATTCGTGGGGCACGTCTGGCAGCTGCGGGCCAGCGAGAGCAGTATCGAGCTATTCAACGCGAGCTTTTGGATAAACATCTGCATACGGCTCAGGAGCTCCTCGGCGATAGCCCCGAGTATCCGCCGGTCCAAGAGTACATCATCAAGCAGCTTCGGGAATATGGGCAGCTTTGTGCAAGCATCGCCACTTTGGGAGAGCTAACCATGCGCGGGAACGATGCGGTGGCCTCTTTGGGGGAGGAGCTCTCCTCGCGTATCCTCGCTGCCCTCTTGCGCAAGCGGGGTCACCAGGCCGAGGCAATCAGTTCAACCCTTCTCGTGCGTACCGACGACCATTATGGGGCGGCTTCCCCCGACATGGAGGCTACTAGGGAGCTGGTTCACCAGAAGCTGCGGCCTCTCCTGGCGCGGGGAGTTCTCCCCGTGGTAACGGGCTATATCGGCGCCACGGCTGAAGGGGTAACAACTACCCTGGGCCGTGGCGGTAGCGATTATTCTGCCGCTATTTTGGGGGCCTGCCTGGATGCCGATGAGGTCTGGATTTGGACGGATGTGAACGGCATCCTCACGGCAGATCCCAAGCTTGTGCCTGAGGCGCACACCCTGCCCGAGCTCTCTTATCGCGAGGCGGAGGAGCTGGCCTATTTCGGTGCTGATGTTCTCCACCCCAAAACGCTAGCTCCTTTGGCGGAGCGAGGCATCCCTCTGCGTATCCTGAACAGCTTTGTCCCCAGCCACCCTGGCACGCGCATCGTTGCGGAGCCCAGTTCGGAGCGCCTGGTGTTGCCTGCGATCATCTCCACGGAGGGGCTTAGCCTCATCCAGGTCAGTGGGAACGGCCAGGGCTGGTCTTTGAACTTGGCCTCTCGGGCGCTGCGTTGTTTGGCTGAATCTGGGGTGGATGTGCTGATGTACTCCCAATCCTTTGCGGAACGGGGCCTGAACCTCATCGTCCGCCGGCAGGATCAGGATCATTGCATTCGCCTTCTTGAGGGTGAGTTCGCCCAGGAGCTGCGGTTAGGGCTCCTCTCGCGGATTGGAGTACAAGAGGAGGTGGCGACCATCTCAGTGGTGGGTATCCCGGATCCTCAGAAGGAAGAGCCCATCGCCGCGCAAGCTTTTGCCGCCTTGGGCAAGCTGGGCCTGCGGGTGATTTCGGTGGCTCAGCCGGCTTCGGCCTACAGTGTCTCTTTTGTCATTCCCGAACGGGAAGTCGCCCGCGTAGTGCCCTTTATCCACAGTGAGCTGGGGCTTTAAGAAAACTTGGCCCTCTCTGCGCACTGTGTTATAATCAGCGCACCCCATTTTGTGTGAGGAATTTAAGGGCCAATGTGTGATCTCTGGCGCTCCCCAGGGCGTTGGTTGCTCTGTTTTCTCCTTTTGGCCCTTGTTCTCCTCTGTGTTCGGTGTCAGTTCCCTTCTACTCCCACTTTTGTTGGCACAGTACGTGATGCGCAGACCCAAGCTTTTCTCTCTGGGGCTCGAGTGCACGTTATGGCCCTGGAGCCCCAAGCTGCGCTAGAGTGGGTCGCTACCTCGGAGAGAGGCCGGTTTCGCCTCCCTTTGCCTCAGGGGCAGTATCAGGTGCAGGTCGTAGCCCCGGGCTACCTGACGGCAACCTTCCCCCTCAAAGTAGGAGCGAATGTCCTGACGGTCTCCAAAGAGGTACTTCTTCGCCCCGCTCCTCTGCAGGGATGTGTGCGCGATGCGTTTACTCAACGTCCCATAGAGGGGGCCTTGGTGCGTTATGGTACCCAGGAGGCATATACAGATGCCCAGGGGCGTTTTTGCCTTCAGTGGGAGGGGAAACAGGCATTGCAGGTTTCCTCGCCCAGGTACCAGCCATTGGAGCTCTCGGCGGAGGTTCTCTGGCCAGAAGAGGGGCAGGCGAAGGATCCCGTCTTGGAGCTCGCTCTTTCTCCCTATGTGTTCGAAGGCCGGGTATATGAGGAGGGCACGCGGAATGCCGTGCCGGGGGCCCAGATTCGCTGTGGGGAGCAGCGTGCCCAGGCAGACGCTCAGGGCCGCTTTGCCTTGCGTTACCTTGCCCCGGGAGAGGTGGTGCAGGTCTCAGCGGCGGGGTATCGTCCGGTAGAGATTGTCTATGAGGGGCAGACGTGGCAGGAGGTATCCCTCAGCCCCTGGCAGGTGCGTGTGCGGGTTTTGGACCCTCAGGGAAAGCCCATCGCGGGGGCACAGCTCCTTTCGGGGGCGCTGCATACCCAGACCGATGAGCATGGCCAGGCTTCCTTGCGCTTTCTGGAGCCGGGCGCCCGCCTGCAGGTCTCTTCTGAAGGGTACCGCTCTCAGGAAATAGTGTATACTGGGCAGGGAGAACTGACCATCGTCCTCGCCCCAGCTCGGCTTTTTCTTTCGCTGCGCGATGCGCAGACGGGCGATCCTATCGTCAAGGGAGCGGTATTGGCCTATCTCAAGGGGGAGGATACTCCCCAGCTCTTCCATCCCAACGAAAAAGGCCTCCTGACCATCGAGGATGTATGGCGCTTTGAGCGGCTTCTGGTCAAGGTGCCGGGGTACCGGCGGGTGAACCTACCCCTTACGCGTACGGGGGAGCTCATGCTCTCTCTGGAGCCTTTTTCTGTGCATGGCATTTACATCCCCTTTGGGCTCCTCACCAAGCCCCAGCGAGTGCAGGCTTTGCTTGATCTGGTGGAGCAGTCAGATGCTTTGAATGCCGTGGTCATCGATGTCAAGGGCGATCGTGCCTGGATCGTTTGGCCGAGCGAGCACCCCCTGGCCAAGGATGCGGATGCCTATCTCCCTGACGTGCTGGATCTTGAGGCCTTGCTCAAGGAATGCCGTCAGCGGGGCATCTATACCATTGCTCGCATTGTTGTTTTCAAGGATAACCTTCTCGCCTTGGCCCATCCTGAGTTGGCCGTCAAGCGCCAGAGTGGTGACCTCTATGTGGATAACGAGGGCCTTCATTGGGTGGACCCTTTCAACCAGCAAGTGCGAGACTATAACATCGCCCTAGCTCTGGAGGCAGTTGCCCTGGGGTTTGATGAGGTGCAATTTGATTATCTGCGCTTCCCCTCGGATGGCTCTGTGCGCGGCCTGGTTTACCAAAGGGAGACCTCCTTTGAGACGCGTACTGCAGCCATCGGGGCCTTTTGTGCGCAGGCTCAGCAAGCTCTTGCCTACACTCCTGCTTTCCTTTCGGCGGATGTCTTTGGGCTCGTCGTCTGGACGGATCCCTCCCGCGATATGGGCATTGGCCAGCGGGTGGAGGATATCGCCCCCTATGTGGATTATCTTTCCCCCATGCTCTACCCTTCCACTTTTGGCCGAGGGAACCTGGGGCTCGAAGAACCCATGCGCCATCCCTATGAGGTAGTCTACAGGAGTGTGCGCACAGCCCGTCGGCGTACCGATACGCTCATTCGGCCTTGGCTTCAGCATTATTCTCTCTGGGGAGTGATCTATGATCTCCCCGAGTTGCTCTTGCAGCGCAAGGCTGCCGAAGATGCAGGGAGCTGTGGTTGGCTTTATTGGAATGCTGGTGGCAAGTACGACTCACAGGTCTTTGCTCAAGGGGCCCTCAAGTTACTTCCCCCTATCTCCACCCCCACTCCTTCTAGTGAATAGTTTCCACTTTGCCTCGCTTGCTTCCTTTTACCAAAGGGGATATGATCGCCCTGGGTATATCGTTAGGGTAAAAGGAGGTTCCTCTTATGCCTGCGGTGGTTGATGGCCCTCGGTCTCCGCTTTTCCATCCTTTGCCCATCGAGGGCGATATGTCTTTTACAGAGCTGGCTCAGCTGCCTATCTCCGAGGAGATGCGTCAAGCTCTGGAGCAGGCCCCCAGCGGCGAGTGCGTCTGCTGGGGGATTCCCTTTCAGGTGAGGCGCCCGCTGGCCCTGGTGGAGGGGCAGAGGGCATTGCGCCTTTCTCTGGAGCCTGTGCGTGCGCCCTGGCTTGTTTTCCTGCATACTTCGGATCTGCGTCCTCTTCTTTGGAATAGGGATGGCTTTATCACTGCCTCGCGTGGATATGCCCGCCTGGGCGAGCATGCGGCGGATTACGTGGTGATCTATGAGGATGGCTCCGAAGAGCGTCTGACCATTCGGCGGCGCCATCAAATAGGACCCTTTCAACGGCCCTGGGGAGAGAATTGCTTTGAAGCAGTGGCCCACCAAAAGCCCCGGCCTGTGCGGGCGCATCATGAACAGCTTCATCCCTCTTGGGGGCGTAGCCAAACGCGGGTGGATGCCGCCGATAGTGGCCCCTGGGTGAACTGGCTCTGGGCCTGGGCCAACCCCCATCCAGAGAAGGCGATCGTTGCCCTTCGCCTGGAGCCTGCCAATGGGGTGGTGATCCTTTCAGCCGTCTCCTGGGGACAGGTTTCCACGCAACCCCTGCGCTGGCGGCCGCGGCGCAAGGCCATCTTCGCCCTACCCGAGGGGGTGCCCTTCCAACCCACACTGGACGAGCGAGGGCTGCTTCAGCAGCTCCAGCTAGATTTGGGCCGGGTGATCTCGGCAATGCCACGCTTCCTCTATCCTGATGAGACCTGGGAGGAAACTTATAATAACCAGGTGCCTCAGCTCTCGGAGCGGGAGGTGCTCGTTGAGTATACGGCCCACCCTGAGGCGCATTTTCATCTATCCAGTGGCCAAATGGTGCCCGTAGCCGAGGTGGAGGCGGGGCGAGGAGAGAGTTTGCGTCCCATCGCCCCAGCAACGCAGTGGGTTACCCTACGGGTTGTACAAAAGGGCTCCAGCAAGCCGGTGCCCGTCAAGCTCCATGTCCACGGAGAGGCGGGAGAGTACTTGGCTCCCATCGATCGACATCGCATTCCCAACCCGGCCTGGTTTGAGGATTACAGCGTTGATTTTGTCCATCAAGGCAGCCATTACTGCACTTATATCCCTGGCGAGGCCCGCCTAAAGCTGCCGCTGGGTCGTGTCTATATCGAGATCGCCAAAGGGTTTGAGATCCGTCCTCTACGCCGTGTGGTGGAGGTGACTCCCGAGACCAAAGAGATCCTCTTTGAGCTTGAGAAGGTGCTTCCTTGGAGGGAACGGGGCTGGGTGAGTGCCGATACCCACGTGCATTTTCTCTCGCCCATGGCGGCCCTTCTGGAGGGCGCTGCGGAGGGAGTGAACGTGGTGAACCTGCTGGCGAGCCAGTGGGGAGAGCTGATGACCAACGTGGGAGATTTCGATGGCAAGACGACCTGGGGCTCTTTGGAGGCTGGTGGTGATGGCGAGCATTTGGTGCGTGTGGGCACCGAGAACCGCCAACACGTTTTGGGGCACATCTCCTTGCTTGGTTATCAAGGTCCAATCATTGCTCCGATGACCACGGGCGGTCCGGACGAATCGGCCCTGGGGGATCCCATCGAGGTGCTCCTTACCGAGTGGGCACGGCAGTGCCACAGGCAGGGCGGCTTGGTGGTGTTGCCGCACTTTCCGAATCCGCGAGCCGAGCATGCCGCTACCATCGTCGAGGGCGAGGTGGATGCCGTCGAGATGACCTCTTGGGGAGATCTTTACAGTGGGATCAACCCTTATTCCCTGGCCGATTGGTACCGCTATTTGAACTGTGGCTATATGGTCGCCGCCGTTGGCGGCACCGACAAGATGACCGCCCTCACCGCTATAGGAACGGTGCGCACGTATGCGCGCATCCCCCCTCTCTGGCCTTTTACCTATGAGCATTGGATGGAGGCCGTACGCCGAGGAGAGACCTTTGTGACCTATGGCCCCCTCTTGGAGTTCTGGGTGGATGGGCATCCCATGGGCAGCCGCATCAAGATGCCCTCCAGTGGAGGCACGGTGGATATCACCTGGGAGGTAGCCAGTGTGACGGTGCCCATCTCGCGTGTGGAGTTGGTCGTCAATGGCGAGATCCGCGAGAGTGTGGCCGTGGATCCAGCCGAGGCCCAGGGGAATTGGTCGTTCAAGGTGGAAAAGAGCTCTTGGCTGGCCCTTCTCGTCCGTGGGCACTATCCGGATAAACCCGAGATCATTGCAGCTCATTCTTCCCCGGTGATGGTTGAGGTGGAAGGTTCACCCTTTTTCGCCGCGGCCGATGCGCTGACCATCCTCGAGCAGATCGAGGGAGCGTTGGCCTATCTTGATACGGTGGGCACCCGTGCGGAGACGCGTGCCTATAGGCGCATGCGCTTGATTTTAGAGTCGGCCCATCGCAAGATACACAACCGGCTGCACGAGATGGGTTACTTTCATGAGCATACAGCGGCAGAGGATCATCCTGCCCATCATTGAGAATAGAGAATATTTTTGCAAAGGAGAGAGACAATGACAGAGGCAAAAGGCTATCCTTTGAAGGCGGTGCCCG
>JAGGYI010000255.1 GCA_021162655.1 Anaerolineae bacterium
AAGATTTCATCAAATTGGATGAAGATATTCTCCCAAGAGAACTTCTGAGCTTCCTGTTTGAGGCGTTCTCTCTGTGCAGAGGAAAACTTGAGAGCCCCATCGATAGCCTCAGCGAATTCCTCGGGAGTTTGCCCAAAAAGGGCATAGGGAGCCATTTTGACGAGATTCCCATAGGGCACAGAAACAACCGGCAACCCCGAGGCAATGTACTCATAAAATTTGAGCGGCCGCTCGATATTCCGTACTAGAGGGCAATCGCGAAAGGGAATCAATCCCACATCAGCATGCTGCAGATAAGCGGGCATCTCTTCGTGTGGGCGAGCCCCAAGGAAAAAAACGTTCCCAGGCAGCGCAGAAGGTTCCTCTCCCCGACCCAAAAGACAGAAGGAAACCTCAGGGCGAAGCTGCGCCACCTGCAAAAGCAGTTCCCAATCAAACCAGCCACTCATCGCCCCCACAAAGACCGCTCGAGGAGAAGGGATACGCATGTATTCTGGAGGAAGAGAAACCTCCTTACGAAAGAGCTCAACCTCAAACCCATTTGGTAATAGATAGAGCCCTTTCTCCGTTCCTCTTAGCTCTCTCGCATATTGATAAATGGGCTCTGAGGCAGCCAAAAGAATATCTGCCCCACGGATAACTTTTTGCTCACTGAGAACCCGCCCCCGGACCGCCCTGGGGAAATGAGAAACCAAATCGCTAAGACGATATATGCTTACATGCACCTTCCTGTGCCAAGGATGATAGATGTCAAGACCTCCAGAGTCGAAGAAAATCATATCAACAGGGTATATTCCATCCCTCTTTGCCAAAGCTTCCAACGAGGGCACCCTACTTCGTAGATATCCTTTAGCCAACCAGTAAGAGTCAAACCCCCTTCTTGGGATAGGATGAACCAACGATAAGGGTACTCGATTACACAGATACCCTTTCCCCAAGCGGAACGCCTGGCTTTTCCAAACTCTCTTAAGCAACGGCCACTTGAAACGCGCCACCCGAGGCTTGAGAAAATGTAAAACTGAGAGGGGAACTGTGAACCACTCGACTTGGCATCCCTTTTGCAAAAGGTGCTCCGTAAAAGCATGGAGCCCCACCTTGGACGAATCTCGCCAAAGGTACGAAGATCCAACAACAACGTTCCTCACCCGCATCAAGATTCCCTCATTGCCCCAATGTGGCTTATGCAAAGATCTCTTCCAAAGCAGTGAACACCTGATCTAGGTCTGCCTCGCTTACATATCCCATGTGCCCAATGCGGATCATCTCCACACCAGGAGCTTTGCTCGACCCACAAATGATCCCATAACGCGTGCGTAGGGCCTCTAACACTTGCTTTGCACTCCAGCCCTCCTTGAGTGTTACGGCGGTAACCGTATTCGAGTAATGACCAGGTTCTGCAAAGAGCCCCAGTCCTAGCTTCAAGATTCCCTGGCGACAATATTCACCAATGCGCTGATGCCGAGCAGCAAAAGCATCCGGCCCCTCCTCCATCATCTTTTTCAAGCTCACATGAAGACCATAAAGCGCCGCAATATTGGGAGTAGCGGGCGTCTGATAGCGCTGAGCGTACTTGTCTGCCAGGCCCAGATCGAAATAAAAGCGCGGCATTTTCGCTCGCTCGTATGCTTCCCAAGCCCGGTCGCTAAAAGCGATCATCGCTACTCCAGGAGGAGCCATCCAGGCCTTTTGCGAACCGCTGAGCACCACATCACAGCCCCATTCATCCATCTTAAGAGGGATAGCCGGCACTCCACTGATGCCATCCACTAGAATGAGAGGGGAAGGATCGGCAGCGGAGTGAATAGCTCTACAGAGTGCCTCCAGATCATTTGTCACCCCTGTAGAGGTCTCATTCTGGGTCAAAAGAACTGCCACAAAAGGACCCCTCTCTGCCACGGCCGCCGCAACACGAGCCGGATCGGCTGCCTTCCCCATAGGGAAACTCAACCGCTCAACATCCGCCCCATAAGCTTCTGCTATCTTGGCAAAGCGATCCCCAAAGACACCAATGCTCACCGCCAGGACCCGATCTCCTGGGGAGAGGGTGTTCACAATAGCTGCCTCCATGCCACCTGTGCCCGACGATGTTAGAACATAGACTTTATTTTTCGTAGCAAAAAAGACTTTGAGCCATTCGCTAATCTCGTGGAACATCGCTTCGAATTCGGGCCCCCGATGATTGATCATCTGCTGGCCAACAGCCTCGATGACTTCCGGAGGCAAAGGGGTAGGTCCAGGGATACGCAAATTCATCGTCCAAAACCTCCATTGCAATAGGATGATTCATATAGAGAACGATCCAAGCTCGTCATACTCGTTTTGAACTCAGCTTGCTTAGAGCCAAATAAGCCCGAGCCTGAGACAAACCCGGCGCCGAAATGAGATAATAAGTGAACTCCTTTTGCTGATTCCCTTCGAGATAAAGCTCTTCCTCGATATTCAAGACGCGACCATGTGCCCCGTTATCGCTCAATACGACATCCTCTCGGTCACTCACAAGGAGAAGCGCCCTACCATTCTCTTCCTGAACAAGCGCCCCCCAAGGGTTCCTCCAAATTGTCGTCCCCCATGGGGTAGGGTATCTGCTTATGCGCTCAGCATGCAAAGAGACCTTCAAAGGATCTCCCCCTAGCCGCCCAGCCACCGTGCCACCAACCCGCACAGTACATCCTGTACGACGGAGATTGCGCAAGCGATAGACCCACTTGAGCAAATTGGCTCCGCCCACCGTGAGAAAATCTACCTCAAAGGCTAACCCAGGGTACACATCCCTCGGGGGTCTCATCCGCAAGCGCACGCCTTGCCAGAGGATACTTTGCTCATCGCTAACTTTTACAGGAACCACAGAGACATCCTGAGCAGAGAGATACACGCGACACTTGGAGTCAGGACGCATCAAGAAGGGATGAATCCCTCCGAACCACGGATATTCCCAGGCCATCCCTTGGGGGATAGGGAAAACACTCCAGAGCACTTCCATCCCCTGCCAATCCCAAGAGACCACACTTGGGCCAAAGCTCGGGGCGATCACAAAACAACTCGTTCCATTATCAACGAACCAAACGGGAGCTTCTTCCAAGGTCTCTTGAGAAATTTGGACCAAAGATTCGTCCCCTAACCGCACAATGGCAAATTCACTCTCGCCCTCCCAATGCGGGAAGAGGTATCGTGCCTTGCCTCGATACACTCCAAGCTCCTTGGGAAGGTGAAAGCTCGCCGGACGTACCAGGTCCCGCCCTTCATAGAGATCCTGAACTTTTATGTTAGATGGTTCCACCGAACCATTCTCAAGCTCAAGTTGGATCTGGCCATCTAAATGCACAGCAGAAGCGCTTACCACTCGCAACTCGGCACGTGCATCAGGAGCTAGAGTCAACAATACTTGGGGACAAAGCCGAGCGTGAATCGGCTTTTGCAAAACAGGCGAGGCTGTCGGGTGACGTCCGGCCCACCCGAGGAGAACCTCTCGAGCGCGTTGCCAGCCCCTTGCACCCATATAAAAGGCAAAGGAAAGGCATGGCGAACGCCCCCCAGGGGGCAGAACCAGAGGAATACTCTCAAGCCGAGTCCCCCAAAAGGACAAAATCTTCGTTGTAGTCCTTCCCCAGGAAACAGCTAGCGTCTCATCGGCGAAATCCCAGCTCATCCAGGGTTCATCAAAAGAAGAAGCTTCTCGTAAAGCATCTCGCCAATTCGTAGGATACTCTCCAGCGTGGAAACGGATAAAGCCTCCCTCGAGTGGCCAAATGCTTTCCAAAGCTTCCTGAGGATCCCTCAAGCGCAAGCGAAATCTGCCTTCGAGAGGTTGAGCTCCCTGGTTCTCCAAATAGTAATTCAGCTCAACAAACCCACTGGCAGAGAAAGAGAGCTCAGCCATCAAAGCCAGCCCCGCCGGTTCTCTGGCCTTTCCCTTCAGCCGAACGAGAACTCTGCTTTCCTGCTCTGTCACCTGCAGTGCAAAGCGGGTCTGCGCGAATACTGAGGGGAAAAAGGGAGGCCCCCAGGAAGGCGCAATCTGGGTTACTCTCCGTCCCTCCTTTTTGCGCTCCAGAGAGAGAGAACCTCCCTTCGCCTCTATAAAAAGTCGTAAGAGATCATTCTCCAAGCGCACCCCACTTTCGGTGCGGTGCGCAAGCACGCCACCAGGCCCCAGTGCAAAGATAGGAAAAGTTTGAGAAGCAACAAAAGCCTTACCTTCCTCTGCAGCCTCCAGGCGAACGGGTAATTCATAGACCCCCTCTCGAGCACAAGTAAGCCCTATAGGGATACTCAGATGCCCATGGGCATCAAGACGTACCCTTTCCATCCGCCACGGCAATTCAACCCCCGGGGGTGGAGTGAGAGTAAGAAAGAAATCTTCCGAATGATCCAGCTCGCTGGAAAGCTGGAGAGTGATTTGGCTAGGCACCTTGGGATAGAGGGAAATTTTCGCCGGAAAAACATCGATTCGAATGGGCCTTTTTGCCCACACCCCTGAAAAAAGCTCTACCTCTGTTCCATCGATCAAAAAGAGAGAGCGCACAGCAGGAGCGGGCTCATTTCCTTGAGCATCCATAGCCTCAGAGATACGCACCTGGCCCAGACACTCCCACGTCTGCTGTGGAGGGACCTGAAACGTCTCACGCCGATCGATCTCCAAACCAGCCCCACCCGTCGCGTGCAGAGAAACATTCAATGGACGAGGCGTCTTGTTCACCACACGCCAACGCAAGCGCGCCACAGTACCCACCAATGGCTCCGGGTTCTCAATAATTGCCGCCACTTGTAGTTCATTTGTCTCTATAGCCATTGGAGCACAAGCATTCCGATCAATCCAGACGGTTAACTCCTCTTCCCCTGCCCTCCAACGCTGGGTGAAAACAGGTATCCCCTCCCACTGCTCCTCATCTTCTGATTGAGCAAGCTCACGCACATAACAAGCATACCAGTCATGCCGAGCGAAAAAGGGCTTGGCCAAAGGCATTTGCAGTGTTCCGGGAATAAAGTTTTCCATCACTGCACAGGTCCCCGGCACCCAGAAATGGCCCGTCTTCTTATAAGTGGGGACAGCTTTAAAATTGGCTGGCCAAGTATCCAACGTCTGGCGTTTCCAGCCTTTTTCTACAGAGCGAGCAATGGTTTCTTGGATGAGCCGCCTTCCGATGCTGCGCCCCTGATAACTTGGATGCACATTCAGAAGAAGAAGATACCCCCTTCCTCCCTCTTCCATTTCGGCAAAGCTACAATAGCCCACTACTTTCCCCTCTAGCTCGGCCACCAAAGTGACAAGGGTGCGATACTCCTCTTCCCTCAGCCGAATGATCTCTTCATCGAGGGGAACTCCATGGGTCCAGCTCAAAGGCCACTGCTGATCACTTGCGTTCCACATAGCCGCAAGTTGCTCAGCATCTTTTTCCAAATCGAGGGGGCGGATCGTCAAAGCCATACGGAATCCCTCATCTAGCTCAGGGTAGACTTCATTATATACCTTCTAAAGCTATCCTGTCGAATAACGCCGCTCTTATCACTTGCCAATCCTGCAGAGCTCATAAATAATACACCCAGAGAATCTACGGGGGGACAATGAGCGAATACTCCTTTTATCAGGGACTCCTCATCTTCTGGTTCGCTCTCTCTGTATTGATCTTTTTCCTCCTTCTTTTCATCGCCGCTCCCTATGGACGGCATTTCCACGGCGGGTGGGGAGCCACCATTGAGAACAACTTGGGCTGGATCTTGATGGAAGCCCCTGCCGCTTTCGCCTTTTTGTTCTTTTTCATCATTGGGGAGCGCAAGGGGCTTATCGAATGGTTGTTCCTCGGGCTTTGGGAAGTCCACTACATCCATCGCTCGTTTATCTATCCTCTAGGGCTTCGAAGCAAAGGCAAACGTATTCCCTTGGCCATCGTGTTTATGGGAGCAATTTTTAACTTGGTCAACGCATACCTCAATGGACGCTATCTCTTTACTTTCTCCAAGGGGTACGCTCTCAAGTGGCTCATTAGTTGGCATTTTCTCTTGGGAGTAAGCCTCTTTGCCCTAGGATTTGCGGTGAATCGCCAGGCAGATCACATTCTTCGCAATCTCAGGCGCCCCGGAGAGAAGGATTACAAGATCCCCTATGGAGGGCTATATCGGTGGGTCTCTTGCCCCAACTATTTAGGAGAGATCATCGAATGGATCGGGTGGGCCATTGCCACCTGGTCTCTAGCCGGGGCTTCCTTTGCTCTTTGGACTTTTGCCAACCTGGCACCTCGAGCCCACACTCACCATCGCTGGTACCAGGCACACTTTGACGACTACCCTCCCGAGCGCAAGGCCCTTGTGCCAAGAATTTGGTAAAGAGCTTCACAAAAGCGACATTCTCCTGGTTTCAAACCAGTATGCAACCTCACTCCCCCTGAACGGACATATCCTGGCTACTTGAAAACTTCCATACCTCGCTCATCTCTGAAACCAGATAAACGGGGACCCCCAGTGCCTGGGCAAGGCCATCTATCTCCCAATCATCTAAAGTGAAACGCGCCTGTGCATCGAACATCGCTCTTGGGAGGAAAAGCCGCTCACCCAGAGGCTTCCCTGCCAAAGATCTCAGCACATCCTGCCCAGTGAGCAATCCCGAAACAGTGACCTCTTGGCCAAAGAAACGATTCTCTATCTCCCAGACCTTCACTCGGATCCCTGTCCGCTCTTGAAACTCGGCAGCCATTTTCTTCAGAAGGGGAGCAATCAACTGCCCACAGCAAAAGGAAATCGGCCCAGAAGACACCTCCTGAATGCAAAGCTTTGAGCGAAGCCTCGCCCAATCGTCCAAAAGAGCCCGCACCAAGCCAACTCCATTCTCAAACTGGGCATCATCATAGAATTCAGTCGCGGGGATGGCCCTCCCAGCCAGGAGATAGAATTCATCCGCAGGATAAAGCCAAGTCCTCCCTGTGTGTTCGCGAACGAGAGGGCGATAAGACTCTGTCAGAGCCAGAACCTGGGCTGCTTCTTCAGCTGTGGGGCGCCGAATGCCCGCCCGATGAAAGCGGGTAATCCCTACTGGCACCAAGGCCAAACTCTGCAAGGAGGGCCACAGAGAGAGGAGTTCTTTGATCGATTTAGCAAGTACCTCACCATCGTTTACACCCGGAACGACGACGATCTGCCCATGGACATGGATGCCCATCTCTTTAAGACGACCAAGCTGGTCCAAGATACGCCCTGCCTTGGGGTTGCCCAACATACGCTGACGCACGAGAGGATCGGTAGCATGAATAGAGACGTACAGGGGGCTTAGGTGTTGTTCCTCAATACGCCGCCAATCATCCTCGTTTAAATTCGTAAGCGTGATAAAGTTCCCCAGGAGGAAGGAATACCGATAGTCATCATCGCGAACATAGAGAGAACGACGCATCCCCCGAGGCATCTGCTGGACGAAGCAAAAGGGACAATGGTTCTCACACTGGCGCAGACCATCGAAAAGGGGCTCGGCAAATTCGAGCCCCAGGTCCTCATCATAGTCACGTTCTATTTCCACACGATAGAGCTTCCCATTGCGCTCCACTTCCAAAAGAAGGAACTCTTCGGCACTGTAATAACGATAATCAATAATATCTCGCAAAGGGTGCCCATTGATAGCAAGAAGAATATCCCCAGGTTCCAGCCCTATCTCCTCTCCTATACTCCCAGGACGCACCCGTGAGATAAGCCCTCCCCTGGGCTGCATCTCTACCCTCCAACAACCTGTTCCAACGCCTGCCGAATAACCCTCTCAATTCGCCTCACGACCTTGTCAATCGGCACGCAGGTGCTGTCGACAATGACAGCATCCTCAGCAGGGCGCAAGGGAGCCATCTCTCGCGTGCTATCGATCCGATCTCGCTGCACGAGCTCCTCTTTGACCTCCCGAAAGGGACGGAGGATCCCCCGCTGTCGATACTCCAGATAGCGCCTTCTCGTGCGCTCCTCTAGCGAGGCATCCAGGTATATCTTGACCTGAGCCTCAGGAAGAACTACTGTGCCAATATCCCGCCCGACCATGATCACTCCACCCGGAGCTCCTATCCGGCGCTGCTGCAAAGTAAGCGCCCGGCGGACCCCTTTGTATGCAGAGACAGGGGAGACGTAACGATTCACCTGTGCTTCGCGAATTTTCCAAGTGATATCCTGCCCATCTGCTAGAACGGTGTACTGGCGCCCATCATCGACGGTAGGGGGCAAAACTTCGATCCTGAGCTCCTCTGCTAGGCGGGTGATCGCCCTCTCATCTTCAATAGGGATCCCCCGCGCAAGAGCCGCCCAAGTCACCGCCCGGTACATCACACCCGTATCAAAATAAAGATAGCCAAGCCTCTCGGCCAAAATCCCCGCCACCGTGCTCTTACCCGAAGCAGCTGGGCCATCGATAGCCACAGTAATCTTGGGCATCTTCTCTTTCAAGCTATCCTCCTCAATCCAAATCTACCAAGCGACGCAAGTTTCGCACTTCACCAGGCCCTAGCCAACGCCCTTGGCCAGGTTTCAAATGCCCCAGGCGTAAACTCGCCATGCGCACGCGGATTAAACGCTGTACCGGATGCCCCAAACTGGCAAACAACCGTCGGATCAAGCGCTTCCGCCCTTCTTCGAGAATGACTCGCACCCAAGAACAGCCCTCAGGGGCTCTTTCTCCTCGCCAGTGCCACCCTGGCTCCAAGACGTACACCCGCGCACGAGCAGGCCGATCCTCCCCCTCCAACAGAAGGCCTTCCCGCAAACGCTGCACCTCTTCAGCAGAAAGCCGTCCTCGGATAAGAACAAGATACTCTTTTGTGTGCCGATACCGGGGATGCATCAAACGTTGGGCCAGCTCCCCATCATTTGTGAAAAGAAGCAACCCTTCACTCTGTAGATCAAGCCGCCCCACAGGATAGAGCCTGAACTCCCCAGGAACGAGCTCGCGAGCTGTGGGGCGCCCCCTTGAATCCGAGACCGTAGAAAGATAGCCTACGGGCTTATAAAGCAAATAATAACGCCTCTCCTCGGGGCCAGCGATGGGTTGCCCATCCACCTCGATGCGGTCACCCGGTTGCACGCGATAGCCCATCTCGGTAACCACCTGCCCGTTCACCCGCACACGCCCTGCGCGGATGTACTCCTCACACTTGCGTCGAGAAGCCACCCCCACATGGGCCAAAACTTTTTGGAGCCGCTCCCCTGCAGCCTTTGTTTCAGCGGGCATAGAGAGGCACCTCTTGAAGCAATTTTCCTCCAAGGCGCACTTCCAAAGCCCCTACGGGCTCATCCGGGCTGGGGTTGGCCTGGAGGTTATCAATACGCCGATAAAACGAAACCATTCCCAACTGCCAGGGCTTGACTAAAAGGATAAAAGGCTGCTCCAACTGCAAGCGGTGCCAAACCAGCGCCTCGTCTAGATAGCGGTTCTGCAACGTCTCGGGGAGATTGACGGGCAGCTCGGCAAAATTGGCATAGAAATAATCCAAAAGCAACCACGTATCTCGAAAACGATCTTGGGAGCCCATAACTACGCAGAGAGCCTGCCCATGGAGCCGATCTACCACGGTCACCAAACATTCCCCTGCTTGATCGGTCGTTCCTGTCTTGACCCCAATAGTGCCAGGATAGGTAGTCAACAGTTTGTTCGTCGATTCGAGAAAATGCCCCGCCACCCTCTCCCGAGAGCGCCGCACAATGTCTGCAAAAGTGGGGTTGGCCATCGCTCGGCGTGCAATAACGGCCATATCATAAGCGGTAGAATATTGTCCTTTGTGGTCCAACCCGTGAGGATTAACAAAGTGGGTATTCCGCAATCCCCAACTTGCCACCAACTCATTCATCCAACGGACAAACGTGGGGACGTCCCCAGCAACTCCTCTAGCAATAGCTAATGCCGCCGCATTATCCGAGGGGATCAACATAATAAAAAGGAGTTGCCGGAGGGTCAACTTCTCTCCATTTTCCAAACGTGCCACACTATAAACTCGCAGATCCTCGTTGCGCACGCGAATCTCTTGATCCTGGCGGCCCCTTTGCAATGCCACCAGTGCTGTCACGATCTTGGTCAAACTAGCTGGCGCCCGACGTTCGTTCTCATTCTTGGTAAAGAGAATCTGGCCAGAGCGATTATCGGCGAGGAGCACAGCAGCAGCACTGACGGACGGGAGCGGTACCTGCCGCATCAAGCGGATCTGATGGGGAGAAAGAGCCTGCCTAGGTGCATCCGAGTCGGTCAGCACAGGAGGACCAAATGCCACACAGAGGCAACTTAACAGCCCAAGAATAAAATAAAACAAACGTCTAGACGGCATATCTCCTCACAAAAGGGCAAATGCGCGAGACATTGTACTTGAGGGGATGCATAACGTCAAGTACTCCCCAAGCAGGTTCACCCCTTGGGTTCTATGGCCTTGGCGATAGCTTCCGCCAGAGACCGCGCTGAAAGCACTTTGACATCTGAAGGCAAAGAAGGCCGCTTTTTGAGAGGGGGCACAAGGATGCGGCGAAAGCCCAATTTAGCGGCCTCCTGCATCCTGCGCTCGCTCTGGGCGACACTTCTCAACTCCCCCGCCAAACCCACTTCGCCGAAAATAGCCAAATCCTCGAAAACGGGGCGATTATAAAGACTGGAGGCGATCGCCGTAGCTACTGCAAGATCCACCGCAGGTTCGTTGATACGCAACCCTCCCACCACGTTGACAAAGATGTCCTGATCCCCAAGACGCAAACCTACCCGCTTGCTCAAGACAGCCGTAAGCAGCAAAAGTCGATTCAGATCCACCCCATTACAGTTACGCCGAGGGTATTCCATACTCGAACGGCTGACCAAGGCCTGCACCTCAACAAGAATCGGGCGAGTGCCTTCCATCGTCACCGCCACCGCAGACCCTGTCGCATGTTTCAAACGCTCCTCTAAAAATACCTCCGAAGGGTTCGGTACCTCCACCAGCCCTTGCTCACACATCTCAAAGACGCCTACCTCATTGGTAGAGCCAAAGCGGTTTTTGGCACTACGCAGTAGGCGATAGGAATGAAATCGCTCTCCTTCCAAATAGAGGACTACATCGACAATATGCTCCAGCACCCGAGGGCCAGCGATGTTCCCTGCCTTGGTCACATGGCCAACGATAAAGATAGGGACCGCCTCTGCCTTGGCAAGGCGCATCAGGGCCACCGCACACTCGCGCACTTGGCTAATGCTGCCTGCAGAGGAACTCATCTCGGGAGCATAAATTGACTGAATCGAATCGACAATGGCCACCCGAGGATGAAGTTCACTGATCTGGGCAAGAATTTGAGAGAGGTTCGTCTCTGAAAGAAGATAAAGATGAGGAGATTGTATGCCCAACCGAGCGGCCCGCAACTTGATTTGCTGTGGAGACTCTTCACCAGAGATATAGAGAACGGGGGCCCCTTCTGCACCCATCAAAGCTGCCAATTGCAAAAGAAGGGTCGATTTGCCAATTCCCGGGTCACCCCCAATGAGGATGACGGCCCCTGGGACGATTCCCCCTCCCAATACTCGATTAAGCTCCTCGATGGGCACCTCGAGGCGAGAATAACCATCAGAAGGGATTTCGAGCAACGGACGAGCCCGAGCGACCTGCCCCTGAGAAACACTAGAGGGAGTGGAACGAACAGTGGACGGTTCGATCACCGTCTCAACCATTGTGTTCCACTCCCCGCATTCTGGGCAACGCCCCACCCATTTCGGCTGTGTGGCTCCACAGACCTCACAGACAAAAAGGGTACGCGCCTTGGCCATCGCTAGCGCTGCCCCCCAGAGAGCAGCGTTTCCGGCTCGTCAACCTTTTCCACCGGGCGCAAAATGATCTCGCCATCCTTGGCATCAACCAGTATCGTATCCCCCTCCTTGAAAACGTTTTCAAGAAGCTTCTCTGCCAAGGGATCTTCGATGAAACGTTGAATTGCCCGACGCAATGGACGAGCGCCAAATTGAGGATCGAAACCTTTCTCGACGAGCGCTTCACGTCCGGCCTGAGTGAGCTTGAGCGTCATATTATGCTCGGCCAGGCGTTCATTCACGCGTTGGATCTGAATATCGACGATCTTCCCAATATCCCCCTTGGAAAGCTCGTGGAAGACGACTATTTCATCCACTCGGTTGAGGAACTCGGGACGGAAGAGCCGCTTAAGCTCCTTCATCAGCTTGCTCTTCATCTCCCGATAGCTCGCCTCGGCGCTTTCCTCCGGAGTAGAGGTAGAGAACCCGAGAGAAGCATCGCGACGAATCACCGAGCTCCCCACGTTGGAGGTCATGATAATAATGGTATTGCGAAAGTCCACCTTATGGCCTTTGGCATCAGTCAAATGCCCATCCTCCATGATCTGGAGAAGCATATTAAAGGCCTCTGGATGGGCTTTCTCGATCTCATCAAAGCAGATCACCGAATAAGGCCGCCGTCGCACAGCCTCAGTAAGCTGGCCAGCCTCTTCATAACCCACATAGCCAGGAGGCGCCCCCACAAGCCGGGAGACAGTATGGCGCTCCATAAACTCGGACATATCAAACTGCAGCAAGGCCTCCTCGGTGCCGAACATGAATTCAGCCAGCGCTTTACTCAGCTCCGTCTTTCCTACTCCCGTCGGTCCGAGGAAGATAAAAGACCCTATCGGCCGTCGAGGATCCTTGAGCCCTGCTCGCGCCCGCCGCACAGACCTAGCCAACACCTTGATGGCCTCATCCTGCCCAACGATGCGCTTGTGCAGAGCCTCCTCCATTTTGAGCAAACGCACCGATTCAGCCTCGGCGATGCTTGCTACCGGAACGCCCGTCCACATCGAGACGATCTCAGCGATGTCATCAGCTGTCACCTTCAAGCCGGCGGGATGATCGGTGATCCGCACATCCATATCCAGCCCGAGTTGATCGCCGATATAATTCAAATCCGGCTGTACATCTTCCACTGAGGCAACTACGGCAGGAGCCTGAGCCTTGGTTGATTTTTCCTTTTGCTGCACTGAGAGAAACTCGGCCTTGGGCTCAGGGTGCAACACCTTGAACACACGCACCCGCGAGGCTGCCTCATCGATCAAGTCGATAGCCTTATCAGGAAGGAAACGATCCGTTACGTAGCGAGCCGCCAAACGGGCCGCTGCCTCAATTGCCTCATCAGTAATCTTGAGATGATGGTGCTCCTCGTAGCGGCTTCGAATCCCTCGCAGGATCTCGATAGTTTCCTCAATAGTGGGCTCATCGACAAAGACAGGCTGGAAGCGCCGTTCAAGGGCAGCATCACTTTCAATATGCTTACGATATTCATCCAAGGTGGTTGCCCCAATACACTGAAGCTCCCCTCTGGCCAAGGCAGGTTTGAGGATATTCGCTGCATCCACCGAACTACCAGCAGCTCCTGCCCCCACAAGCATATGCAACTCGTCAATAAAGAGAACCGTCTCGGTCGACTTGATCTCGTCGATCACCCGTTTGAGACGTTCCTCAAACTGCCCACGATACATCGTCCCTGCCACCAAGGAACCCACATCCAAGCGCACCAAGCGCTTATCTTGCAAATCCCGTGGGACCCGCCCAGCAACGATCCGCTGGGCCAAACCCTCTACAATGGCCGTCTTGCCTACGCCAGGTTCCCCAATCAAGGCGGGGTTATTCTTGGTACGACGAGCAAGAATCTGGATCACCCGTTCGATCTCTTGCTCTCGCCCGATAACAGGATCCAACTCGCCCTTACGAGCAAGCTCGGTCAAATCCACTCCTAATTGATCGAGTAGCGACTTTTCCTTGCTCGCCCGAGCTCGCTGGGGCATCTCTGCCGGGGCCATGTCCTGATGACGCATCAAACTCAGCACTCGACGGCGCACAATCTCTCGATTGACATTCAAACTCTCCAAAACCGCAGAGGCCATCGAATCAGGCACACGCACCAAAGCCAAAAGAAGGTGCTCGGTACCAATATATTGATGGCCAAGCCGCTTCGCCTCATCGACAGCGAGCTCTATAACGCGCTTGGTTTGATCGGCCAGCTGTAGCCCAGGGGGGCGATGCTCTCCCCGACCAACAATACGCTCAACGGCACGCCTCACCTGCCCAACTGAAAGCCCCAAATCTGCCAAGACGCGAGCTGCTATACCCTCTTCCTCCCTCATCAGTCCCAGAAGGAGGTGCTCCGTCCCTATATACCCATGGTTCATGCGACGAGCCTCCTCCTGAGCCATGCTCAGGGATTGGCGCGCCCGCTTGGTAAAACGATCAAACTTGTCAGCCATAACTCACCTTGCTTTCATCCAAACTCCTGTCCCCTTCAAAATGAAGAGGACCTCCACACTATCAATAAGCCAATTTTCCGCGACGCCTTCATTCTTTAAGACACTCTCTCTTCTATCCTTATTCCTTGAGGCGTCGTACCTATGCAAAAAGGGGGCAGTGTGTAACCCACACCGGCCCCCGCCACTGGGCTCAAACTCTTTCAAAGAACGTCTCTGTTTCGATAGCGAGCCCCTTTGGGCCGGTGATCCTGCGATCAACCCGTGACACAAGGGGCCTCGCCAGAACTCAGGTCTCCTCTGTGTCCTCGGCCGAGTCTTCCAAGTTCACGAGCTGATCGGCCTCTTGCCAATCATCCTCAAAATACTGATCATCCTCCACACGCTTCAAGCTCAAGCCTAAACGCTGCCTTGCTGGGTCAAGGCGAATCACTCGTAGAGTCAGCTCCTGTCCCTCTTGTAAGATCTCACTCGGATGCCCTACATGCTCATCAGAGAGCTCCGAGATATGAATCAAGCCCTCAATATCCTCGTCAAGCCGGGCAAAAGCCCCGAAATCCGTGATCTTGGTAATCACCCCTGTAACCAATTGCCCAACTTGGTAGCGCTCCTCAATCGTACTCCAAGGCTCTGGCTTGAGCCTCTTTAAGCTGAGAGCGATACGGCGTTTCTCCTTATCCACGCCTAGGACGTATACATCAACTTCCTGCCCAACCTCCAAAACCTCACTAGGGTGATTTACCCGTCCCCAAGAGAGCTCAGAAAGATGAACCAGTCCATCCGCTCCACCTAAATCCACAAAAGCACCAAACGCACATAAACTACTCACTACTCCGTGGCGGATCTCGCCCTCCTGGAGTTCCTCAAGAAGGCGATCTTTTTGTGCTTGGCGCCACTCACGTACAGCCACTCGCTCCGAAAGGATCAACCTATTCCGCCGTCGGTCCAGCTCAATGATCTTAAGGAGCAGCTTTTGGCCCACTAACTGGCTCAGGGCAGCTATCCTCTCCTCCTCATCCATCGACTGCGAAAGGCGCACACTCCAAACCTGCGAGGCTGGAACAAATCCCCGGACCTGACCCAAATGAACGATCAGGCCTCCGCGATTCGCACTGGCCACTTCCGCCTCAAAGGACTCACCGGATTCAAACAGCTCAGCCGCCTTTCGCCAATCAGCCTCTAGCTGGGCACGGGAGAGGGAGAGAATGATGTTTCCCTCTGCATCCTGAGGGCGAAGGACATAAACGAAAACCCGATCCCCCACTTGCAAAGACCGGCGATATTCTGGGGAAAGACGCTCCAGATCTCGTGCGGGGACGATCCCTTCAGATTTACAACCAATATCAACGATCGCCTCCGAAGGAGTTAAACTGACAATCACTCCTTCCAAAATCTCGCTACGCTCGGGGATAATTCGGGTAGATTCCTGTTCTAGTAGTTCCGACAAGACATCCGCAGACTGGTCAGATGCTTCACCTCCTTCTAGCGGCAATGCCATAATCTCCTGTTCGTCCACACTCTCTTCTCCTTCTTGGGGTACCAGCATCTATATTATATTGAGTTTGGCCCCAAAAAGCAAGGATGCCCTGCATGCTTGACATTCCTTTACAGATCATGTTCCTAACCACAAGGTGACCAGCCCACCTACGCGAAGCCCCCGTTCGTCGAACTGGATCACCCGTACATCGAGGCGGATATACACGTCATCGCGCAATTGCCCTTCCCAAAAGATAGAGTCCCCCACTTTGCGATAGGGATATCCCTCAATGCCACCGAGCTTAGCTCCCTCCTCCGTTTGGCCCTCAAAGGAAACAGTTGATCCAGGTATCTTGGCCCCTTTGGCTAAATTGTAAACCACAGGGCCACTGTACTTGATCGGCGAACTTGTGCGCACCCCTCCTGCCCGGGGGTTTACCTCTTGAATAACCACTTTGGCTGTTCCTACGAGGTAGAGCTCCTCCTCTGTGTACCAAACAACCCTCAAGGAAAGATCAACAGAAACTCCAGGGACGGGACTCCCTCTCCAGTCTAATGAATCCCCCTTGCGTTTAATGGCCTCTTGTCCATTGATAAGGATATGAGCTCCTTTCTCATCCATATACTCGTAGCGGATGTCAGTCCCGGGGAGTGCCTCACCAGCGGCCACAGTGATCTTGGTGGGCAGCTTATAAGTCAATGTACTGGGCTCTCTACCCGGCTTGAGCATACATCCCTGCACACTCCAAGTGAGTAAAGAAAGGAAAAACAAAAGAACCCAGAGACTATGCTTTGATCTCCTGCCCATGAGCGCCTCCAAACAGGGGAGAAAAACTTGACGTGGCTGCATTCTAACGGGAGGAGAAAAGGCTGTCAAGAGGAGAAAGGGACTAACGCGGAGGAAGAAAGCCCTTCTCTCGTGCCTCACTGTAGAGCATTCGCTTAGTAGCGATATACCAGCGCGTCACCGTGCGAAAGCGGTCACTAGGAGTGATGAGTGGGCCTATCTGCACGTTATGCACACTAGCATCAACGGCATAATTATAGACCGGCTGATAAAGCAAAAGCGAGGGGACATCCTCGGCAAAAAGCTCCTGAAATCGGTAATAGAGCTCCAGCCGACGCTCACGATTGTTCGTCAAACGGGCCTCGGCCAGCAAGGCATCTGCCTCCTCGCTGATGTAATTGGCAAAATTCAAACCATCCTCATTAGCCTGGCTAGAATGCCAATAAGGATAGAGATCCGGATCAGGGGGAAGGTTCTGCCAACCACAGAGCAAAGCGTCAAAACGGCGGAGCCGTAAATGCTGCCCCACCAATTCTTCCCAAGGAACCGCTTTGGGGATGGCATGGATCCCCACTTTGGCCAGTTGCTCGCTGATCGCTTGAATCAGCTGTACACGTACAGGATCATCTTCATCAGTGAGCAAAGTAAACTCGAGCTTGAGCGATCCGCGCTCGCGCACACCATCCCCGTCGTCATCAAACCAGCCAGCTTCTTCAAGAATTGTCTTGGCTTTGCGCGGATCGTATCTATATTTGGGGACGTTCGCATTGTAGGCCCAGGAATAGGGGAGAACAGGACTATCGATGACAACTCCTTGCCCCTCGAGAACCTCATCCACTAGCTTTTGTCGATCCAGAGCCCACATCAAAGCTTGGCGTACCGCCCTATCCTGGAAGATGCCTCGATCGAGATTCAAAAAGACGAGGTTATAACCAGAGAGAGGAGCTGTGTAGAGGCGCAAGTTCTCATCTTTGGCCACCTGTTGGAGATAAACCGCAGGCACCCGTGCAATGCCCATCACTTCGCCTCGCTTGCGTGCCTCAATGACCGACGGAGCATCAGGATAAAAGATGAACTCTATACGATCGAGATAAGGGCGCCCACGGTAAAAGTTCGTATTCGCCTCTAAAACAATCCTACGAGCACTCACCTCTGCCACTTTGAAAGGCCCTGTGCCAATGGGCGCCGCATTGAACTTGCTTTCCCCCAACGCCTTGATCGAGAGCCCCCCCAAAATATGTGCAGGGAGAATGCCCATCGTCGTGTAATCCAGAAAAGGAGCAAAAGGCTCACGCAAAACGAACTGCACTGTATAGTCGTCGAGGCGATTGACGACCACTGTGCGCCACATTTCGGCAAGAAAAGGAGGCCCAGGAAACTCGGGATGTTGAATTGCGCTGATCGTAAAAACTACATCGTCGGCTGTAAAAGGAGCTCCATCGTGCCAGAAAACGTCTTGACGCAAATGGAAGGTATACTCGGTGCCGTCTTGGGAGATCTCCCAACTCTCAGCAAGATCAGGAATGACCTCTCCCCGCTCATCGAAACGAGTAAGCCCCGTGAAAATGAGAGCGGCCAAATCCTCATCCACTGGGTTCGTCTGACAGAGAATGGGGTTGATCGCCTGCGGATTGCCAGCCACTCCCTCTACATAGGTGCCCCCTACATCGGGAACCACCGCCGTCGTGACGTGAAACGCCACATACCCCATGCCCCCCAGAAGGAGCAGAATGCTCAGAAAAGCTATGAGGACCTGGAGGCGGATACGTCCCATGGAGAGAGTTTCCCGTGCTAAGATTGCACAACTACGCTGAGGACAGAGGTAATAAAAAAGATCACCCCAAGAATGATGGTCAGATTAAAGAGCGTTTTTTCTAACCCCCGCCGTGTCCGGTAGATTGGGCTATCTCCCCCAAACATGCGCCCGAGACCAGCACTCTTGCTCTGCAGAATAATAATTGCAATGAGCGCAATGGAAATGATGATTTGAATAATATTCAGATAGACCGACAAGAGAATCCCTCCTCTTCAAAGAAACAATCAGGGGAAAACTCCTCTTGATAACGCCACCATTATAACACGCCCCAGGTCACCTCGCAAGAAATATCCCCCTGGGTGTTCTCTTCCTCTTGATTTGGCATGATGCATCGTCGCCCCCTTTTGCCCATCCAGGCCTCGAAACTCTGGACAGCCCAGGCCCAATACTCTCCCCATCGCCAGCGCCGCCCCCCGATTAGGCTCAAGCCCTCTCGGAGAGCCACTTTGAGCTCCACGGCCGTCCGCCCAGGGAAAAGGGTATATGCCAGCCCTACAGCCTCCTTGCGATGCGCATCACTACCACCCGTCAGAGATAGGCCCAACTCAGCTGCTGCTGAACGAGCACGCACCAGAGCCCACGGATCCAATTGAGCACCATTGAGCGCCTCCAAGCCATCCAGATCAAAAGAGAGCCAATCCGCCAAGCTGGGATGGGGGAAACGCCGCAACGGACTATTGGCCAGCCGATCAAAGGGATGAGCCAACACAGCCAACCCGCCTTGTTCGTGTACCCAACGCACCGTCTCTGAAAGAGAAAACCCCGGAGGGATATGTTCGTGGATAAAAAGAGCCAGGAGGTGTCCCCGAGAAGTAGAGACCTCCTCACCAACAATAACCTCTAGGCCATATCGGGGGGCCAAGCGCCGCGCTTCAAGAGCTCCTTGGATGCAATCATGATCTGTAATTGCCACCACGCTTAAATCCGTCTGCGAGGCCACATAACTCAAAATTGCAGGGATGTCATCCTTGCCATCGCTCCAAGAAGAGTGCACATGCAGATCTGCCCTGTTCCAAAAAACACTCAAAATAACTGACTTTCCAAGATTTTAGGAGACAAACAGCCGACACTATAGCATGTTTTGCCAATATGTCAATTTCTATCGCTTGCTCTTCGCCCCATCCTCGGTATAATATCCCTGACACATGGAGCAGGACATGGCACCTCAGCTTATCGCCATCGGGTCTACAAACCCTGTCAAGGTAGAAGCCGTGCGGGCTGTAGTTCTGACCGTCTGGCCAGAGGCCACGCTTCAACCAATAGCAGTGGACTCTGGCGTGCGGGCCATGCCCATGAGCGACCAAGAGGGCATCCGAGGGGCTGAACAACGAGCGAGCCGAGCCCGATCCCAGCTAGACGCAGACCTGGGTATTGGGCTGGAAGGCGCTGTTCAGGACACTTTGCAGGGGATGTACATCACCAATTGGGTTGCTATTATTGACCGCAACGGCAAAAAGAGCCTGGCGAGTGGAGGACGGCTACCCCTCCCAGAATGCATAGCCCGAGAACTGCGTGCGGGAGCAGAACTCGGCCCCATCATCGACCGTTACACAGGCCAGACGAATAGCAAACACCATCTAGGAGCTGCCGGCTTTCTCACCCGTGGGCTAGTGCCCAGACAAATGGCTTTTCAGATTGCCGTTGCCTTTGCTCTGGCTCCCTTCCTGCGACCAGAGCTTTATGAGGGGTAGGAACCCTGGCCGCGAGGCCAGGACCCCAAGGAGCAAGGAGATGCTCAATCTAGTGACTGGAGCTACAGGCTTGATCGGCAGCCATTTGGTAGAGGCCCTCGTGGTTCGAGGTGAAAAAGTACGTGCCCTTGTGCGCCCCACCAGCCGCACGCAACGTCTCCAGGAGTTAGGAGTAGAGATCCGAATTGGCAACCTGGCAGATAACGCCGCACTTATGGCCGCTGCAGAGGGAGTGGACCGTATCTTCCACTGTGCCGCCCTTGTGAAGGATTGGGGGGTGTACGAAGACTTTGCACGGGCAAATGTCCGCGGGGTACGTAACATCCTTGCGGCAGCGACCCGCGCCAAAGTCTCAAAGTTCATCCATTTGAGTACAAGCGACGTTTATGGCTTCCCAGGCAAACCCGTCGATGAAAGCGAGAGCCCCTCGCCGCGAGGATTCCCCTATTCAGATACCAAGATTGAAGGAGAAGCCCTCGTCTGGAACCACTACAGACGTGTGGGGCTGCCCGTCTGTGTCCTACGACCGGCGTCCGTTTATGGCCCACGAGCCCAGTTGATGGTTGTGGCTATCCTCCGAGCCCTACAACGCCGGCAAATGATTCTCATTGACGAGGGGGAACATATCGCCGGGCTTACTTATGTAGGCAATTTAGTCGACGCCATGCTTCTAGCTGCCGATAGCGAAGCCAGCGTGGGCCAAGCCTACAACATCTCAGATGGGAGCCAGGTCACCTGGAAGGAATACATCGATGCCTTGGCCGACTTGGCTGAGGTCCCTCGAGCAACCCGTAGTTATCCGCACTGGTTTGCCTACGCCCTCGCCTCGTTGTACGAGAGTTACTACCGGATGATGGGACGTAGCCAGCGCCCACCATTAACTCGCATGCTGGTTGAGTTGATGGGAACAGACCAGAACTTTCCCATTGACAAAGCTCGGCGAGAGTTAGGGTACGAACCGCGTGTGAGTTTTGCGGAGGGAATCCGTTACACAGGAGACTGGCTCCGCCAAGAAGGGCTTTTAGGCACAAGCCTTTAGAATCTTTGGAGGGAAAACCATCTATGACAACCTACCGTCGCGTCGAAGAAAAGGAACTGTTCCGCTTTGCTCAGCAAGTACTTGAGGCGGCTGGCACTTCCCCTGAGAACGCTGCCATTATGGCCGAGCACCTCGTGCAAGCAGAGCTCCACGGCCTGGGAAGCCACGGAGTCTCCCGACTCTTGGGTATTTACGCCGCTCGCCTCCGAGCTGGTGGGATGAACCCTCAGCCCAACATCCGCGCAGTGCGTCAGGTGAAAAGCGGGGCCGTAGTAGACGGCGACCACGGATCAGGTATGGTGGTAGGCCGTTATGCCATGGACCTAGCTATAAAGCTGGCCCAAGAACATGGCTCTGGATGGGTTGCTGTACGCAATAGCTCTCATTACGGAGCAGCTTTCCTCTTTGCCCGTCAGGCCATCGCCCAAGGGATGATTGGCTTCAGTACCACCAGCAGCGTGGCCCTTGTCGCTCCTTTTGGTGGACGCAAGCGTGCTTTGGGGACGAACCCTATCTGCATCGCCGTCCCTGGTGGAGAGCGGGGCAACATTATTCTTGACATGGCCACCAGCGTCGTCGCCCGCGGCAAAATCCAACTTGCCGCCCTCGAAGGACGTGAGATCCCTCTTGGGTGGGCCGTCGACGAAGAAGGACGCCCCACCACAGATCCCGTCGCCGCCAGCAAAGGTTGCCTCCTCCCTGTGGGAGGGCCAAAGGGGTATGGTCTGGCACTCATCGTCGAAGTCTTTAGCGCACTTCTTTCTGGTGCCGCCTTTGGCAGTCAAATCGGTAGCCTCTTTGCTGATCTGGACAAACCCCAGAATATGGGACACTTTTTTGGCGCGTTAGATATCTCCATCTTTGCCCCTCTCGATGAATTCCGCGCGCGCATGGATCGCCTCGTTGAATACATCAAGAGCGTTCCCACCGCCGAGGGATTCGACGAAATCCTCCTCCCTGGCGAGCCCGAAGTACGCAAAGCTACCCGATACCGAGAGGAGGGGATACCCATTGCAGAGGACGTCATCAAAAAGCTCGATGAACTAGCCAAGGAATACCAGGTCTCCCCTCTGCAATCCAAGTAACCTCCACTTCCGCTGCTTTTGGCGGCGATGACGGGTTTTTCTCCGTCATCGCCGCCAAGCCTTTCCCGGCAAAGTTGATTGACATCCCTCTGCGCTCATGATATAATAACCATAGCAAAAGTTTGGGAAGAAATTCGAAAATAAACGAAAGATTTTCTGCATGCCCCGCAAACTCTTTCGCCAAGAACGCCTCGACAGCATCATCCGCCAGCTTCGAGAGACGGGTTATGTTTCCGTCGCCGAGCTCAGCGAGATTTTTGGCGTCTCTGCTGTAACCATCCGCTCAGATCTGGATCTCCTTGAGCGCACAGGCTACCTCCTCCGCACCCATGGCGGGGCTGTCCCCATCAACCTGGGAGAAAGCGTTCTCTCCTTTGCCGTTCGCCAGCGGACCCATGTGCAATCCAAAGAGCGCATCGGGGCTGCCGCCGCCAAATTTGTCTCCGATGGCGAGGCCATAGTCCTCGATGCTAGTACCACCGCCTGGCACATGGCCCGCTTCCTCCTCTCGCACCATGATCTTACAGTCCTCACCACAGGGCTCTATGTCGCTCTGGAGCTGCTTCGCTCTCCCAGCATCTCTGTCCTCATTCCTGGTGGCCCCGTTTGGCGCGAAGCTGCAGCGGTCGTCGGCTCCTGGGAAAACAGCATCCTCCAAGAGGGGAACCTACAGAAGGGGTTCTTTAGCGGTCGGGGGCTCTCTCTGGAAGAGGGGCTTACCGATGCCAATCAAGATGAGGTAGCTCTCAAGCGCAAGCTAATCGCTGCTGTGCGAGAGGTAAATGTTCTCGTAGACGCCAGTAAATTGGGTAAGGTAGCTTTTGCTTCCTGTGCCTCACTGGAGGAGATCGACCGGGTCTTTACCAATCGTGAAGCCCCGGAAGACTTTGTTTCTGCTCTGCGTAACAAAGGGATCGAGGTGATCCTCGTTTAGAAACCAAGGGAAACACCGCTTGGGGAGGAGAAAAATGGAACGCTGGCGAGAAGCCTATAAACTTTTGGCCGATGACCTCGGCGCTCGCGGTATAGACGTGGAAAAGGTCAAAGCAGCTCTCAAAAAACAGTGGATTGAAACTCCCTCCTGGGGTTACGGCGACTCGGGAACTCGCTTCAAAGTGTTCAAGCAGCCAGGGGCTGCGCGCACGCCCTTTGAAAAGATTGCCGATGCCGCCCAAGTGCACAAGTTCACCGGCATCGCCCCCTCCGTGGCCCTACACATCCCCTGGGATAAAGTAGACGACTACAGAGAGCTAAAGGAGTACGCCGAATCACTGGGGCTCAAATTGGGAGCCATCAATCCCAATCTCTTTCAAGATGACGACTATAAATTAGGAAGCGTCTGTCATCCAGATCCTGCCGTCCGTCAAAAAGCCGTGGAGCACATCCTTGAATGTATCGAGATTGCCAAAACGGTAGGATCTCAAATTATCAGCCTTTGGCTAGCCGACGGCACCAACTATCCCGGGCAAGATAGCTTTCGCGCTCGCAGGCATCGGCTCATCGAAGCTCTCCAACAGGCGTATGCCGCTATGCCCGCACCGATGCGCCTTCTCATCGAATACAAATTCTTTGAGCCTGCGTTCTACCACACCGACTTGGGCGACTGGGGCATGGCGCTTCTTACCGCTCAAAAGCTCGGGGAGCGCGCTCAGGTGCTTGTAGACCTTGGGCATCATCCCCTGGGCACAAATATCGAACAGATTGTCGCCATCCTCATCGATGAGGGCCGGCTGGGCGGCTTTCACTTTAACAACAAAAAATACGCCGACGATGATTTAACCGTTGGTTCCATCAATCCCTACGAGCTCTTCCTCATCTTTAATGAGCTCATCGCTGGAGAACTAGATCCCTCAGTGGATATGAACGTTGCTTACATGATCGATCAAAGCCACAACGTCAAACCCAAGATCGAGGCGATGATTCAATCCGTGTTGAATGTGCAAGAGACCTACGCCAAAGCTCTTCTCATCGATCGAGAGAAGCTCACTGAGGCTCAGCTTGCGGGGGATATCGTCCGTGCGGAGGAGACTCTTCTTGAAGCCTATCGGACGGATGTCCGCCCCTTACTGGCAGCTGTTCGGGAGGAGATGGGCCTCCATCCTGATCCATTGGCAGCCTATCGAGCCAGCGGTTACTACGAGAAAATCTGCGCCGAGCGCCAGCCTACTGAAGGAGGAAGCTCTGGCTACCCAGGAGCATAAAGATGGCCAACGCAACTCAAGTGCTTCAAGAACTAGTCGGAATGTCCCGGTCATTAGGGCGCCCCGAACGTGACCTCGTCATCTTGGGGGAAGGCAACACCTCCGCCCTCTGCGACGATAGCACCTTTTGGGTCAAGGCGAGCGGTACTCAGCTCGCCACCATCAAAGAGAGCGACTTTGTGCGCCTTTGGCTGCGCCCCATTCGGGAACTTCTCGACAAGGGAGACCTTTCCGATCAAGAGGTAAAAGAAGCCTTTGAGGCCGCCAAGGTGGATCCTTCTTCCGCCAAGCGCCCCTCGGTGGAAACCGTGCTCCATGCCCTCGCCCTGAGTACGGCGGGGGCCAAATTCGTCGGGCATACGCATCCTACAGCTGTTAACGCCCTGCTTTGCTCTACTAAAGTAGAGGAAGCTATTGCCGGAAGACTCTTCCCCGACGAGATCGTTGTTTGCGGGCCAGCCCCCGCTTACGTCCCCTATACGGATCCCGGTCTTCCGCTAGCCCGAGCAGTACACAAAGCTTTGCTTCGCTACATGGATGAGTGGGGCATGCCTCCAAAAGTTATCCTCATGCAGAACCACGGAATGATTGCCTTGGGCAATTCAGCAAAAGAAGTTGATAGCGTCACTGCGATGTATGAGAAAACCTGCCGTATTCTGCTAGGGACCTTTGCCTTCGGTGGGCCCCACTTTCTCAGTGAAGAGCACGTTATGAGAATCTTTACCCGGCCCGATGAGGCCTATCGCCGCCGAGAGCTCAAGCTAGAATGAGCTCGGGTTTTTTAATGATGGTACATAGCTTCTGAAGGAGTTCATGAGATGGAAAAGAACCTCTATGCGGACCCCAAGCTATCCGCGTACCGCCGGGGGAAAACCCCTATCCCCAAGCGCTATTGGTTATGGCCTCTCTACGGAGCAGGTTTCGAAAACCTTGGAGTAAACGACAAGCCCATCCAGGTAGATACCCCCACTTGCGGACCCGATCAGCTCCTCGTACGGCACGATGCGGTGGGCCTTTGCTTCTCTGACATCAAAGTGATCAAAACTGGCGAGGAACACCCCCGCCTGACGGGCCGGGATATGAAAACGAACCCCGTCGTCTTGGGGCACGAGGTTGCCCTTACTGTTATCGAGGTGGGAGAGAACCTCACCGGCAAGTTCAAGCCCGGGGATCGCTTCATTGTCCAGGCTGATATCTACTACAAGGGAGTTGGGCTAGCCTATGGATACGCTCTCCAAGGAGGGCTTTCTCAGTTCAATCTCATTGGCAAAGAGATCCTTGAAGGGGATGAGGGATGCTACCTGATCCCTGTACAGACCGAAACAGGCTATGCCCAGGCAGCTTTAACAGAGCCATGGGCCTGCGTACTTGCTTCCTACCACGTCACCTACCGCACCCACTGGCAGGCTGGGGGCCAAGTTCTCATTGCTGCAGGGCCAGGAGCCCGCGGGGATTATCAGCTAGGCAACCCTTACGAAAAGGGCCAAGCCCCTGCTCTAGTTGTCACTACCGGCGTAGAAGGCCCCCTCCTCCAAGAGCTCAAGAGCCGAGCAGAGGCGGATGGATTTACTCTCCTTGAGTTGGACTCCCCAGGTGACCTCGAAAGCCAGGAAAACATCAAAGGGTTCGATGACATCATCCTCCTCGGTGCAGATGAGCCACTCTACGAACGGCTGGAAGCCTGGGCCAACAAGGGTTGCGTCTTTAACCTGGTAGGAGCGCAAGCCTTTTCCGCCAAAGCTCAAGTGGATGTAGGGCGTCTTCACTATGATCACATCTATATCACTGGGACGCCCGAGACTACTATTTCGGCTGCCTACACCCCTCTGCGCAACCAATTACTGCCTGGTGGATACGCGATATTCATCGGAGCTGCAGGACCTATGGGGCAGATGCACGTCCAACGAGCACTGCAGCTAAAAGACAGCCCCCAAATGGTCGTTGCCACCGATCTAGTTCCCGAACGTCTGGCTGTCATCGAGCGAAAATACGCTCAGCTTATCGAAAATAAACGCGCAGAGACCCGAGTGATCCTTCGCACACCCAACGGGCAGCCACCCGATGAGTTCAACCGAGATCTCGTAGATCTCACCAACGGACACGGCTTTGACGACATCGTAGTGCTTGCCCCCAGTACAGGCGTCGTCGCCGGCGCGATGGAGATGATCGCTCCCAAAGGAGTAATGAATATCTTTGCTGGGCTCCCCAGAGGGAGCAAAGCACCTATCGATCTCCGCCTTGTTGTAGAAAAGGGTATTCGCTTCAAGGGGACAAGCGGGTCTTCTATTGACGATCTACGCACTATGCTCCACGAAGCAGAAAGCGGTCGGCTGGACCCCAACCTCTCGGTCGCCGCGGTTTCAGGCTTTAACGACGCCAAAAAAGGACTAGAAGGGGTTGCCCACCAGCAATTCCCAGGCAAAGTGCTTATCTATCCGCAGATCCTCGACTTCCCTCTTACCCTCCTTTCGGACCTCAAAAAAGTGTTACCAAACGTCTATGCCAAGCTCGGCCCCAACGAAACTTGGACTGTGGAGGCCGAAGCAGAGTTCCTCAAGGAGCTATTGCCATGAACGATTGCCGTCGTCTAGTGGATAAGGTTGCCATCGTCACTGGAGCTGCACAGGGCCTGGGGGAGGCTCTGGCACACCGCCTAGGGCAAGAGGGTGCCCACGTTGTCGTGGCTGACATCAACGACGAGAAAGCCCAAGCTGTGGCGCAAGAAATCGCCCAAAAGTACGGTGTGCGCACACTCTGGGCCATTGTGACGTTACTGACCTTTCCCAGACTGAAGCTCTTGTTGAAAGGACAGTCCAAGAGTTTGGAAGGCTCGACATCCTCGTCTCTAACGCCGGCATTCTCATCTCGGGCGCCATCGATGAGATCAATCCTGATCACTGGCGCAAGGTCATCGAGGTAAACCTCATTGGCTATTTCAATATAGCCCGCCCTGCAGCCCGTGTGATGCGTGAACAACGCAGCGGTGTGATCATCCAGATCAACTCCAAATCAGGCAAAAAGGGAAGCTACAAGAACTCGGCCTATGCTGCTTCTAAATTTGGTGGCATTGGCCTCACCCAAAGCCTAGCTCTGGAGCTAGCAGAATACAATGTGCGCGTCAATGCTATCTGCCCAGGCAACCTACTCGATTCCCCGCTTTGGGTGAATAGCCTCTACAAGCAGTATGCCAAGCGCTGGGGAATCACCGAGGAAGAAGTGCGTCAGCGTTACATTAACCAAGTGCCCATGAAGAGAGGATGCACCTACGAAGACGTCGCCAATGTGATGGTCTTTCTAGCTTCTGACCAATCCTCCTATATGACTGGGCAAGCCATCAACGTAACTGGTGGCCAAGAAATGCACTGAGCCATAGCAAGGGAGAACCTGCAATGAGCTTGCGCGCGGTGATCTTTGGGGCCGGGAATGTTGGTCGGGGCTTTTTGGGCCAGCTCTTTTGTGAATCTGGCTACCACGTGACCTTTGTCGATATCGACCAACCCCTCATCGCCACGCTCAAGGAGCGAAAACATTATACCATCCGCCTTGTTGACAACGAACGCACCCAAGAAGTTCAGGTAGGCCCCGTGGATGGTCTCCTGGCCCAGGAGGAGGAAGCCGTGGCACAAGCTCTAGCCCGCGCCACTTTGGGAGCCACCGCTGTGGGAGCTCGCGCCCTCCCCCACATCGCCCCCTTGGTGGCAAAGGGGATCTCACAGCGTATGGAACAGAGAGTTGAGCACCCTCTAAACATTATTGTCTGCGAGAACCTCAAAGACGCCGCCAGTATCTTTCGCCAGATGGTAGCAGAACATCTCCCCGAAGAGGGTAAGGCATATCTTGCTACGCATGTGGGCTTTGTAGAGACTGTCATCGGACGTATGGTCCCTGAACTGCCCCCAGAGCTCCGGGCGCAGGACCCCTCCTTGATCATCGTTGAGCCATATAAAGAGCTCCCCGTTGACCAGACCGGCTTTGTCGGCGAGCCCCCTAATATCGTTGGCATGGAGCTCTGTGAGAATTTTGCGCTTTACACTGCGCGCAAGCTCTACCTGCACAATGCCGGGCATGCTGTCCTAGGTTACCTGGGCTACCAACGCGGGCATACTCTGGGCTACAAAGCGCTTGAGGACCCTTTTATCCGCCCCATTCTCGAAGGAGCAATGGAAGAGTCGATCCGAGGGATCGTCGCTCGTTATGGAGCCAACGAAGGATGGCTCCGTGAACATGTGAACGACCTTTTGCGACGCTTTGCCAATAGGGCATTAGCCGACCCCGTTCTGCGCCTTGCTAGGGACCCTTTGCGCAAACTAGCTCCTAACGATCGCCTTGTAGGAGCAGCACGCACTGCCGAGGTTGCTGGGATTTTACCCCTGAACCTCGCTTGGGGCATCGCTGGGGCCCTTGCCTTTGATGCTCCGCAAGACAGGGTGGCCCAAGAACTGCAACAGCTCATCGCTGAACAGGGAGTAGAAAGCGTCCTTCGCCAGATCTGTAAAATAGATCCAAAAGAACCCTTGGGGGAAGCAATTCTCGAACGCTACCAACGATTGAAAGAGAGACGCTGGAGATGATCTATACCATCACCCTCAACCCTACCATCGACCGCACGATGCACTTCCCCAAGCTAGAGATAGGGAAGCTGAACCGCGCTACCCGTTCTCTCACAGATTTGAGTGGTAAAGGGGTGAACGTCTCTGTTGCTCTACGCAGCTTTGGGCTCGAGAGCCTCATAACGGGCTTTGCGGCAGGAATCTATGGGGAGATCCTTGTTGAAGGGCTAAGACGCCAAGGTTACACTTGCGAGTTCCTCCAAGTGCCCGGGGAAACCCGATCAAATATCACCGTCATCGACGAAGCAACAGGTATCACCACCAAACTCAACGAACCAGGGCCCCATGTCTCGCAGAAACACATCAATCAATTTCAAGAGTACCTTAGCGAACGAGTGAAAGCAGGGGATATCTGCATCTTTTCTGGAAGCTTGCCAGTGGGAGCCCCCACTTTGACCTATGCACAGCTTATTTCCACCACCAAGAGGAATGGTGCCCTCGCTTTAATCGACACAAGTGGTCCAGCACTCAAAGAGGCTTGCTTAGTACAGCCAGACCTCGTCAAACCCAACACTGAAGAAGCAGAGGAGTTGGTTTTCCATCCTCTAAACGGGCCCCAGGAGATAGTCGCTGGAGCTCAGGAGATCCTTCGTTTGGGGCCTCGTCGGGTACTCCTTTCCATGGGCCCTCGGGGAGCCCTCTTTGCTTCTGAGGGGGAAATTTGGTTAGCCCAACCACCAAAGATCAAAGAAGTAAGTGCTGTGGGAGCAGGAGATGCTGCTTTGGCTGGAGCCCTTTGGGCCTGGCTCCAGGGGTTGCCACCAGCAGAGATTGCCCATTGGGCCACAGCTGCAGGAACCGCTGCCGCTTTAAAGGACGGCTCTGCCATGCCCACAATGGAACAGATAAAAGAGATCTATGCCCAGGTTTCTCTCGTTCGCCTAGATGCGAACGTGTCAATCCACTTGTAGAAATCATCAATTCCATAGTAAAGTGAGAGAAGGATGACCATGGCCAAAATGCAAACTTCAACCGGAATCCCCAAAGAACTGAGCAAGGAAGAGCTCCTCGACATCTATCGCCGCATGCTAGAAATTCGCTTCTTCGAAGACACCGTCTACGACCTACTGGGACAGAACATCATCAAAGGAGCTTCGCACCTTTATGCGGGAGAGGAAGCTGTGGCGGTAGGTGCCATTGCTGCCCTGCGCGATGACGACCTCATCACCAGTACCCACCGCGGCCACGGCCATTGCCATGCCCGTGGCGATAGCCTAGCCCGCACCCCAGAAGAAAAACAGGAACACCTAAACAAAATGATGGCCGAGCTCTGCGGCCGGGCGACAGGCTACTGCAAGGGGCGAGGTGGATCAATGCACATCGCCGACGTGGAAAAGGGGAACCTGGGCGCCACCGGCATTGTGGGAGGAAACATTCCCGTGGCCACAGGGGCGGCCCTCTCGATGAAACTACAAGGCCTTGATCGCTGTGTCGTCTGCTTCTTTGGCGATGGGGCAAGCAATACAGGGAATTTCCATGAATCCCTCAACGCCGCTTCGGCCTGGAAGCTGCCTGTGGTTTACGTAGTAGAGAACAATCTCTATGGCATGTCCGTTCCCTTTGAAAAAGTAAGTGCGCTGCCTGACATCGCTGCCCGAGCAGCAGCCTACGGCATGCCCGGCGTCGTAGTGGATGGCATGGACCCCATCGCTGTATATGAAGCTGTATCAGCCGCGCTGGACAGAGCCCGCCGCGGAGAAGGTCCTACCCTGATCGAGTGCAAGACTTATCGCTGGTATGGGCATTCCCGCTCCGACCCACGCAAATACCGCACACGTGAGGAGGAGCAAGCTTGGCGTGCCCGCGATCCTCTCAAGACCTTCCCCCAGCGCCTACTAGAAGCAGGGATCGCTACCAAGGAAGAATTAGAGGCCATTGAAAAGCTAGCTGAGGAAAAGGTTCGCAAGGCCACCGAGTTCGCCTTGAACTCTCCCATGCCCGATCCCGCTGAGCTGGAAAAAGACGTTTATGTACTCAACCCACCAACGCCGAGCGAGATCGAAGCAGAAAGACGCCTCCGCGAGCGTGTGCGCAACGACCCCAACATGCGCCAACAGTACTATTGGGAGGCCATTCGAGATGCCTTGCGAGAGGAAATGCTACGCGATCCTCGCGTATTCATCATGGGAGAAGACGTCGGCCTCTACGGGGGAGCTTACGGCGCTACCAGGGGGCTTTTTGAGGAATTTGGGCCTGAACGAGTAATCGACACCCCTATCTCTGAAGCGCTTATCGGCGGAGCCGCCGTGGGGGCCGCAATGACCGGGCTGCGTCCTGTGGCCGAGATCATGTATGTCGACTTTACTCCTCTCGCCATGGACCAGATCGCTAACCAAGGGGCCAAAAACCGCTACATGTTCGGTGGCAAAACTCAAGTCCCCATGGTCATCCGCACAGAGGGCGGCGCCGGTCGCAGCATAGCCGCCCACCACTCCCAGAGCCTAGAAGCCCTCTGGGTGCATTTCCCCGGCATCTATGTTGTCATGCCTGCCACTCCTTATGATGCTAAAGGATTGCTCAAAGCAGCTATCCGTGATGATAACCCCATCATGTTCATCGAACACAAGATGCTGTACCGCACCCAGGGCCCCGTACCCGAAGAGGAATACACCATTCCTCTAGGTGTGGCGGATATCAAGCGCGAAGGCTCAGACGTCACCATTGTAACCTATTCACGCATGGTGCTGCGCGCCCTGGAAGCCGCCGAAAAACTGGCTGAAGAGGGCATCGACGTCGAAGTCGTCGACTTGCGTACCCTCAAACCGTTGGATTTGGAAACGGTCATCCAATCTGTGCGCAAAACAGGCCGTGTGGTTGGCGTCACAGAAGCCTATAAAACGGGCAGCTTTATCAGCGAGCTATTCACGTTAATCAATGAGAGCGCTTTTGACTGGCTCGATGCACCCATGGTGCGCGTAGCCGCCGCCGATGTGCCCGTACCCATGGCCGAAACACTGGAAGATGCGGACATCCCTAACGTTGAAGCGATCATCAACGGCGTTTACCGCGTCCTCCGTTACGCATAACAGAACATCCTGAGGAGAGAGAACAATGGCAACAAAGGTGATTCTGCCAAAGCTCGGGCAGACGATGGAAGAAGGCACCATTGTAGAATGGCTGAAAAAAGAAGGAGACCCCGTCGAGAGAGGAGACATCCTCTTTCAAGTCGAATCGGACAAGGCCGTACTTGAAGTAGAAGCACGCGCCAAAGGCGTGCTGCGCAAGATATTGGTAGACAAAGGCGTCAAGGTGCCTGTGCTCACCGTTGTTGGAATCATCGCCGAGCCCGATGAGGATATCAGCAGCCTCCTCGCTGAAGTCGAAGGAGGCGCTCCTCAGGCAGAAGTCGCCCCCTCAGCGGAAGCTCCTTCAACAACGCCAGAGGCCCCTCCAGCAACGTCCGAGGCTGTGACCCCACAAACAACAGAAGCGCCCGCCCCCAAGCGGGAGGGAGGACGCATCTTTGCTTCTCCCCGCGCTCGCAAGCTCGCCAGAGAGAGAGGCGTGGATCTATCTCTTATCCAAGGGACAGGCCCTAATGGCCGCATCATCGAAAAGGACGTCCTCGCATACCTAGAGCGGCAGCCTGCGGCTACTCCTCTTGCACGCAAGGTGGTCGCCAAATTGGGCGTGCCCTTAGAGCAAGTGCCAGCAGCGGGAGCGCGGGTTACGGCCGCCCAGGTACAAGCAGCCGTCCAAGCCCCTATAGCTGCTCCGCCAGCGGAAGGGGAAATCACACCGCTGGAGGGCGTGCGTGCAGTTATTGCTGAGCGCATGGCCGTCTCTGCTCACACCACAGCAGCGGTCACGCTTACTACCGTTGTAGACGCTACCGAGTTTGTCGCTTTGCGCAACAAGCTCAAGGAAGCTCTGGCCGACGAGTTGGGCTTCTCAGTGAGTTATAATGATCTGCTTGCTTTCATCGTGGCCCGCTGCTTACGAAAGTTCCCCTACATGAACGTACGCCTTGAAGAAGAAGGAATCCGCCATCTCCAAGAGGTGAACATTGGCATCGCCGTCGATAGCGAGCGTGGACTCCTCGTGCCAGTGATCCGCAACGTTGACAAAATGGGGATCAAGGAGATCGCTCAAGCTTCCCGGGATCTCATCATCCGGGCCCGCGAAGGCCGTGCCCTACCCGACGAGCTCTCAGGTGGGACTTTTACAATCACTAATTTGGGCATGTTTGGGATCGATATGTTCACCCCCATCATCAACCTTCCCGAGTGTGCTATTCTAGGCGTGGGACGCATCCGTCCCGAGCCCACAGTGAAGGATGGCGAGATTGTAGTGCGCCAACGGATGTGGCTCAGCCTCACTTTCGACCACCGCCTGGTCGATGGAGCTCCAGCAGCTCGCTTCTTGCAAGGGATCGCCCAATATATTGAGACGCCCTATCTTTTGCTTACCTAGCTCCTTAGGGGAGAGGAGGGGAGATCATGGTTCAGCTATTCGGTCGATCGTGGACACGAGAGGAACTCTCTCGCTACATTGGAAGCCAACTCCAGCTAGGAGGTGTGCGCTTAGCAGAACTTGACGACGGCAGGGCCCGCGGAGTGCGCATCGCCGAATTTGAAACAGGCACTGGCTTCTCCTTTACCGTGCTTTTGGACCGGGGAATGGATATCGGCCCAGCCAAGTTTCGCGGTGCCTCCCTTGTCTGGGAATCTTCAACCGGACCAGTCCATCCAGCCTATTTTGAGTATCAAGGGTTTGGTTGGTTACGTACCTTTCATGGGGGATTGATGGCCGGCTGTGGTATGACAACGGCAGGAGCACCTTCCGTGGATGAAGGCGAGGAGCTAGGTCTCCATGGAAGGCTTTCCCACTTGGCAGCAAGCAACGTTTGGGCTGACGGGGCCTGGCAGGGGGACGAATACGAGATGTGGGTCCAAGGACACATGCGCGAGACGGTAGTCTTTGGGGAGAACCTCCTGCTCACTCGACGCATCTGGGCCCGTCTGGGGGAATCACGTCTCTTTATCCACGACACCGTAGTAAACGAGGGCTTTCAAACCACCCCCCACATGATGCTTTACCATTGCAACTTTGGGTTCCCCCTTCTCGCCGAAGGGACAGAGCTCATCGCCCCTTCCAAACAAGTTACTCTCAGGGACGAGATAGCGGCCCCTGGGCTGGAAGCCCATGCCCGTTATGAAGCTCCCATCGACGGCTACAAAGAGCAATGCTTCTATCACGAAATGCTCCCTGGAGAAGACGGATTCGTCACCGTCATTCTGGCCAACCGCTCCTTCAACAACGGCCAGGGACTAGGGGCCTATATTCGCTATCGTCAAGCGGAATTGCCTCGCTTCACCCAATGGAAGATGGTTTGCACAGGTACCTATGTCACTGGTCTAGAACCAGCCAATTGTTGGGTAGAGGGTCGAGACAAAGACCGAGAGCGGGGGATTCTCCAATTCCTGGAACCGGGCGAAAAGCGCGAGTACCTTTTAGAGATTGGCGTGTTGGCCAGCAACGAGGAAATTGACAAACTGGCTGCACAAGTGCCCAAACCCTGATCTTGGACAAATTTTCAGCTCCCAGAATAGAGCAAGGCTTAAACGAACGCAAAAAGGAGAGGAATCACATGCGCAAGATTCGCATTACCGCAGGGGACGTTTCCGTAACGGCCTCGTTGAACGATTCAAAAACCGCTGAGGCTATCTGGAACGTCCTCCCTATCGAAGCGCGAGCCAATACATGGGGCGAAGAGATCTATTTCGGGATTCCGGTGCATCTCAAAGAGGAGAATGCTCAAGCGGTAGTAGAATTAGGAGACTTGGGCTATTGGCCTCCCGGGCATGCCTTTTGCATCTTTTTCGGACGCACTCCCGTCAGCCAAGGGAATGAAATTCGCCCAGCCAGCCCAGTGAACGTCTTTGGGAAAATCGAAGGAGATCCAACCGTCTTCACCAAGGTGCGCGACGGAGAACGCATCATTATCGAGAAAGTAGAAGAATAGCTTCCAAAAGATCTTTTGGCCTCTAGTGCAAATACCCCTCAGGACCTCGACCGTTCCCATCGTGCTCGGCGAGGTCCTTTAACGTAGTTGCACTGAGGGTAGCAAGCAGCCTTTCCTGGGCCCTTTTGAGTACAGGGTAAAGGGCGCAGGTGGGCATCTTTTCACAGTTCTCTCCCGGGGCCAAGCAGCGGCTCAAAAAGATAGGGCCTTCAATAGCTTCAATAATCTCGCGTAGGGTAATCTCCTCAGGAGGACGTGCCAGGGAGAACCCCCCTTTCGCTCCCCGATGCGAGCGGACGATTC
>JAGGYI010000012.1 GCA_021162655.1 Anaerolineae bacterium
ACTCCACCATTCCTTCCTCCAAGCTTTTTTGCTAGGTTTGTAGTGCCCTATGTACGCGAGATGGTGGAATTGATCCACAGTAAAGGGGCTCGAGTGCGGCTCCACTGTCATGGCCGTCTTCGCCAGGTTCTGGATATGATTGCAGAGACTGGCTCGGATGCCCTTGATCCTTGTGAAGCCCCTCCGGATGGGGACATCACTCTTGCAGAGATAAAGGCCCGAGTAGGAGACAAGCTCTGTCTCTTTGGGAACCTTCAACCCCGCCTTTTAGAACATGGCTCGCTGGAGGATGTAGAAAGGGCTGTCAAAGAATGCATGGAAGCAGCCAAAGATGGCGGGGGGTATGTTATCATGCCAACGGCTGCCCCTATTGAGTCGCCTTTGCGAAAGAAGGCGGAGGAGAATTACCTTTATTTCTTCGAGTATGCGCACAAGTACGGGCAGTATTGAAATCAGCAGGGGCGAAAGCTTGGCTCTCGCCCCTATTGCTGGATTAGAGGTAGTTGATTGTTTGAAGGTGAAGTTCTCCCCTCTAGGTCTATCTTTGGTTTATCCTCGGGCCCTGGACCTCACCTGGGGTTTTGTCCACTTTCGGTACACTGATCGTGATGTAACTTCCTTCTTTTATCCTTGCTAGAGTTTCTAGTCGAAAAGGCTGGTGTCCCTTGATCTTGATCTGACGGACCTGTAGGGTCCCGTGAAGCACTTGAAGGGTGAGCTGGCTTCCTTGGGGCGAGGTGATGATGGTGCACGTCCCCCAGGCGTACCCGGTGGACCAGAAATATCGCCCAGGGGTGGAGGTGAAAGCGATGGTTTTCTCTGGAGCCGAGTAGTCAAAGCCGCTAAGGGCCAGCACGGCTGCCCAGGAGGCCATCGCTCTGGCATAGTGGTGGCCGCATTCCGCTTCGTCGAAGGGATTGCGTTTGTAGCCGTCATAGCGTGCTCTGATTGCACTGATGCATTGGAGCCCCTCTTTGATGAGCCCCTCGTAGAGCATGTGAATGCTTGCGGTATATTCAAAGCCCGTCATGATCTCTGTAAAGTAAGGCACGGGTCGGCGAGGGCGCTCTCCCTTTGGGTAGGTACAGATCAGAAGCCCTTGCTCGTCGTTGAGAGCAAAGGTGCGCATAGGGTTAAAGTGTCCGTAGAGATTGTGCTGAAAATTGTAGCGAAAGATATTTGCCAGGGCCTTGCGCATGTGTTCGGGGGAGAGGAGGTGGCCTAAAGCACAAACATGAGCCATAAACTGGCCGGCTAATTGGTCTACCAAGCATCCTCTGCCGACTTGGTAATCGGGGCTGGCAGGGTCTCGGGTGCCCATGGGGTGGCGTAATCCTTGAGCGATGGGAGTACCCTTTGGTATTGGGCGAACTTGCTGCTCATAGTATTCTCCATTGAAGAGATGGGCATCCACCCATGCGCTGCCACGTTCGTAAAGCTCTCGGCACTTTTGGGCCCATTTGGTATCTCCCAAGTAGCGAGCCATCTCCTCCGCAGCGCGTAGAGCACCTAGATACCATGTGCCCATCAGGGGATTGGGGCCATAGTATTCCACGTCCAGCGTGTTGTGTTGACATCCTTCCATTACACCGTCTTGATCGGCATCCCAGCCTCCTTTGATCCAGGCGAAGGAGAGGGCCTTTTTCACCTGTGGCCAGAGGCGTCGAAGCCATTCGTCATCTCCGCAGAGTCGCCAATCGCGGTAGACTTTCATGATGCAGCCCATCTGGCCATCAGCGGCAGCAAGCCCAAAGTCGGTGGCGTGTTCTAATGGAAGGTTTACCCGGAAGCTCATCAAGCCTCGCTCATCGGTGGCGTGCAGGAACTCAACCTCACGCATTAACCGGGCTAGGTCGCCAAATAAAAAGGCTGTGGCTTGTTCATAATTCCACACGTGGGTGCAGGAGCCATGACAGCATCCCTGGTGGTCTCGGCAACCTTCCCAGCCAAAGAAAAAGCCTTCTTTGGTGCGGAAGCAGGTTTGGGAACGCAGAGTGCTGAGGTTGTAGAGAGCGGCCTCCTTGACCACTTGGGGAAGATCACTGGAGCAGAAGGCGTGTACAAAACGGACGGTCTTTTCTTCCAATTCCCCTAACTGGGGGAGGACGCGAAGGGCTACATCCCAGGCGTCAGTATAGAGGGTGGTATAGTAGTTTCCTATGACGGCGGGTTGTTGCCCTTCAAAGGGAGTCCAGCTCAGGCGATTGGGAAAGTGCCAAGTGAGCAGAAAAGTGATCTCCGCCATTCCTTTTGGAGGGACTATTGTCTCAGCTGCCAGGGAGCCGACGGGGGTATCTTGTGGGTAAAAGGGCTGTTTTTCAAGACGTCCGTCTGTAGTAAAGTCATCCCAGAAGTTCAAAAGGGCGCCGTTCCAACGTTCAGGGCGCCAGCTAAGCTGGTAAGTGACTTCTGGCATAGTTGTAGCGAGGGCGATCGTACCAAATTGCTCTGCCTCAGGGGGAACACCTTCTGAGGAGAAAAAGAGGCCTTTGAGTTCCCCTTTAGCGCGAAAGGTGTTCACATTGAAACGGCTCTGGCCTCGTAGGCCATCATAGCCGATAAAGTTTTTCAGGCTCGCACAGATTGCTGCCTGGACAGGGGTGTCGAGTTCATTGTTTAGGACGTAGCGGAGGACGGCGATAGGAATTCCACTGGCCGTTGGCTCGGCGGGGATGAGAGGGTTGAAGGCTTCCAAGCGCACTTGGAGAGGAACTTCCGGATCGCTGAGTAGGACTTGAGCCAAAGGGTAGGCTACATGGAAGGAGCAGTGGCGGAACCGAGGGAGCCCATGATGGGGAATGGCTATCCCTGCATGTCCTTCATAAGGGGGTGGAAGCGCGCCCTCCAATACTCGGGCGATGGGAGCTTGCCCCTGGACCCGAGCGTAGAGGGTGAAAAAGGCCTCACCGCCCCAAAAACCTTTGGCAGGACGGTTCATCATTTCCCAGTCTTGGAGATTCCCGCGGCCTCCTAAAGAAACGGTTCCCGTACCGATCCCTCCCAGAGGCATGGCTATGCGGTTCAGGTATCTCCCTTCATAATGGGTGAGTACGGGCCATGATGGATGGAGTTTCAACATGAGACCCTGCTCCTGGATTACTTATAGAATGGCTCCTCGAGCTGTCCCAAACATGAGGTCTTCTGCCCAGTAATATTGTTCGCGAGCTCGAACGAGGGCGTGGGGATCTCGCTCATAAAGCTCCCGTAGCGTCATTGTTTCGATGGTTTGGTGAGTGAACTCGGGGGTGACGAATATGTGAGCTTCATTTTCGTCCACCGTCGCCAGCCATTTGCCGTTGTTATCCTGAAAGACATAGACAATTGTATCCTCTGGCATGATCTCACTCCTTGTTCCACTATTTTCGAAAAGGCGCTATTCCAGGTTCTGGCGCTCCATGATCTTCCAGGAACTGGATGAGGCGCTGGCGCAATTCCTGGGCAATTTGGGGGTATTGTTCGATGAGGTTGTGCTCTTGAAGAGGATCGCTGTCCAGATCGTAGAGTTCGGAGGGCATGTCATAGGGCCCACAGATATAGCTCCAGCGCTCGGTTGTGACGGTACGTGCGCAGACGTGGCTTCGCGATCCCGCCATTCCGCCAAATTCCTGGGAGGTATCGGCGGCTCCTTCTGGAAGCTCGTAGGTAAAGCGGCCGGAAACAGCTATCTCATGGAGCTTTGCCACTTCTCCCCGCATGAGAGGCAGAAGGGATTTACCCTGTACTGTGGGAGGTATGGGCACCCCGAGAAAATCGAGGATCGTAGGCATCACATCAGGGGGCTGGACGATCGCTTTAATGCGCTCTCCAGCTGCCGACCCCTCAGGGTGCCGGATCATCATGCCTACGTGACAACTGGGTTCGTAGAGGTTGCCGAGCAGATCTCCGGGCTTGCCAATGAGGTGGTGCTCACCCATCAGGTATCCATGGTCGGTGAGATGGATAACCATGGTGTTTTTATCCAAGCCCAAAGCGTGGATTTTATCAAGGAGGTAGCCTACGTTACGATCAACCATCGTGACCTCGCCAGCGTAACGGGCTCGGATGTCATTTAACTCGGCTTCTGTGAGATAATCACTACGCCCGTATTGGGGATAAATGATGGCCGGTCCATCGTAAGAAGGATCTGCGTAGCGGGCATAATCGTACGGTGGAGGGTCAAAGGGTTCGTGGGGATCCCAGGTGTCGATCCAGAGGAAAAAGCTCTCGTGAGTGTAGTTGTCTTCAAGCCAATCGATGGCTGCAGCGATCGTTTTGGGAGCCATATAGTCCCTTTCGTAACGGCGCATGTAACTATTGCGGAGAATGCGTTTCATGCGCTCAATGTTCCCCCGCATTTGGTGAGGAAGGCAGGGAAGCTTGACAGGCCAAGGAGCCGTCACCCAATGGTCACCGTGCTGTCCTCGTAGCCAGCGCCAGCCTTGGAAGCCTCGCATAAAGTTGTAACCTTCTCCTCCCAAAGGAAGGGAGTCAAAGAAAAGTTGGGTGACAACTCCCGCGGCGTTCAGTACTTCGGATATGATGACCTCGTGGGGGCGGAGAGGTTCCCAACCAGCCTCCAGCATTCCCCAACGCCCTGTGAAAAGGTCTCTCCGGTTGGGTATAGTAGGATAAGAAGCAATGTAGCATCGCTCAAAGACCGCGGATTCCTCGGCCAGGCGATCTAGGTTGGGAGTTTCGATGAAAGGTTCTCCCTCATGGCCCGGGCGGGGCCAAGGAGGAGGGACGTGGTATGCATTGATGTGATCACGCCGCAAGCTATCGTTCATGATAACAATGACATTCATCTTTTTTCCCCTTTCTCTGGTACCAAAGCATTCGCATTGTAAACCAGATGTCACCGCTCAGGCAAGATAAAAAAGGCCTCCGGATACCCGGAGGCCTTCCCAATATATGGTGGAACTACTTTTGAAGGGAGAGCTCTGCAAGGTAAATGGCGCTCGGAGGGAGGGCAGTGCCGCTGCCCTCATGGCTGGAATAATAGGAAAGCAACCCTCGCTCAGGGCTCAAGGCGACGAATCCAGGGTAGGAGTTATCTCCACCACTGGGCAACTCGGCAGCTTTGATGAGCTGGTCGTTTTCTAGCCAGTAGAGGACCGTCCGTGCGTGTTCTGGATCAGGAGCCTCGCGGCCGCCAACAAGGTAGAGGTCTCCCCACTTGGCGAGAAGGGGGCCTCCGATGTTGACGTTGAGCTTGCGGCGGATCCATTTCTGGTATGGAGGTGCTGCCCGGCAAAGCGTTGCCGTGGAAGTATAGAAGAGTCTCCCCCGGACGATGGCCAGGATGGAGCCGTCATCTTCAAAGAGAAAGGCCGTCTCGTCCCCATAGGATTCAAGGAAGAGGCCTACAGTATGCCAGGAGAATCCATCGGGGCTACCCAAGAGAGCCGCCTCAGTAAGGGCCATGGCCTCCTCGCGGGAAGAGGTGTGGGCAAAGCCTCTCTTTCGCCGGCCGCAGAGGTAAGCGGTGTCTTTGTAAGCGGCCGCCCGCCAAATGTAATGGCCTTTTGTACCTTCCAGAGCTCGGGGACCTTGCCAGTGAATGCCGTCCTCGGTCCAGGCACAGTAGCCCAGATGATCGTTCAAGTCCCCTGATCTGGGGGCTTCTGGGCCGACTAGCCAAGTGCCCGTGTAAACAAAGAGCTTGCTTTGAAAGATAAGGAAATGGGGATCGCGCACATCGCGATCCGGGACGCCAAAGCGAAAAACGATCTCCCATTCCTGGGCATCTTTGCTGGCGAGGACGAGTATCTCAGAGGAGTCAAAGATCATGTGCCCTTCAGGGCAGCTGCGGAAGGTGAGGTAGAACCTGTCTTGGAAACGGCAAAGGTCGGTGAAGGCATTGTGATTGCCATCATTATACACCCGGCGGACGGATTCAACTTGGATTTTTGGAAGCATTAAGAATCTCCCTCGCTGAGGATGGATTTTTTTATGATAATAGCGTATAGCGAAATCTTTGCCAATGCAAGGTGTGGCGCCTGGGTGGAATTACTCAATTGACAAAGGTATCCTCCCGTACTACCCTTGCAGGGTAAATTTTTCAGGAGAGGGAGGATGATGAAACCTATTGAGGTGGTTCTTTTGGGAGCTGGAAGCCGCGGTACTTTTGCATATGGGCGTTATGCCAAAATGAATCCGCATATGGTA
>JAGGYI010000240.1 GCA_021162655.1 Anaerolineae bacterium
ATCGGGGGGGAGGGTAATCTCGACACGTTGGGCAGCCCCTAGGCTGATGAGCCCACCTAGGAATAGGAGCAAGATAGCCAAATGGGTGCAAAGTGTTCCCCCTAGAGCCCAACGATGACGTATTCCCTGCAGCCAAGTTCCTTCACCCGTCTCAGAGAGATGGGTGCTGAACCCCCTTTCCCGGAGCTCCTGAAGGGCCCTTGCCCAAAAGGTGGAAGGATCGTCGGGGGGCAAGAGCGAGAAGGTAAAGGGAGCGTCTTCTAGGGCTTGCCTGTTGGGCAGAGGAGGAAAAGATGAGAGCTGTTGCCAGAGGGCTCGCCACCGCTTGCTCGTGCAGAAAAGGGCTGCCCCACTGGTGAGCACAAGGGGAACAAGCAAAAGTGGAGAGCGCCCAAGGTGAAAAACCCCCAGGGCTTGAAGGAACTCAAAATGGGTACCATATCTCTCTTCCAGGGCCTTTTGCCAGAGCTTGAGCTGGCTCGGGTCCTGGGAGGGGGGCAGCTGGGGGAAGAAGGAACCTATGCCGGCAGCGACGAGGATAAGGAAGAGAAGCCCTGCCGCTACATCCAACCGAAGGAAAAAGCGTCCTAACCGCTTGCCCCCTTGAGAGAACGTAGCCTTTAGGGCGAGCCTCATGGTTGCTCCTCACAAAACCTTCTGAAGAAGATTATAGCCCTCTCTTCCGTTAGTGGAAAATCAGAGGGCGTGGGCTTGAGATTTAAGGAAAGCGAGGGCGCTTGGTGGCAAAGGGGAGAAAGAGTTCGAGATTATCTTGAGAGTAAGGGAGGAACTCGTAAGCTCCTACATCCGGCGTGCCAAGGCGGGGGCGACCTTCCAGGTCTTCTGAGGGAGCGAATGAGGGATCTCCTGCATCGATGGCCGGACTGCTTTGCTGGAGATGGTAGTTCCCCCAGGTGCCCCAAGCAGGGGAGAAAAAGAGGGGATCTCCATAGCGGTTCCCGGGCCCGAGTTCACCGATGGTGGCCTGGGTATAGGCATGTTCTCCATGAACCAGAAGGGGAGGGTAAGTAAAAGAGGTTGTGCGTGGCCTCAAGGTTTGTGGCTTGGCCGATGAAAAAGGTGCTTTTGGGGCCACGCCCGCAAAAGATGTTGTTGTGGAGAGCGAGTTCGATGGGGACCTGTGGATGGTCATACTGGATGTAAACAATGTAATTTTCCCCCAGAGCGTCGTCGATTGTTACGTTGACGATCTCAAAGCGACCCCCGGGTTCGTCTGTGTCGATGACGAGGGCTGCCCAGGGGGTAGGGGTACTTTCCCCATCACCGCGGCCATAGATTAGCGAGTTTTCCACCCGGCTGCCCCCACCCCAGAGTTTGATACCGTCGCAGGAATTGTTTGCTACGATGCATCGACGGATGGTGGTATGGGCGGCCTTTGAATCCAACCCGTCGCCATAGTTGTGCTCCGCAATGGTTTCACTGATCTCAATGGGGCCGGTAGAGGGCTCGATGCCAAAACCATCTGGACGGTCGTAGGGACGATCCGAGCCATCTCCTCCCTGGTAGTAATGCCCACTGTAAGCTAAGCGGCAGCCGTGAATGTGTACCCGACGCTATCCCCCCTGTTCGCCAGCAGGGCCCCCAATGGCCCCAAAGCCACAGTGAGAGAATTCGCAGTATAGGATCTCTACGTCCTCAATGTCTTGGGCGTTCAGGCCAAACTCATCGAGATGGTGGACATAGAGATGGCGCAAGACGAGAGGGCCGGCTGGCTCTGCCGCAATGGTGATGCCGTCGCGAGAGCGTAACTGAGCTCCTGAGGCTTGGGAGTCGTGGGTGATTTCGATGTTCTCTAGGATGAGGTAGCGCACTCCAGAAAGGTCGATAGCAGTATAGAGATTGTTGCGTCCAGCGAGAATAGGGCGGTTTCCCGGTTCTCCTTTGATGGTGATCCAGGCATCTTTTGTTCCCGAAGGTGGCCTCATGATATCTCGTTCATAGTCGCTGAGCACATAACGCCCCCCGAGGAGGATGAGGGTATCCCCTGGTTGCAATTTGCTGGCGCCGTAGGCGGGGCTGGCCCAGGGGCGCTCTCTGGTTCCTGGATTGTGATCATCTCCTTGGGGAGAAACGAAAAAGGTCCTACCTTGTTGGGCCAGGAAGGTGTTCCCTGGGGCCAAGGGAAAGGCCTCATAAGCTTGGAGAGTGCCACCGGGAGCTACAAAGAGGGCCAAGAGTAGTAGAGCTCTCGTGGCTAGTGCTTTTAAAAAGTGTCCCATTTGGGCTCCGGATGGTGACGGACGATGATGCCGTTGTTGGCATCTACGTGGAGTTCTTCCCCTGTTTTGATCTTCTGTGTGGCCTCTGGGACGCTAAAGATGGCGGGCACCTGGTACTCTCGGGCCAGCACGCTGGCATGGTCAAGGAGACCACCCCTCTCGGCAATCACGGCGGAGACAATCCCAAAGAGAGGGCTTAGCTCAAAGAGGGGTTCCCGACAGACGAGCACCTCTCTTGGGAGAATGTTGGTAGCCTCGGTTAAGGTGGTTACCACACGGGCCCGGCCTCTGGCAAACCCTGGTGAAACGGCCAAGCCCCGGAGAACATCTTCGGGGGGCACGTTGAGCCCAATTTCGATCGCAGGAGGCTTGGCCTCATCAGTGAGAATGTCGGGCGGGGCGTATCGCCACCAGCGCCGATACAGCCCTCGCCGCCTTTGTAGGAGCTGGGCAATCTCCTCCTCCTGGATGTTTCCCTCGAGCCAGTCAATGATCTCTCGGCAACCGAGGAGGTGACTTTCCAGAGGATTCTCTGTGAGCCCCCTGGTGTGTAGGCGACGTCCGCTCTCGCGGACGGCGTCGCGTTCAAGCAGCCGGCAGAGCAGAGTGGCTGCCTCACAGTCTCGACGCAAGGGAGCATAACGCCTGGCCAGGCCGAGAATGTAGCGATAAAGGGTTCCTTTGATCTTGCCGAGGCGAGCTAGGATCTGGCGCTCCAGGAGAAGACGTTCGCAAAGGCGCTCCATATTTTGCTCGCGAAGGGTGGGGCCATTGTTTTGAGCCCATTTTTGCCACTCTTGGCGGGCAGAGGAAGGGTCTTCTTGGAGGAAGCAGATATCTTGCCATTCTGCCAAAGGGTTCCCCTGAAGGAAGAGGTGCCTGTAGCGGTGAAAGAAGCTTTGGAAAGCTTCTTCTTCCTCATCTGCAGAGCTGTAGGTGGCCCTGGCAAGTTCGCAGAGCTCTTCAAGGGCCTGGGAACGCTCATCGTCCCTCGTCCAAAGCAAGGTACGTGGAGAGGAGCTATCTGCTTCTACCCAGTGTTCGTGGAGCCGTTGGAGGAGATCAGCAAAGACGCGGTCGCTGTCTCCTAGATGGCCACATTGGGTCCAAAAGGCTTCGCTGAGGAGCATAACTTCCCGGAGGAATTGGGCCAGGGCCTCGTTGGAGAGGCTAGAGAGGTCCCTTTCATTTAGTGCGGCGAGGCGGGGGCGCTTCTCCCTCCAAAGGGCTCTGAATTCCCGGTCTAGCTTGCGGGCGGCATATAGCCTGCGCAGAGTATGCAGAAGGTATTGTAAAGGCCTGTGGGTTCGCTCAGAGATGGGAAAGGGAAAGTGACGGTAACGTGCATAGAGATATCCGCAGATGTAAAACTCTTCGCGCCCAGCATAGAGGGAGAAGAGTCGATGGGCCTGTTTAAAATAGACGGCGTTGAGGATGGCGCTGCGACTGCGGTGGTACCAGGAGTAAGGGCGCATCTCCCTGGGGGTACAGTCGGGAGGGCGAATGAGCTCTAAAGGCCCTCGGCCAGCTCCGATTTCTGCTTTATCCAGGGGAAGGTAATGGGGAACCTGAGTAGCAGGGCGTACCCGCAAAAAGTAGAGCTGCTCATCGGCAATGCACCACTCGATGGCTTGGTAAGCAAGCTCGTGCTCGTCGAGAAGAAGGCCAAGGCGGCGCAGCTCTCGCCAGAAAGCGGGTTCCTCTGCTCCATCTTGATAGGGGTCAAGGCGGTGGACTCCTTGCCCAGGCCCTTTTTGAATTTCCAAAACAAAGACGTCAGGATTCCCGGTGATGGGATCGACGGTGAAAAGGGCCCCCTGGGTAGAAGCCGTAACCATGGGCTGCATCAGCACAGCCATGGCCGAATTCAGGAGGTCTACCCCGAAGCGTTGGGCATAGGAAAGGGCTTTGGCGCTAAAGAGGGACATCCAGCAACCAAGCACAGCTTCGATAGCTGCTTCCTCACTGTCGACATCGAGAAAGGTAGCGTGTTGTCCCACGAAACTCTGGAAAGGGCTATCCTCGTTTGTGGCTGAGGAGCGCACTGCTACAGGGACGCCCCCCAAAGAGCGCCAGGCTGCTTGGATCGTTTCCGAGATCTCTTTGGGTAGGCGTCGCACCTTGAAGGCCGATTGCACAGCCCACTCGACGGCTTGGAAGTGAGTAAGCGTTGTGGGCTGCATGGTGGCCAGAATGGAGGCGATTTCTCCCTGGAGACCTCCTTGCTGCATGAAGCGACGATAGAGGTCCGTTGAGAGGACGACACCAGGAAGGACAGGACAGCCCAAGCGAAGAGCCTCTCCTAGGCGGGCGGCTTTTCCTCCACATGTGGCCAGGTCTTGAAAGGAAACAGAATCCAGCGTTCGGACCAGGCCCATCATGCTCTCTCCTTGGTATCAGGCAAACAGAACATACTGTTTCAAAAAGCGCAGTACGGCCTCGTAAAAGGCACGGATAGTTTCTGCCTTTCGCCAACCATGGCCTTCTCCAGGGTAAAGGTGGTACTCATGCGGAATGCCATTCCGTTGAAGAGCCTTGACGATGGTTTCTGCCTGGCTCATGGGCACCACGCGGTCCTCTTCGCCCTGAAAGATGGCCACTGGATCACGAATGCGGTCGGCATTAAAGATGGGGGAGCGCTCTCGGTAGCGCTGCCCCGTTTCTGGCAGAGGACCGATGAGCAAGTCCAAGTAGCGGCGCTCAAACTTGTGGGTATCGGCGGCCAGAGTAAAGAGGTTGGTTACCCCATAAAGGCAGATTCCCGCCTTGAAAACCCCGGGATACCGGATGAGGGTTTGCAATACAGTATAACCCCCTGCACTTCCCCCCATGATGACCATCTTGGAAGGATCGACGAGGCCCTTTTGGGCGAGGTGTTCAGCGCCAGAGACGGCGTCATCTACATCGTAGATGCCCCATTGTTCACGCAATTTATTGCGGTACGCGCGCCCGTAGCCTGTGCTGCCGCGGTAGTTCACGTCGAGAACAGCGTAGCCCCTTGTGGCGAAGAATTGGGCCTGTGAAGAATATCGGGCGGTGGCTTGGCTTGTGGGGCCTCCATGAACCAGGACGGTGAGTGGGGGCTTGCCAGAGCTGGAGAACCTCTTTGTGGGCAGGTAGAGGAGGCCGTGGACCATGTCTCCCCCTTTGGTTTGCCAGGAGATGGCTTGCGGGATGGTCAGAAGGTCGGGAGGGACCGTCTCAGTGCTGGAAAAGGCCCTCACTTGGGCTCGCCCCACACGAGGGTCATAGACAACTATGCGGGGAGGAGTGCGTGGGCCAGAGGCAATGCCGGCAAGGTATCCTTGTGTAGAAACGGTGATCTGAGACCAGTGGGTATACTCTTGCAAGTTTGAGAGAGGTTCTCTCTTTCCGTCGTGAATATTCACTTGCCATAGCTGCATAAAGCCCTGGCTGTTTCGGGTGTAAAAGATGATGCTTCCGTTGGGATGCCAAGCAAAGGTGCGCATTCCCTGTTGCCACGCTGGTAGTCCAAGCTCTGCCTCATCGAGTACCAGGGGACGATGTTCCTGGCTCTGGAGATCATAGAGATAGAGATTGCTCCAGCCGTTCGCGTCGGAAATATAGGCCAGGTAGCGTCCATCGGGAGAGAACTCGGGTTGAAAGATAGCTGTTTCCTCTCCACCGGCAATATGCTCTTGTTTGCTCAAGATGGGCCCGTTTGCCGTCCATTCCAAAGTGCCGAGGCTGAGGCGTGTACCATCCCAAGGCATCAAGGGCACATTCCAAGACACCCAAGCGATCTGCTGGCCGCTGGGGTGCCATGTGGGTTGCATGTAAAAATCATCTCCCGAGACAAGCTTCTGAGGCCACCTTTGCCCTTTGCTGTCGACAATGGCAAGGCAGTCAGTATCTTCGTATGTGTGGACAAAGAGAACCCATTCCCCATTAGGGGAGAGCTTGGGAGAGGCGGCATCGCCAAAAGCAGGCGTAAGGGGCAGAGCTTCCCCGGGCTGAAGGGGTTGACGGTAGATGCGCCCTCCTGAGATGAAATAAACGTGTCCGAGGGCAGTTGTCATGTCTCCACCGCCATAGCCTACACGGGCACGGACCGAAAGTTCCGCTGTCAAATCTCGAGAGGCACCTTCCCAGGCTTGGGCACAGACAAGCACACCATGGCCGGATCGGCCTTCCACCCAGACGAGTGTATGACCATCCGAATCCCAAGCTATCTCGCGAAGGCGAGTTTCTTGAGAGAGGCTCTGTGGAGTCAGAGGACTGGGCCATAGACCATAGGGAACTTGCATAGGGAATATTCCTCCAGTTTTTAGAGCAACCTCGACAAGCACAGGATACACGTGGTTGAGCTCCCTGGCAAGTGCAGCAGGCGAAGTCTTTTTTTCCTTGGAGGGTCAAAATGTAGTATAGTGTTATAAGGAGAGTTTATTAGACTTGGCAAAAGGCTATGGAGGGTGCAATGAGAGTAGTAAAAAAGGGCTTGATGTTCGCGTTGAGCTTGTTCATGGTGATGAGCTTGGCGGGGTGTTTTGTTTTTCCTGCTCCCGATCTTGGCGCTTTACGCAGACATTTGCTGCGAGTTACACCCACGCCCATTCCCACGCCCGAGTTAGCCAAAGTTCCCCTCACGCCAACTGTGGTCCCTCCTCTTGTGCGGCCTAGCGATGAGAGTCAGCTTTTGATAGAGCTTTATGAGCGAGTGAATCCCTCGGTGGTGAACGTATTGGTGGTGAGCAAAGTCAAGATGAAGCCGTTTGCCGAGATTCCGGGGTTTCCTTTCTTTGCTCCTCAGACTCCCGAGGAGTACTATCAACATGGAGAGGGGTCTGGCTTTGTCTATGATACTCAGGGACACATTGTGACGAACAACCACGTCGTCGCAGGGGCAGATGAGGTGCGTGTTACCTTCTATGATGATACTTCTGTGCCGGCGACGGTGGTGGGAACGGACCCAGATAGCGATTTGGCGGTGCTGAAGGTCAAGTTGCCTCCGGAAAAGCTACGGCCCCTTCCTCTGGGGGATTCGGATGCTTTGCGGGTCGGGCAGAAGGTTGTGGCTATTGGGAACCCCTTTGGGCTGCAGGGGACGATGACGGCAGGGATTGTCAGTGGCTTGGGACGGCTTTTGCCGGCGACGAGAAGTGGGGAGAGGCGCTATACCATTCCCGATATCATTCAAACGGATGCTGCCATCAACCCCGGGAATTCGGGAGGTCCTCTTTTGGATCTCCAGGGCCGGGTTGTAGGAGTAAATGCGGCGATCGAGTCCCCTGTGCGGGCTTCCTCGGGCGTGGGGTTCGCTATCCCCGTGAACATTGTGAAAAAGGTTGTGCCCGATCTCATTGCCAAAGGTTATCATGAGCATCCCTGGTTGGGCATCTCGACGCTGACACTGAACCCGGCCCTAGCCAAGGCAATGGACCTTCCGGAGAATCAGCATGGGGTGTTGGTAGTAGAAGTAGTGGAGGGAAGTCCTGCCGCCAAAGCGAAACTTCGCCCCAGTAGAAAGGTTGTAGAGATAGAGGGACAAAAAGTGCCCGTGGGCGGAGATATCATCATAGGTATCGATGACCAAGAGGTGAAAAAGTTTGACGATTTGATTAGTTATTTGATTCGACACACGGAGGTGGGGCAAAAAGTACGTTTGCGCATCCTGCGGGGAGGAAAGGTCAAAGAGGTGGTGGTTACTCTAGCCGCACGGCCCAGAGCTGAATCCAAGTGAAAAGGATGGGTGGATGTCAGGAAAAAGGCCCTGTGGATGGAAAAGAGAGCTTCTCCGTCCATGGGGCTGTTTTTACATCCGGGTGGGGCGATGGAGATGATCCAGGTTCTTCTAATCGAAGATGATCAACAGTTGGGGCGCATTATCTCCTCTTACCTCCAGGAGCGGGGGTATGGTGTTCATCTTGCTAGGACGGGAGAAGAGGGGCTGCAACTGGGACGGCATGTGCAACCGGATGTGGTTCTTTTAGATATCCTCCTGCCAGATACAGATGGGCGCCGATTATATGAGCAACTTCGGGAGTTTCTTCAGGCTCCTGTTCTTTTCCTCTCGGTATTGGGTTCGGAGGCAGAAGTGATCCGAGGGTTGGCCCTCGGAGCTGATGCCTATCTTGTCAAGCCATTTAGCTTGCTGGAGATGGAGGCACGCATTCGGGCTCTGCTGCGGCGAACAAGCGGCTCTCATGAGGGGTTGCGCCCTTATCGGGATGGCTATCTGACTATTGAGCCTCATCGGCATTTCGTTGAAGTAGCGGGGCAACGGGTTGAGCTGAGCCGCCTGGAGTTCAAGTTTCTTCTCCATCTCTATGCCCACCAGGGGAGAGCTGTCTCTCGCCAGGAGCTTGCGGAGGCCCTCTGGGGCCAGAGCCCCCGTCATAGTTACCAATATTTGGCAATCTATATGAACCATCTTCGCAAAAAGATTGAGAGGAATCCTCGTCGGCCTCAGTACCTCCTCACAGAGAGAGGGGTAGGGTATCGTTTTCAAGGCAGGTTGGAGAGCGGTGACGGTTGACATTCTCTCAAAGCTGGATACAGTGACCCCTAAAAAGAGGAGAACGAACCATGGAGACGTTGCGTGCAGGGGTCATAGGAGCTGGTTTTATCGCGGTACGAGGCCATATCCCTGGGTATCGAGCCGCTCCCGGGGTGGAGGTCGTCGCTCTTTGTGATGTCAAGGAGGAACGGGCTCGCCAAGTAGCTCAGGAGCTGGGCATTCCTCGGGCATATGGGGATTATCGCCAGATGTTAGAGGAGGAAAAGTTGGATCTGGTGAGCATTTGTAGCCCCAATGCCTTTCATGCTCAGATGACTATCGATGCCCTGGAGGCGGGAGCTCACGTGCTTTGTGAGAAGCCCATGGCCCTTACCTTCGCAGATGCCCAGGCGATGGTGGAGACTAGCCGCCGAGTGGGACGCACGTTGACGGTGGGGTTCCACATGCGTTATGGCCCTGTAATGCAGGCTGCCAAGAGTTTGATCGCCAGCGGCAGGTTGGGAGAGATCTACTATGCTAAGGCGAACCTCTGGCGGCGGGCGGGGATCCCAGGCTATGGGAGCTGGTTCACGAATAAAGACCTGGCCGGTGGCGGTGCAATGATGGACATAGGTTGCCATATGCTGGATCTTTCCCTTTGGCTATTGGGGCATCCCCAGCCCAGAACAGTTTCAGCAATGTGTTATGCTAAATTTGGTCCTCGTGCCAAGGGGTTGGGTTCTTGGGGAGCAGATCATTTTCCTCCTGGCGCACGGTTCGATGTTGACGACTTGACCACCACTTTTGTTCGCTTGGGAGAAGACCTCACCTTGATCGTTGAGGTGAGTTGGGCGGGCCATATGCCGAATGCACATCAGCTCCAGATCTTGGGATCGGAGGGTGGGTTACTTTATAACCCCATGTTATTTGGAGAGGAGCAGCCCATGCGTTTCTTGGGCGAGGTGAGCGGAGAGCTCGTCGAGGAGCCCTTGGGCTTCTCCGATGATGGCAAGACCGCCTACCAAAGGGAGATCAGCGATTGGGTGACAGCCATCCGCGAGGGACGGGAGCCTCTTGTCAAGCCCGAAGAGGCTGCGATGGTGGTCCAGATCATTGAGGCGGCGTATAGGTCTGCAGCTACTCAGAAAGAAGTCTCTTTAGGATAAAGGAGAGGGAAGCCAAAGGCTTCCCTCTCTTTGCAATGGGAGTAATAGTGATGCTTTTGCCCGATTAGCGGTTTTCTGTGTTCTCTTTCAGAGCCCTATGTGAGAGAAGTTTTGATCGCTATCGCGCTTCGTATTGTATTCATTTACCTTTCTTGTTGACTTGCCTGACATTTTCGTGTATAATGTGTTTGGGATAGTTGGTATCATTGACATTGCGTGAGCGTATGAGAGTCAACGATTTTGATCGTTGTACTACGTAGGCTTGCGCAGTAGTTAATGGTAACCATCAATTAATACTTGGGGGGGATAGTTTAAGAAATGGACCAAGACACACTTCTCAATGTCAAGCAGGTGGCACAGTACCTGCAGCTGAAGGAATCCACGATTTATTCGTGGGCTCAGGATGGCAAGATTCCTGCCATCAAGATCGGGCGTACCTGGCGGTTCCGTCGGTCAGACTTGAATGCCTGGCTTGAGCGGCACCTCAAGGGGGAAGCTGAAGTCAAAGAGACGGGGGCAGCCTGAGATTTATAAGCCCGAAGAAATGAAAAGAGGGGCAATACCTTTTGCCCCTCTTTTTTTGCACATAAAAAAAGAACCTCTGATGCCGATCAGAGGTTCTCGAGCCCTCAAGGCTAAAAGAGCTTGGGCTCCATCCCAGGGTGCAGGCGACGGAACTTTTCCAGAAGCTCCTCCTGGGTTTCCTGATGATCAGGATCAGGCGCAGGAGCCTCGACGGGGCACACTTCGACGCACTGCTGAGTCTCGAAAAAGCCTACGCACTCGGTGCACTTGTCGGGATCAATGACAAAGTGCTCTTCCCCCTCAGAGATCGCCTCGTTGGGGCACTCAGCTTCGCAGGCGCCACAAGAGATGCACTCATCGGTGATCATGTAGGCCATGGGTATATACCTCCTCAAAAGTGTGAGCAAGAGCTTTCGTGCCTAGTATAACGATAGAGGAAGGCGTGTCAAATAAGGTGAGTGTCTCTTCTACCCTTAGGTAGGGATTGACAGGTCCGTCCGTTAGACGCATAATAGGGGCCAACTGTAGCGAGGGGGTCAAGTATAAGGATAGGTCCATGGCGGAGCTTACCCTTGCAGGTCAAATGGAAAGGGCAGAGCGGCTTCTCCGGCGGGGTCAGCTGGCAAAGGCTGCCTTAGCCTGTCGCCGTGTTCTGGAGAGCTTTCCCAAGTATGTCAAAGTGTATAGCCTTTTGGGAATGCTTTACCTTGAGCTGGGGGAGCATGAAGAAGCGGCAAACCTTTTCCGCCGTGTCCTGGGAGTAGATCCCGAGCATACCTTGGCCTATGCAAGTCTGGGGGCAATTTATGAAGGCCGAGGTCTGCTAGATGAGGCGATTTGGCAGTATGAGCGGGCCTTTGAGCTCTCTCCTGGGAACCGGCAGGTGCGGCGGGAGCTCGTGCGGCTTTATATGGAGCGAGATGTCACCGTCTCCAAGCGGGTCAAGCTGAACCGGGCCGCTTTGGCGAGGATCTATCTGCGAGGTCATCTTTATGCTAGGGCCATTGGGGAGTTGCGTGAATTGCTGAGAGAGTTCCCCCAGCGCTTTGATCTGCGGGTGGCGCTAGCTGAGGCACTTTGGAGAGATGGGCGTTATCCGGATGCTGAAGCCGTATGCCAGGGAATCCTCGATGAGCTCCCCAATTGTCTAAAGGCATTGCTCATTTTGGGGCGCATCTGGCTGGATACAGAACAAGATGAACAGGCTCGGGCGCTTCTTCAGCGTGCTCAGGAGCTTGATCCGGAGAATATATTGGCTCAGGAGCTCTTTGGCTCTCGTTCCCCTCTCCCTCCGCGGACGGTGCGTTTGCCCTTGGAACAAGAGGAGTTGCCTCCTTTGGGCCTAGCCTACCTGGAGGAGCCTGGGCAAGGGCAGACAATTGAGGGCAAGGCCTCACTTGTCTCCTCTGGAAAGGACGAGGATTCCCTTTCAGAACAAAGGGAGGAACTGCCGGCCTTTTTGCTCGCAGAGCGGAATGAGGGACAGTTGACGGAGACTTCGGTCGTGGAAGAGGCCTCGGGCCAGGCGGCGAAAGCCCAGGGGGCTGCAGTAAAAGAGGAACCCTGGGATCCCCAAGCTTGTTTGGAGCGGGCCCGACGACTTTGGAATGCAGGACAGTTGGAGAAGGCATTGCCCGAATATCGGACCCTCTTGGAGCGAGATGAGCTGTTGCTCCAGGTCCTTCGTGATCTTGAGCTGGTCAACCGGGTTTATCCGGGGAATTCGTCATTGCTGGAGCTACTCCTTTTAGCTCGGCAGAAGCAAGAGGCCTCTTTCCCAAAAGAGGAGAATTAGGATCATATAAAAAGGGAGGTCGACGGATTCGTATGGAGAGGACACTGGTTATCATCAAGCCGGATGCGGTGCAAAGAGGACTTGTGGGAGAGATCATTTCGCGTCTGGAGAATCGGGGTCTCAAGATCGTTGGGATGAAGCTGATCCAGATCGATGAAGCGCTGGCGCGACGGCACTATAGTGTGCATGAGGGTAAACCTTTCTTTGAAGGACTTATCCGTTATATCACTTCTGCGCCCGTGGTTGTAATGGTTCTCGAGGGGAAGAAGGCGATCGAAGTCGTGCGCCGCACAATGGGGGCAACGAATCCCGTCGAGGCGGCACCAGGGACGATTCGGGCGGATTTCGCTTTGGAGATTGGTCGCAATCTAGTGCATGGCTCTGATGGTCCAGAGACGGCACAGAGGGAGATAGCCCTCTTTTTCCGGGAGGAAGAATTGGTCTCGTGGCAACGAGACACGGACAAGTGGATTTTCGAATAGCAAGCGGGGAGGAACGGAAGAGCGGCCGCCAGAAAGCGGCCGCTTTTTTGGTCGGATCCTGCGGGAACAGTCCTTAAGCCATACGCACTACTGTGCGTGCTTTTTGCCAAAGTTCCTCGAGTTGGTAGCGATTGCGCTGCCGCTCGGAGAAAATGTGAATGACAACGCTCCCATAATCTAGCAAGACCCATCCAGACATAGGTGTGCCCTCAACGGAGAGGGGCAAAAGCGCATGCTTTTCCTTAAGCTGATGAACAAGCTCCTCGGTGATGGCTTTGATCTGCCTCTCGGATTCTCCTGTCGCAATGACAAAATAATCCGCAATGATGGTAAGGTCCGAGATATCTAGTAATAGAATGTCTGCCCCCATCTTGGAGGCAATGACGTCTACAGCAAAACGAGCGGTCTCAATTGGTTCCAGCATTGCCCTCCTGAACATCTATATACCCTAGGTCGGGCGCATTATATATCAGCTCGCGTTTCAAAGGCAAATGCTTCTTAAAAAGATGGAATCGCCTTCACCGCGCCAAATGAAGGCGATTCCTGCGAAAAGGAGGAGTAGGGAAGATGAGATTGAATCGAGATGTCCGCGCCGACCACGCCTATAGTATAGCATAGGGTGGGCACGTTGTGCGTAAACAAGGAGTAAATTTGTCGGAGGAAGGGGCTTTACCTGGTGACGAGAGGAAGGTAAAGGAGAGTGGGCTTTTGGCCAACCAGTGGGCGATTCTCGAAATTGATGATGATCTCGCTCCCTTCGGTAGCAGCGACACCCCAGAAGCGAGAGAACACAGGTTCATAGCCCTCGATGGGAGCCTGGATGAGGTAGTAGTGCCGCCATTTGAGCCCTTCGAAGCGATAACGTCCGGATGCGTCGGTCACTTGCTCTGCAATGACCTCACCGGTGAGCGAGTCGATGAGGGTAAGCTTTACCCCCGTTGCTGCCTTGTGTTCACGGAAGCGATCGCCCCGTTGAGGACCAAGACACCATACCGTGCCAGAGACCGAGGCCCCCTCTTTTGAGGCCAAGTTGTTTTCCTCTTCCGAGGGGCATGAGGGAATTACCCCCTGGGCAACCCAGTTTCCTTGCGAGAGGGTAAGGGTAACAGTAAAGGCCCGGCCAGGAGTAAAAAGAGAAGCCTCAGCAGGTTCATCGATGTAGAGGACAAGGTGGCTGGGCTGGGAGATGACCCTTTGGAAGGAGATTTCGGGGTTCAGTAGGGTGCTCCCTTCCGTGACACCTACAACCCAGTCTTCGGTGTTGGGATCCGTATCCCAGCGGTGGCTTTCTTTCATGCCTGCCACTTGAACGGTGATGCCCGTGATCTGGATGGGGGAGGCGTCTGCCCCTGGGGTGAGCCAAAGGTCTATGCTGGCATCAGGATGACCATTGGGGCTGCAAGCGTCGTTTCCTGGGCCGACCCA
>JAGGYI010000103.1 GCA_021162655.1 Anaerolineae bacterium
TCTTTTTCTCTCCCCAAGCGCCATAAGCCTTGGCTACGCTGTGGTCAGTATCGCAGAGAAGGTAGAAGGGCAGGTTGTATTTTGCCCGAAATCTTTGGTGCGAGGAAGGGGGATCTGGGCTGATGCTAATGACCACAGCTCCTTTGGCGAGAAATTCGTCATGGGCATCGCGGAAGCTGCATGCCTCTTTGGTGCAGCCAGGGGTATTGTCTTTTGGGTAAAAGTAAACCACCACCTTTTTCCCACGGAAGGACGAGAGGGTTACCTCTTCCCCCTGATCTGAGAGAAGGATAAAATCAGGGGCCAAGTCGCCTTCTTTGAGCATTGTTCGCCTCCTTTTAGCGGGGCTGAGCCAGGGGCTATGATAGTAGCCCCTGGCTTTTTTATGAAAAGCGCAAAGTGAGGATCTTTTTAGGCCCGAGTTCGATGGGAAGCTGTGTGCCTTGGAGCCTACGGGGTTCCTCCAAAGGATGGCTTTCCAGGTTTACAGGCTGCACTTGAGTAAAGGGGATCCTTTTTCCGGGGAGGTCACCTAGGTGTAGGATGGCTTCTATAGTATCGCTAGTGGGGTTAAAGAGACGCACTTCTAGAGCTCCATCTACCAGGCGAGCGCTAGTCAGAACAGCGGGCCCTTCTAGGGCGAGGAAACTGAGCTCTGGAGGCAGGTTGCCTGTAGAGCGATGTAGAGCTATATCTGCGCTGAGGAGCTGGGCGGTATGCAGGCCGGCGGCTAACTGGTGGCCTAAGGTGAAGAGGCGGGTACGATCGGGTTCGCCTGCAAGAGGTATTAGCCAATAGCGGAAATGAAAATCGCCCAAGAGGAGGCCATTGGGTTCTCCGTCGGTCATCACTGTGCGGCGGGTGCTCCGCAAGAGGGTCAGCGCAATGGGTCGCTCGGGCAGGTCGCGTACAGCTGTTTCCATCAGGCCTGTGCTTATCACTGCTAAGCCACGTTGGCCGTCGTAAATGGCTGTCCAGCTCTGCTGGGGGTTCGTTTCGACCGTTAGCTCTTGATAAAGGTGGTTATCCTTTGGCAGAGCAATGGCCCGTTCGACGACGTCAAAGGGAGTGTCGGTAAGAAAAGTCTGCGCTTGTGCCCCTGTGGGGAAGAGGACGCGCAGCCGATGATCTTCGATGGTGTTGTGAACCGTCGTTTCGATCTCCAGGCGATCACTCCCTGGGCGCAAGCTGATTAGGTTATCGATAACCAGCTCTGCCAGCTCCTCGGACCTGGTCATGCTGGCAAAGTCAAAATGATGGGGCACAAGCAAGGTGGTGCGTACTCGGAAGGTAGTGAGCATAAGGCCATTGTGTACCAGGGCTACTTCGGCACGGCTGGCGCTGGAGACAAAGCACTGATCGTTTACAGCGATACCGTGATACCAGCCATCACCGATATCGGCGACGTCTTCAAAGGTGAGCAGGCGGGAGTACTTTTGTCCGTTGCGTTTATCCAGGATGGTGAGCGAGCCGTTTGCCTCGATGGTGACTTCAAGGAGCTCGTTGGCCATCGAGCGCTCGCTGGTGGCTAGGCCCGGCGTCTCAGGGTGCCGTGTGGGCAAGCCCTCTTCACCACGGCGGACCGTTAGCGTGGTATAGCCCATAGGGGGAAGGTGCAGCGGCAGGCTAACGGTGACGTCGTTTGTGCGATAGGCCTCAGGAAAGTGTGTGGGGCGAATGCGCTTCTTGGTGCGCCCCATCGCCTGGGCAAGGCGTTGGTAGGGAATCTCCTCTCCGTTGGCGTTGTAGATGCGAAAGGCAGGTTTGGGCTCGTAGCCAAAGAACTCGTTGAAAGTGGGCCAATCGCTAGGGATCTGCAGGGTCAGTTCGACCGTTTCAGAGAGGGCTCGGGGCAGAGGGTTGAAAACTACCACCCGAAGTTCTCCGTCTTGGAGCTCTCCCTGGATGTTCGCTGCCAACTTGCGAGCAGCTTCGATGCGCAGGCGCTGCCCGATCTGGCGACTTTGGCTGAAGCGGAACTTCATATCCTCGTGGACAGCGTCGATGCTGCAGCCCGAGATCGAGTCGTGTGGGTGGTTCTTAATGAGCCAACGCCAAGCGACATTGAGGAAGCCCTGAGGATATTCCTCTTCTATGGCGAGGTGGGCAAAGGCGCTCAGTGGTTCGGCCCAGTGGCAGAGAAGCGTCTGGCACTCGGCATTGGCTTGGTTGATCCATACTCGGCTGGAGAGGACGCCTGGGATCAGCCATTGGCTATCGATATGGCGTGGATAGCGACCAGCCTCTCGAAGTTCTCCTTCTCGAGTGGTGCGGATGCGCTCTATCTGGGGGAGCATCTCCTCGATATAAGTATCAAGATCGGAATGAAGAACCTCAAAGGCTTCGTCGGGCTGCTCCATATACTGGCAAAGAACGGCGTAAACTCTCCTATCCCATTCTTGGTGGTCACATCCGTCAAAGAGGAGGATTGGATCTACCTCGTTCGCTGTGGCCTCACGTTGGATGAAAGCTCTCAGGTCTTTGAGGGTTTCTTCGGGGTCAAAGGGACGGTAGGGTTTGTCTAGATGGCGTACATGAAAGGCATAGCTGCAGTAGCCTCCCTGCCCAAAACGATAACAGGGGAGCACTGTACCATCAGCTCCACGCCAGAGAAAGTGCCGGGATTCAATGTGGTTCACCCCCCTCCAAAGGAACCCTGCACGTAGGCCGAATCCAGCAAAGATCTGTGGGAGTTGGCTGATGTGTCCAAAGAGATCACAAACGAAACCGGCGTTGGAGGGTGTTCCTCCTAGAGCGCGAGCCACTTCCCTCCCCAAACGCAGGTTCCTGATGAGGGATTCTCCAGAAACGAGAAACTCGTCGGGCAAGACGTACCATGGGCCGATGACCAGTTTGCGTTCCTGGGCCAAACGCTCGATTTGGGCACGGCGCTCAGGACGAACCTCAAGATAATCTTCAAGGATGATCGCTTGTCCATCAGTAGTAAAAGGTCCTTTGAGCTCCCCGCTTTCCAGTCCCTCGAGAACGTGGTCGAGGAGCTGGACTAGGCGATAGCGATAATCCTGGAAGGTTTGATACCATTCACGATCCCAGTGGGTGCTGAGCACATAATGTACTCGGCGTCTAGCCATGGCATTCCTCCTTTTTGAACGCGCTCTTTGCGTGGGAGGATACCGCCTTTTTTATACAAGTGTCAACCGGGGGCGCATCTTTTACTGGTAAAGCCGCGTCTTTTATATTATCATCTCTTGAAATGGGAGGAGTTCATGGGCCGAAGAAGGATGCCGATGTCTGGCCTTGAGCATGTACTCTGGATAGGGGGATCCCCCTGCTCTGGCAAAACCTCTGTGGCAGAGAGCTTGGCGACGCGATATGGTCTGCGTGTTTACCATTGTGATGAGCACTTTGCTGAGCATTCTCGAAAGGCTACCCCTGGAGAGCAGCCTACTTTGTGGCGCCTTAACCAGATGAGTTGGGATGAGATCTGGATGCGTCCAGTCGACCTCCAAGTTCAGGAGGCTCTCACCGTTTATCGTGAAGAGTTTCCGATGATTGTGGCGGATCTCCTTGCCATGCCGCGTACACGGCCGATAGTGGCTGAGGGAACGGCTCTCTTGCCTGACAGTGTTGCCGCTGTTTTGAATGATCCACGGAGAGCTGTTTGGCTTTTTCCCAGTGAGGGTTTTCAACGGCAAGCTTATCCCCAGAGGGGCGAGTGGGTACAGGCGATCCTACAGCAATGCACTGATCCCGAAGAGGCTTGGGAGAGATGGATGGAGCGCGATGTGCGTTTTGCCCATTGGGTGGCTGAGGAGGCTCGCCAAAGGGGATATCGTGTTCTTTGGGTAGAGAGCGAGAGCTCTTTGCAAAAGGGTGCGCAGCGTATCGAGGCCTGGTTTCGCCCTTTTATCAAAGGAGCATCGCATCTCGTTGATATCGAGGTTTGAGGAGGGGCCACAATGACACAGCCCAATATTCTTCTTATTTTCACTGATCAGCAGCGTTTCGATACCATCCACGCAGCAGGCAATCCCATTATCAAGACACCTCATCTGGATCGTCTGGTGCGCGAGGGAACGCTTTTCACTAGTGCCTACACTCCTTCTCCTGTTTGCGTGCCGGCGCGCTGTTCGCTGATCCATGGACAGTATCCCCATCGCACGGGATGCACTTACAATGGTGACCCCATGCCAGAGGATCGACCCAGCTTGATGCAGGTGTTGACAGAGGCGGGTTATCGCACTCATGGGATTGGCAAGATGCATTTTCGCCCTGATCCCCAGGCGCTGCGGGGTTTCCAAACGAGGGAGCACTCGGAAGAGATTCGCGAGCGAGTGGAGGATGATGACTATTTGCAATTCCTCCAGGCGAATGGCTTTGGCCATGTGTACGATCCTATGGGGCCCCGAGGAGAGATGTACTACATCCCGCAGCCAGCCCAGATGCCGGCCCGCCTACATAACACTCAATGGGTGGGGGATCGGGCGGTGGCTTTTATCCGCGAGGCCCAGGGGGAGCGCCCCTTTTTCCTCTTTGCTAGCTTTATCCATCCGCATCCTCCTTTTTCTCCTCCCACTCCTTGGAACAAGCTCTATCGGGCGGCGTTGATGCCTTTACCCAGGCGCCCTGATGCCATGGAAGCCTTGCAGATTTACATCAACCGAGTGCAGAATCGCTACAAGTATCGGGATAATGGCATTGACAACAATCTCTTACGGGTGATGAAGGCCTATTACTATGCCTGCATCTCTTTTATCGATTATCAGATTGGCCGTATGCTCCAAGCTTTGGAGGAAGCAGGTCAGCTTGAGAACACTCTGATTCTCTTTACTTCAGACCACGGCGAATTTCTGGGGGATTACAATTGCTTTGGCAAACGAAGTATGTTGGATGCTGCGGCGCGCATTCCCCTTGTTGTTCGTTATCCGCGTCGCTTTGCTCCTGGCCGGGTGTGTGATGTGCCTGTGAGCCTAGTTGATGTGATGCCCACTCTTTTGAGTGCGGCGGGGATTGACTCTCGGCCCTATGGATTGGACGGCTTGGATCTAGCCCGAGTGGCCCGGGGAATGGAAGATCGCACCGTCTATAGCCAGTTTCAACGTGGGGCATTGGGCGTCTATATGGCGGTAAACCGCCGATGGAAGTACTTTTATTCAGCCCCAGATCGGCGCGAGTTCCTTATGGATCGTTTGCTTGATCCGGAAGAGACGCGTAATCGAGCGGGGGTAGTTTTTTGCCAGGGGGATTTGGAGCGTATGCGCCAGGGGCTCTTTTCTTACTATCGAGAACAGGGATTTGAGGATCCTTTGGATGGGGAGCGTTGGCGGCTCTTTCCTCAGCCCTCCTTACCTGAGGACCCTGATACGGGATTGCTTATTCAGGACCCAGGGTGGTCCAAGCCTTATCAAAGAATCCCTGGCTATACCGATTGATCTGGAGGGGGGATGATTCAAAAGTTTACCGTGGCACGGGATGATGAGATCTATGAGGCTTTTCCCGATGTGGCTTTGACCCATGGAGGAAGGCTAGTTTGCGTCTTTGCCGAGTGCACTCATCATGTAGACCGTAGTTATACTTGCATCATGTACACGGTTTCAGAGGATCGAGGGCGTACTTGGGCTCCTAAACGTCCTTTGACGGAACCTCTTCATGGGGATCCTCGTCGGGATCCTTATTGGAATTGCCCACGCATCTCCACCCTAAGTGATGGACGCTTGGTGGTCGTGGTGGACCGAATCGCTGGCAGGAATGAGGGGGTGGGGGGTGAGCAAAGCAACTGGCTTTGGTTCAGTGCGGATGAAGGCGAGAGTTGGGAGGGCCCATACGAGACGCCCATCTATGGCATTGTCCCTGATAGAGTGGTTGAGTTGCGTCAGGGGCCTTATAGGGGGCGTTGGCTCGTCAGTGCACATACGGTGTTGCAAACGCCCCAGGGCCCTCTTTGGGCAGAGCGTTGTTGGGCTTCCGATGATGCTGGGCAGACCTGGCGGGGGCCTTTTACTATTGCCTCAGAGAGGGGTCTTTTGCTTTGTGAGGGAAGTGCTCTTGAATTGCCAGGTGGCGAGTTGGTTTGTTTTCTCCGCGAGAACTCGGGCCAAGGCCTAGATGCTTTCAAGGCTCTCAGTTATGACGGGGGAGAGCATTGGGAAGGTCCCTACCGGATGCCGATGCCAGCCTGCCATCGGCCTGTGGCGGGAATGTTACAGAGCGGGAGGGTGATGATCACTCATCGCTATATGCAGGGAGGTAGCAGGGGGATGGGATGGAGGACGCAGAATCTCTTCGCTGCGCTGACGGATGTCCCCTCTTGCTTGGCGAGAGAACGCGAGCAAGCACATACCCGTATTTTACCTCTCGATTATGATCGCAGCCCTGCTTCGGATACGGGCTACTCGGGCTGGGTGCAGTTCCCTGATGGGGAGCTCTATGTAGTAAACTATCTCCTCGATGATGCTCCCAAGGCTTACATTCGGGGATATGCTTTAAGGGAAGAGGATTTCCTTTTGGAGGCCCCTCAGTAAAGGGTGAGCCCACAGATCGAGACCCAAGAAGTGCCCTGAGGATCAGCGGGGCAGCGTTCATAGGCCACTTTTTCTCCTCGTGTGGGGGCGAGCAGGCGAAGAGCGATGTAGATGGGCGGCACGCCACAGACCTGGTTTCTGTCGCCCGTCTCTTTTATTTTGGCCATGAAACCTGCCGCGTCCCCTGCGCAGATGCGCTCGATGAGCTCTTCGTCGCTAGCCTGGAGCCGAGAGCGAGCGATAAGGTCTACCGGAGGGCCACCAAAAGCAGGGCCGACATGGGCCAGGTCGCCGGCGATCACCACATAGCCGTGCCTGGCGGCGAGAACCTCTTTTAGCGTATTCACTGTGGCAGCAATGGCGGGGTTTTCGGCGGGGTCGGCCTCCCCTTGGATAAAGGGCTGGAAGGATCCGCAGAGGATGGGTACAAGTTGGCAGGGCTCCCCTTGGCGGATGTAATGGAGCCAGGTGGCAGCCAGCTCTATCGAGTGTTCACTGCGGTGGTGAATCTCTTCAGCGAAGGCGGTCTCTTCCCCTAGTTGCGCGGCCAAAGCATTGACTGCCTCTTGATCGGTGGGGAGCACACCCCAGGGGGTGGCGTAATGCTGGCGCGTAAGGGTGAGCTGGCCGGGGCTTCCATAGTGGTCGGTGCCTAGAAGGACGATCAGCTCGGCTTGGCGCACGGCTTCGCCGGCTCGCTGCCAGATGCGAGCGTAAACAGGCCCACCACGGGCATAGTCAATGTGGGGGCTGAGCAATCCCCGGCTCATCTCTGCTTCTGGAGTTTCCGGGTGCTGGGCGCAGAGCTCAGCGAACATCTTTTGAAGGGCGGAGGCTTCTGCTGGGTAAGAGGAACCTGCTAGGGCCGGGGGACGGAAAGGCGCCTCTCGAAAAGTCCGCAAAGCTTGCTCCTTGGCTGTGTAAAAGCGTTCGTTCTCTAAAAGCAAGGCCTCGTCTAGAGCGCGGAGTAGCTGTTCGATGACTCCAGTAGAGAGAGGCAATCCATAGCGCACAGCTAAGGAAGCTCGCAAGGCTTGGGTATCGCGAGTGCCATCACAGAGAGCAAGGACAGGAGCCAGCTGCTGAGGGATGACCACTGTCTTGGGGCTCAAGCGCAGAGGATCGCGTAA
>JAGGYI010000299.1 GCA_021162655.1 Anaerolineae bacterium
CAGAGACAACGGAAGAGACAACGGGGGCTGCTCCCGAGGCTCCAGCCTCTGCACCCATTGAGGCAGAGGCCCAGGCTCAAACCCAAGCCCCGGCCCCAGCTCCGACTCAAGAATCCCGCCCACAGCGGCGGGCCAGCACGCCCTATCGGCGTCGCCGTCGGGGTAAGGTCTGCCAGTTCTGTGTAGAGGGGATCACAAAAATCGATTACAAGGATGTGGACCTGCTCAAGCAATATATTTCAGAGAGCGCCCGTATCCAGTCACGCCGCAAGACGGGTACATGCGCCAAGCATCAGCGTATGCTAGCAAGGGCCATCAAGCGCGCCCGTCACGTTGCTCTTCTCCCCTACACAGCTGAGCATATCCGTCGCTATGGGGGATAGCCTCTCTTAAAGCGCATTTCAGAGGTATGGGGGCAGTGCCCCCTACCTCTTTCTCCTATCGTTTAGCAGCTTTTGCTCTGAGGGTTCTACTATCATGACCAAAAAGTCATCTCGTCGGGCGCCCAAGCCTCTCACCCGTAAACAGCTCTCTCGGGCAGCGAGGGAAAGACGGCTCCGTCACCTCGTCCTTTGGGGGACGGCAGCCGTCCTGGGGCTCGTCGTTCTCATTTTGGCCTGGGGGCTCTATGACCAATATGTGCGTCGCCCCCGGCAGCCCGTCGCCATCGTCGCCGGAGAGCCTATCCCCCTTCAAGAATACCAAAAGCTCCTCCAGTATCGCCGCTGGGACTATCGCAACTACCTAGCCCGCTTGGAGGCCCAAAGGCAAGAGATCGGCGCAAGCAAAGACGAGCAGAACCTCAGTGCCCTCTTGCAGTATATCGACCAGCAGATCAAACAGCTCCGCGGACAAATGATGAACCTTCCGCTGAGCGTCCTCAACGAGCTCATCGAGGATAGAATCATCCGCCAAGAGTGTCAGCGCCGGGGGATTACCGTCTCGCCTGAGGAGGTAGAGATCCGCCTCGAGAGACAATTTGGCTATGATAGGAACCCACCTACTCCAGTCCCCACAATAACTTCTACTCTACCCATCACCATCACCCCTACTCCCACCATCGCCCCGATGACCTATGAGGAGTTCAAAGAGCGCTCAAGCGCATGGTTCGAGGCGATGCAAGCACAGACTGGCTTTACTGAACAGGATTTTCGCCGCCTCGTAGAGAGTGGCCTCTATCGCGAAAAGCTGATGAAGGACTTTGAAAAAGAGGTGCCCTCCACGGCGGAGCAAATCCACGCCCGCCACATCCTTTTGGAGAGCAAAGAGGATGCGGAAAAAGCTCTCGAACGCCTCAAGAACGGGGAGGATTTCGCCCAAGTAGCCAAGGAAATGTCTACCGATACCGCCACCAAAGACAACGGTGGAGACTTGGGATGGTTCCCTCGTGGGGTGATGGATCCAGACTTTGAACAAGCGGCCTTTGCTCTTGAACCTGGCGAAACGAGTGGGATCGTCGAAACGAAATATGGCTATCACATCATCCATGTAGATGAAAAGGATCCCAATCGCCCCCTCTCGCCAGCGGAGCTCGCCCAAAAACAGCGAGAAGCCTTTAACAAATGGCTTCAAGAAAAGCGCTCTTCTGACGAAGTGGTGCGCAAGTGGAGCTCAGCAATGATCCCCACCGAGATCCCTACCAAGGCCCCCAAGCGCCGCTAGAAAAAAAGCCCCCAGCCGGGGGCTTTTTTAGGCAGAGCGCACTCGACGGACGTCGAGCACTTCGTGAACACTCTGAAGCTTGTTGAGAAGATCCGCCAACTGGCTCACATTGCGCACACCCACGGTGATCACAATGGTCGCCGTATGGTCCTGGCTCGTCGAGACGTTCGCCGAACTCATATTCAGGCCCAGGTCTGCCACCACTCCAGCGATGTCCCGCAAAAGCCCGCTCCGATCGAAAGCCTCGATCCGAATGACCACTGGATAAAGCTGCTGTGCCTTGCCCCAAGAGACGGGAATCAGCCTCTCCTTATCCTTCAGGTGAAGGATATTGGGACAATCGGCCCGATGTACCGTGATCCCCTTTCCCCGGGTGATATAGCCCACGATAGGATCACCGGGCACCGGGTTACAGCAATTGGCCAAACGGGTCAAAAGATCCCCCACCCCCGTCACCTGAATATCTGAGACGGCCTCCTCGGGGATCGTCTTGAACTTGAGCTGAACCCCCGTCGCCGTGGCATCATCTATTTTGCGGGCGATCTGGGCGGGGCTGATATCGCCATACCCCACGGCAGCTAAAAAGTCATCGACATCGCTATACTTGAAGAGCTGAGCAATCTCCGCATAGGATCCCTGATCAAAGCCCAGGCGTTGCATTTCGTGATCGAGGATCTCTTTGCCCGCCGCAATGTTCTGCTCTCGCTCTTGCCGCCGGAACCACTGACGGATCTTCTGCCGCGCCCGCTGGGTGGCCACATACTTGAGGTGAGGGTTCAACCAATCTCGACTGGGGCCCCCCTGCTTGGCCGTAAGGATCTCTACCTGCTCGCCCGTCCGTAGCTGGTAGTCCAAGGAAACCAGACGGCCATCCACCTTGGCCCCTCGACAGCGATGGCCAATTTCGCTATGGATCTGGTAGGCGAAATCCACCGGAGTGGCTCCCTTGGGCAGATCGATGATATCCCCTTTCGGAGTAAAAACATAAACTCGCTCGGGGAAGACATCCGTCTTGAGCGAGTTTACAAACTGGCGAGCATCCCGCACCTCTTCGCGCCACTCGGTAGCTTGCCTGAGCCAGTTGATCTTGGCCTCGAGAGTAGCATCCCGCTTGGCGCCTTCCTTGTACCTCCAATGCGCAGCAATACCATACTCAGCAATGCGGTGCATCTCTTCCGTGCGGATCTGCACCTCCAGCGGTTTGCCATCTAGGGCGATCACCGCCGTATGCAGCGATTGATAGAGGTTCTCCTTGGGCATGGCAATGTAATCATCAAACTCGCCCGGGATCGGCTTCCAAAGAGCGTGTACGATGCCCAACACTTGGTAGCATTCGCGCACCTCTTGGACGATGATGCGCACACCGTGCACGTCATAGATCTCGGAAAAATCCCGACTCTTGGTGCGCATCTTTTGATAGATGCTATAGATATGCTTCGGCCGGCCAGTGATGCGCGCCTGGATTCCCTCTTCTTTCAAACGCCTCTCTAAAACCGCGATCACCCGCTTGAGGTATTCCGCCCGTTCAACTCGTCGTTCAGCCAAGAGTCGGGCGATCTCACGGTAGCGCTCCGGCTCAAGATGGCGAAAGGCCAGGTCCTCCAGCTGCCACTTGAGCTGCCAGATACCCAAACGGTTCGCCAGCGGAGCAAAGACGTCGAGGGTCTCTCGCGCTTTACGCAAGCGTTTCTCTGGAGGAAGGTGCTCCAAAGTTCTCATATTATGGAGGCGATCAGCCAATTTGATGATCACCACCCGGATGTCATCTACCATCGCCAGGAACATCTTGCGCAAGTTCTCTGCCTGGCGCTCATCAAGAAAGTCCTCCTCCGATACCGAGGCGGCTTCCTCCTCCTCTTCTCCCCCTTCCTCTTCCCCAAGCCGGCTCTTGCGCTCCACGCGCTGCAGCTTGGTCACTCCGTCCACAAGGCGGGCAACCGTCTCGCCAAATTCCTGGCGAATCTCTTCAAGGGAGACCTGGGTATCCTCCACGACGTCATGAAGCAGGCCAGCTACAATGGTGGGGACATCCATCCTCAAATCGGTGAGGATCATCGCCACCTCCAGAGGATGGACCATAAAAGGCTCCCCCGAAGCCCGCTTGCGCCCCGCATGGGCCTCTGCGGCAAAGCGGATGGCCTTATTTATTTCGTCAAGAGCCTCCGGATAAAGCTCTTTGACCCGTTCTAAAAGTTCGTCACGCTCAACCAGCTTTAACTCTTCCATCTTGGCAAAAACCCTAATTAAACCTATAACAAGTATATACCAAATATCGCCTCAGGGCAACCTTGCTTTACAATAACTAAAGCAAGATGCGAGAATAGGACGATGGCCAAGAGCTCTTTATCAAAAACTCTGCGAGTTAGCCGAGTCGCTGGGCCACAGCGTATCTCCCTTTTGATCGCTGCGGCAGGGCTTGGTACCATCAAAGATGGGGAGCGCCTTCTTGCTGAGGGAAAAGTAGCGGTGAACGATCGTGTCCTCTTTCATCCTACGGCCAAGGCGGACCCCTTTCGAGACCTCATCACGGTGGATGGACGGCCCCTCCCCCCTGTAAGAACTCATCGCTACATTGCCTTTAATAAACCCTACCGTGTGCTGAGCAGCTTCACCGATCCCGAAGGCCAAGGGCGCGCCACCTTGGCCGATTACATCCCCTTCCCCGATATCTATGCAGCGGGCCGGCTCGACTATGAAAGCGAAGGGCTCCTCCTTCTCACCGACGACG
>JAGGYI010000216.1 GCA_021162655.1 Anaerolineae bacterium
CCAGCCAGGGGCATCTGCTAGAGATTGCCCTCTGCTCCAATGGTCCTGTGCAGGGCTTTCCTTTCTACCTTCAAGGATGGACGCATTGCTTCGCCCGCTATTGGGCCATCTTGGGGGCTCAAGACCCCTCAAGCAGACCCCTCAACATCCGCTCTCAGCTCACCGAATGGGTCAGCGCCGGTGAGGAGCAAAACCTTTGGCACGAGGTGGAGAACCTGAGCACCATAACGCGCACAGTGACCTTTGATTATCACTCCTCGCTAGGGTTAGACTGGGCGTTCTTCACCTCCTGGCGAGGAGGAGAGCCTATCACTACGCTCACGCTAGGCCCAGGTGAAACTCAAACCTTCTATGCGAGAACCCAGCTTCCAGAAGAGATCGAGGGGATCGAGACGTTGCTGATTACCGTGACGGATCAGCTTGATCCCAGCGCCTACGATACCGCCTTTGACAACTTGACCATCGCCAAAGACTGGACTCAGGAGATCCAGGTGCGCCTCCTTGACCTTCCCCTCATCCGCAAGCAATGAGAAAAGGGGGAGAGCAGAAGCGCTTCAGCTCTCCCCCGAAATGCTCAGCCAAGGTAGGCCAGCGCAAAACGACGGGTATTCTCCCATCCCTGGCGCAGCTCAAGGTCCTGATCGTAAGGACGGTGTTTCGCTCGGTCAGTCAGCTCAAGGATGAGAGGACGGTGATAGCCCACCTCGCGCAAAGCCGCAAAGACTTGGGGCCAATCAATAGTCCCTTGCCCGGGGGGCATATGGTCATCCACCTGGCCTATGTTGTCTTGCAGATGCGTGGTATAGAGCTTTGACCCTGCCAAACGCACCGCGCGGGCCGCTCCCAGGTCCCCAAGATGGGCGTGGCCTGTATCTACACAGATGCCTACATGGGGGCTCGATAGACGTTCAACCAGCTGAAGGACATACTCCATATGAGCCAGATCATGGCCGTTCTCCAAAGCCAGCTCTAGGCCTAGCTCCTGAGCCCGCTCACAGATGGGCTCAAGGATGCGCAGATCACGAGCCATCTCTTCCTCCACAGAGACATCCTCAGGCAAAAGCAACCCCCAACGGCAGGGAGCATGCACAACGACCACCTTGCCACCCAAAGCCGCACAGACATCCAAACAATGCCTCAGAGAGGCCTGGGAATCCTCAATCCCCGTGCCGGGGCGAAAATCCACCGGGCCCTCAGCATGCACCGACCAGCTCTCTATCCCTCGGGCACGGGCGTACTCGCCCACCAAACAGGCTTCATCCAGTGAGAGATGGCAAGCATGGGAGTACTCGGTAGCCTCATAGCCCACCCGCTGGAGCTTGTCGAGAGCTGCCTTGAGCGCCTCCACCGTAAAGGAAGCGCTGTTCTGGAGTTCACCGAAAGGATAGAGTGTGTTGCAACCGATCTTCACCTTCACCCCTCCCCAAAAGAGATAGGGCCTGGCGTGCCAGGCCCAAAATGGCGCTAACCCAAAAGAAAGGAGCCGATCGCCCACTTCGATCGGCCCTTGGCTGAGGGACAGGGATTCGAACCCCGATTAACTGATCCAGAGTCAGCCGTCCTACCGTTAGACGATCCCTCAGCAGCGCCTCTATTGTAGCATAATCAGAGAGAGGTGGCAAATCCACAAAGCACCTTCAAGCACCAGTTAAAAAAGAGGTCCGGCCAAAACAGGCCCGAGGACCACCTCCATGGGGAGCAACCAGAGGCCTCGTTGACGCACCTCCCCTTCTATGCTAGACTAAACAAGCAAATGAGAGATATAGCGCCGTGGGGCCCCCCGCGGCGTTGTTGTGCCAAGGTCAGGAGAAGACTATTGAGATGAGCTCACTCCATGAAGGCCTAGTCGTGCGCGCCCATGGCGGGCATTACTATGTGCAAAGCGACGGAGAGCTGATCGACTGCACCATCCGAGGACGGCTCAAAAAGCGCCGTCTGAAAACGGATCTGGTGGCCGTGGGCGATAGGGTGCGCTGGTCTTCTATGGAAGAAAAGGGCAAGGGCATCATCGAAGAAGTACTGCCCAGGGAGAGGGTCTTTTCGCGGGCCCTGCCTGCTCTCAAGCCAGGGGCTCGTCCCCAAGTAGAGCAGGTGATCGTCGCCAATCCAGATCAAGTCCTCCCTGTCTTTGCCATCCGCAGCCCCCGCCCCAATACCTGGATGCTCGACCGCTTTCTCGTCGCCTGTGAGGCCGCCGAGTTGCCAGTAACCATCATCGCCAACAAGGCGGATCTCATCGCTTCTGAAGAGGATCGGGAGCCCTTTCGCCTTTATGAGGAGATCGGCTATCAAGTGCTCTATACCAGCGCCCTCACCGGCCAGAATCTGGATACTCTTTACACGCTCCTACAAGGCAAAATCTCGGTGCTGACGGGGCCTTCAGGAGTGGGCAAATCGAGCTTACTCAACGCGCTCTGGCCCGAGCTGAACCTAGAGGTAGGGGAGATCAGCAGCTACTATGATGGCGGGCGTCACACCACGGTGGTCGCCCGCCTTCTGAACCCAGAGCCTGGAGTATACGTTGCTGATACGCCAGGGCTGCGCAAGTTCTTCCCCTGGGACGTGGACCCCGAACAGCTGGAGGCCTTTTTCCCCGAGATGCGCCCTTATCTGGGCAAGTGTCGCTTCACCCCCTGTACACACATCCATGAACCTGGCTGCGCCGTACGCGCGGCCGTCGAGCGGGGCGAGATCGCCCGTATCCGCTACGAAAGCTACTTGCGCATGTTCCGCTATGAAGGCCTCTAGCCTTCGCCCAACACGCGCGCGACCTCCTCTAACTGCTCGATGATGGGAATGTTCTGTGGGCACTTGGGCTCGCACTGACCACACTGTACACAAGCCGAAGCCGCCTTCCCCTCGATGCTCACGCCCACGAGGGAGGCCTTGCCCTCCCGCTCCAGATTCGCGTACTGTTCCTTGGCGTATTGCTTCATCCCATAGACGCGATAGTAATTCATCAGCATAAAATTCCCGGGGATATCCACTCCATTGGGGCAGGGCATACAATAGCCACAGCCTGTGCAGTAGAGATTGGCCAGCTCTTGCAGGCGTTCAAAGAGGGTTTGCACGGCCTGCTTCTCATCCTCGGTAAGAGGTTCAGGACGGCTGGCACTGGCCACGTTCTCTTCGATCATCTCCATGGTATTCATCCCAGAGAGGGCCACCGAAACATCAGGGTTGGCCAATACCCAACGGATGGCCAGATCCGGAGCGGACCTGACACTAGGGGGCAGCATCTCCCGCAGTTGCTGAGGGCTCCACATCGCCAGGCGCCCCCCTGCCACTGGGCCCATCACCACTGTGCCCATGCCCCGCTCATGAGCAAGGTGAATCACCTTCTCCATGTGGCGGTCGAGAAAGTTATATTGGAGTGTAACGCCCTGAAAGGCCCCCGTCTCGATCAATTTGACGACGTTCTCGGGAGTATCGTGAGAGGAAAAAGCCAAAAAGCGCACCAAGCCCCTGGCCTGAGCCTCCTGCGCAGCTTTGAGGCAACCATTCTCTCCCAGGCCAAACTCTTGGAAAACATCCCAATGAAGGTCGTGCATGTGCAAGACATCGATGTAATCCGTATCCAACCGCTCAAGGCAGGTCTCTAGGCGCTCCCACCACTCTTTGGCGTGAATACCGCGAATGGGGATCTTGGTAGAGATGACCAGCTTTTCGCGAGGATAGGGTTTGATCGCTTTGCCCACAGCGACCTCACTTGTGCCCTTGATGTAGCCCCAGGCCGAATCGATGTAATTGATTCCCAAATCGAGGCCCCTCCGCAACAGGGGGATAGCCTTTTCGTAATCACAGGTGCCATCCTCTGTAGTTGGCAGGCGCATAGCCCCGAATCCCAGAGCAGACACTTGAACCCCTGTACGACCATACATCCGGTAGCGCATCCTTGCCTCCTTGCGATGATAGATATAATGTGGATTATTCTATTATAGAATATGACCTGGACAAGCAGCAAATGAAAGTAAAAATGCTTGACATGGGAGATTTTATGGCCTATACTAGGGGCAGTTGAGAAAAAAAGAACGAACAGCCTTCGGGGCAGGGTGAGGTCCTTAGAAGGGCCAATTCCCGATCGGCGGTGTAGCTGCAAAGCAGCCAAGCCCGCGAGCCAGTTTTGGCAGATCCGGTGAGAATCCGGAGCCGACGGTACAGTCCGGATGGGAGAAGGCAGGATGAAAGAATCCTCATGGGCAGAGCCCCGTTGCTGTTCAGCACGGGGTTTTTGATATGCAATCAAGCAAAAAGCCCAAGGTTCCTTCGGCCCGCCGTGGGCGACGCAATGGGCGCCCCCTCTCCTGGGAGCAGCTGCTTGCCCCATTAGTGCTAGTGGCTGCCATTGCCCTCTGGGATCTTGTTGTGCACCTCGCCCAGTACCCCGCCTTTATCCTTCCCACTCCAGGCCGAGTGTGGGCCCGCTTCCTAGAGGCCTGGCACTCAGGCACTCTGCAGATGCATACTTGGGTCACCCTGCAAGAGATCTTTGGAGGGCTGGCGCTGGGGCTTTCCGTAGCAGTTATCCTGGGGTACCTTCTGGCCAAATCGCGTCCCCTGGAGAAGCTTCTCTCACCCTATATCGTCGCCTCACAGGCCGTACCCATCGTGGCCCTGGCTCCCCTTCTCGTCATTTGGTTCGGGGCAGGCAGCCTCTCCAAGATGTTGGTCTGCGCACTGACCATCTTTTTCCCTGTGCTTGTCAATACCATCGTCGGCATCCGCAGCGTAGACGCCGAGCTCCTCGACCTGATGCGTTCCTTTGAAGCTTCTAAATGGCAGATCTTTAAATATCTCGAGCTCCCTGCCGCCCTGCCCATCCTCCTAGGAGGGCTCAAGATTGGAGTGACGCTCTCTGTCATCGGGGCAGTGGTGGGCGAGTTTGTCGGGGCCGATCGAGGGCTGGGCTTTCTCGTCAACTTGGCAAGGGGCCTCTTCGACACCCCGCTCATGTTCGTAGCCCTCTTTACCCTGATGGCGATCGCTCTTCTTCTCTATCTCATCGTCTCTGGCATCGAGGCCTGGCTACTCAAATGGCGCTGGCCCGAGGATTAAACTTTTCTGGAAGGAGGATATCGGTGCGCAAGGTTTTACTCATCGCCCTTTTAGCGGCCATCGTCCTCAGTGGCTGCTCCGGAGCTCTGAAAAAGATACGCCCTGAAAAAATCACCCTCGCCATGGGGTACATTCCCAATGTGCAGTTTGCCCCAGTGTATGTGGCCATAGAACGAGGCTACTTTGCCGACGAGGGGATCGAGGTCGAGCTGGACTATGGCATGGAGACAGACCTGCTCCAGCGGGTGGGGACGAACCAACTTCAATTTGCCATCGCGAGTGGCGACCAAGTCATCCTCGCTAGGGCAAACGGGCTTCCTGTGCGCTATGTGCTAAACTGGTACAGAAAATTCCCCGTCTGCGTCGTCTCTTTGGCAGAAAAGGGGATCAACTCACCCTACAAGCTCGTTGGCAAAAAGGTGGGCATCCCCGCCTTGGAAGGGGCAAGCTACATTGGCTGGCTTGCCTTTCTCGATCAGGTCGGGCTAGCCCCTACCCAAGTGAACCTCCAGGTGATCGGCTATACCCAGTTGGCCAGCCTGACGGAAGGCCGGGTAGACGCGGCCATCTGCTATGCCCTCAACGAACCGATCCAGCTCCGCCAACAAGGATACAAACTGAACGTCTTTTACCTCGATCAATACACCCGCCTGGTCTC
>JAGGYI010000020.1 GCA_021162655.1 Anaerolineae bacterium
GCTGTCCCCGATTTGCCTGCAAATTTGTAGCCCGGGAGGACAGCTTTCCTCATTCCTATCTCTACCGCATCCACCATCATCTGGGTAATCTCCTGAGCCACTTGCTCGGAGATCACCCTGCGCACCCGAAAGGGCTGTTTTCTCTCCGTATGATCCCCATAGCAAATCTCCGAAACTATATAAGGGCGCATAAGCACCCCATCATTCGCTATAGCAGCATAAGCTGCCACCACCTGCAACGGGGTCACCGCTATGCCCTGACCAAAAGAGTTTGTTCCCAAATCAGAGATGTGCCACAAAGAATCCCCCGGCACCCGCATCAGGCCACCACTTTCCAGAGCTAGATCAACCCCCGTAATCTCACCAAAACCGAATCGACGCATCATCTCATAAAAGCGCGTTGGCCCTAACAAAGTGGCCACATAGGCTGCCCCAACATTCAGCGAATGTGCTAGGATCCCTGTCATCGTCGTCCGCCCATGGGCTCTGCGATCGGAGTTTTTGATCCGCTGCCCCCCTACAATGATCTCACCTCGATCGTCATATGTATCATCCGGGCGGATCACTCGCGCTTCCAGAGCTGCCGCCAAAGTCAAGGGTTTGAAAACCGAGCCCGGTTCATAGAGCGCGCTCACCGCTGTATTGATGTATCGTTCAGGCTTTTCCACCCTCCAATAAAACTGCGGATTGTAGGCAGGATAGTTTGCCATCGCCAAAATAGCACCGGTACGTGGGTCCAGGACCACAATGGTCCCCGCCGAAGCCTTGTTCTGCTTGATACCCTGACGAAGAATGCTCTCCGCCACATACTGAATATTTCGATCCAAGGTAAGAATGAGATTTGCGCCATCTCGCACAGGCTTGTATTTCCCTGGCAAGGCAAGAATCTGCTCCCCCCAAGGGCCTTGAATCCCTCCCCACTGTCCATCACTTCCTCGAAGCTCCTGCTCATAATACTGTTCTACCCCGTACTCGCCCCTTCCCTCATGGCCAACAAAGCCCAATACATGTGCCGCTAACTCTCCGTTCGGATACAACCGCCGGAACTTTGGCTCCACATTAAAAGCAACCGCAGCCGGCCCCAAGGCCTCAATCTCCGCCCTCGCAGAAGCAGGGGCCTCCCTTTTTAGAAGCACATACTCCCGATCGTCCAAAGCTAGGAGCTGTCGAATCCTCTCCTCCGGCTCCCCCAAGATCTGGGCCAATTTGGGTGCCAATTCTCGCTTCTGCGCTTCTGTCAATAGACGGGGAGAAACTCCCACCGTATATCGGACAGTGGTAACAGCCAAATAGTGCCCTGTCGCGTCAAGGATACTCCCTCGAACAGCAGGGATCACACTAGGCTTCTGAATTCCCCCCATAGCAAGAGAAATCAACTCGGGATGAGGGGACAACTGCCACCAAGCCAGGCGCACGAGCAAAAAGATACCCAAAGCCGCAAAAACCCACTGCAGCCAGATCACTCGGCGTCTTTTTTGTTCTGTGGCTTCTAAGTCTTCTGCCATTACCCGGACACTCTCACCCCACAAGTCTTTGCTTTATCGTTCTCTGCCTTCGGCTGGAGACGTAGCAAGCCATTCCCTAAATTGTTCTCCCCAACGTTGGAAGACGTTTCCAATCGGCTGCTGTTCCCTTGGCTCCTCCTTTGCAACCTCTACCACTTCAGTCCGCCCAGCGGGACAAACGACCCAAAGGTAACGCTGCTTCTCAGAAGCTCGGGGTAACCTATATCCCAACTCCTCACCCAACTTTTGGGTTCGCTCTAGAGATTCCTCCACCGCTACTCGAGCACGTAGCACCACCAATTCCTGCCGAAGCCGCTCCTTCTCTTCCTCCAAAGCCCGAATGCGTGCCGCATAAGCCGCCACCTCGCTAGCCCGATTCAGATAAAGCCAACCTGCTAACCCTATAAGGAGCAACATCACCCCAAAGTAGATCAACGTTTGCGGATCCACACGAGGCGCCCGCGGACGCCTAGGCTTGCGCCGGTAGAAAAAGAGGAGTTTCTGGCGCTCCCTCTCTTCACCCATTGCGCACAGCCTCCTTTGAAGGTAGACGTTCCGCCACACGCATACGAGCGCTGCGACTTCGGGGGTTAAAGGCGATCTCCTTAGGGCTCGGACGAATGGGCTTTTTTACCAGAGGGCGCAAAGTGGCCACATGTCCACACACGCACTGTGGAAGCTTGGGCGGGCAAATACAATCTCTAGATTCTTGTTGAATAAATCGCTTCACAATCCGATCTTCCAGAGAATGAAAAGAGATAACCACTAACCGCCCCCCAGGGGCCAAAAGTTCCACTGCTTGAGGTAACACCTGTTCCAATGAACGGAGCTCCTCATTAACCGCTATACGCAACGCTTGAAAAGTCCGCGTCGCAGGGTGAATTCTCCCGCGCCTTTTCACCACCCGTGCAACTAGGTCAGCCAACTCGCGAGTAGTGTGTAATGGTCTTTCAGCACAGATAGCCCGTGCGATGCGCCTGGCGAAGCGCTCTTCACCATATTCCCAAAGGAGCCTGGCCAATTCTCCTTCCGGCCATGTGTTAACAATTTCCTCTGCTGTGAGAGGCATTTCCGGCCCCATCCGCATGTCCAGAGGACCATCCTGCTGAAAGGAAAAACCCCGCGCCGGATCAGCCAACTGGAGAGAAGAAACCCCCAAATCTAGGAGAATCCCGGCCACACTTGAAAAACCGCTCCTTCGGGCTATTTTGGTCAGCTGGGCAAAATGCCCTTCCACAAAGACCACCCGCCCCTCAAAGCGCTCCAGCCTCTGACAGGCCCTCTTCAAGGCTTGGGGATCCACATCGATAGCCAAGAGCCGCCCATCTGGCGAGGAGCGCTCAAGGATCCCCTCAGCATGTCCTCCTAAACCCACTGTAGCATCGATGTAGGCCTGCCCAGCCTGCGGAGCAAGCCAATATAAAACCTCTTGGTAAAGAACGGGGATATGCGACGCACTTGCCCTCTCGTAGTGCCGCTCCTTCATCACACACCCATCTTGGCGACCTCAGCCAAGATCGCGTCTAAATTCCGAGAATCGCGCGCAAAGGTCTCCTGCCATCTCTCAGGAGACCATACCTCGATATAAGTATTCACTCCAACGACAATGGCTTCTTCCTTGATGCCAGCATGCTCCCGCAGAAAAATGGGAATCAACACACGGCCCATCTTATCCAAAGAAGCTTCGTGGGCCCCACCGAAAAGAAGGCGGCTATACGCCCTTGTCATGGGGTTAGTTAGAGGGAGTTGAGCTACCCGGGCAGCCAAGGCAGCCCACTCATCTCGAGGATAGATAACGAGGCAGGGTTCGTACCCCCGGGTGATAATCAGCCCCGATTCGAGCTCGGAGCGAAAACGTGCGGGGATTGTAAGGCGCCCTTTGGCATCTAGGGTATGGGAGTACTCCCCCAGAAACATGCCTCCGCTCCCTTTGGGATTCCAGAAAGACTCTGGCGAACCCTGTTTGATCTGCCACTTTATGACATTCTATACCACCAATTGCCACCATTATACACAACTCCTGGCCTTTTGCCAAGCCCCCTAGCGTCAATTTTGACCTTTTGGGACGATTTTTCTTCATTTCAACTGACTACTATCATAAAAAAACGATTAATTTTATCCCTCCTTGCCTCTCTTCAAGCACAGAACAAAAAAAGAGGTAAGGGAGAAAGCCTTGGGAAGCATTACCACGGGGAAAGAGAGAACAAATCACTCGGAGAGCAACCAGGTCCGCAGCACTCTCAAAAGGGATTGGGGATCAGTAAAATGGAGTGCCCTCATACCCACAGCCTGAGCCCCTCGGACATTTTCCGGGGCATCATCGATGAAAAGAGCCTCTCGAGGGGCCACTCGCAATGCTTGAAGTACTGTCTCATACATCCGGGGGTGGGGTTTTAAAACTCCTACTTGGTAGGAGAATACTTGAACATCAAAAAGATCCTGACAGCCCCAACGTCCAGCCCGGCCTGCTTCATCTAAAGGAGGCGGTGCGTTGGAAAGCAAACCCACTCGGTACCCTTTGTCGCGCAAATCCCAAACGAGTTCTACAAGTGTCTCATCGATCCGGTCGCCAGCAAAAAACCGGCGGACGAAATCCACCGTGCCTAGCGAATACCCCAAGGAAGAGACGATGTGCCCCCATATTTCCTCAGCTGTTCGTTCTCCTTTGCAGGCTTTTTCCCAATCAGGGCTTTGAAAAACCGCCCGCTCCACTCCGCCTGGGGGCAATCCCAAAAGCTGCTCCAACTGGCGACGTGGCTTGGGATCGACTGTCCGCTGAAAAACTCCTCCCCAATCAAAAATGACTGCTTTCACCACTGTCTACTCACCCTACGTCCACAGCACTGCTTGAACTTTTTCCCCGAACCACAAGGGCAAGGATCGTTTCGCCCGATGTGCCCAAGAGGCGGCTGGGGAGCCCGATGGGGATCTACCCCCATTCTCCGCAATACCCGTTCACGAAGATCTAGGAACTTTTCGTGCGCATGGGCAAAAAAGCGCTGATATGCCCGGCAGAGGTAATGCCGATTTGTGCCATCAAGGCCCACAAATCGAGGACATCCCTGGTTACAGATGACTTTCCACGCACACACTTCGCACTCGGGCCGCGGTTTGGCCTTCTGCGCGGCAAAGCGCCGAAGAGCTTCACTCTCAAAGATCTCCTCCAAAGGGGTTTCCATCAAATTGCCCAAGTAGAGGTCCTCGCGCACAAGAAAGTCACAAGGATAGACGTCTCCGTTGTATTCAACGACAACATAGCTCCCGCATTCCCTCTGATAAGAACAAAGCGGAGCTTCCTGCCCAAGATAAACCGCCAGAATAGCCTCAAAGTCCCGAATGGAAGCCTCGGGCTCCCCGCCATTGTACCAACGATCGAAAACCTCACAGAGAAAATCCCCAAACTGCTCCGGCTCGACGGAAAAGTCGGTGATTTTCCCCGTCACCGGGTCCACCTCTACACAGGGAATAAACTGCATAAAGTAAAACCCCTGAGAGAGAAAATAATCATAGATCTCTGCTCCGTGGTCCGCAGTTAACCGGTTCACTACCGCGAGAACGTTGAACTCAACCTCATACTCGCGCAACATCTGCAAAGTCTTGATGACCTGAGCATGGGTTGGGCGGCCATCAGGGTATTTGCGATAATAATCGTGATACGGAGCAGGGCCATCAAGGCTCACCCCAACGAGAAAGCGATACTCGTGCAAAAAACGAGCCCACTCGGGGGTTAAGAGGATTCCGTTTGTCTGCAATCCATTGCTAACAGATTGGCCTGTACGGCCATACTTTTTCTGAAGCTCCACAACACGGCGGAAGAAGTCGAGCCCTGCCAAAGTTGGCTCACCACCTTGCCACCCAAAGGTGGCATGCCGAGGCTCCAGGCGCATCCCCTGCTTTATCAGCTCCTCCAGAACCTCTGGGGACATCCTTCGCCGCCTCTGCTTTTTGTAGGGATCAGTGGGGCGATCGTGATAGAAACAATAGGTACAATGAAGATTACAATCTCCTGAAGCGGGTTTGATAAGTAAACTCCGTGGCTGATGGTTGCTTGATGGCATAAAAAAGACCTCTTTACATTTTTTCATCATCATAGCCCCCCAAGTAGGCACTGTCAAAACTTGCCTACCATTGACAGAGCTTCCGTCTGGGCTATACTCCCCTTGCGTAAAACGAAAAACTCGGAGGAATACAAGATGCGTATCCTAGTTACCGGGGGGACAGGAAATATCGGCAAACCCACGGTAGACCTCCTCGCCTCTCATGGACACCAGGTCACCGTGATTGGGCGACGAGAGATGCAACTAGCGAATGCTGACTATATCGTTTGCGATGTCAGAGACTTTGAACGGCTGAAAAAAGTCTGCCAGGGTATGGACGCGATTGTTCATCTTGCAGCAATTATCGCTCCCATGCTCGCTCCTGGCCAAGATATCTTTGACGTGAACTGCAGAGGCACTTTCAATGTCTTCCAAGCGGCCGCTGATACAGGGATTAAGCGTGTCGTCGCAGCAAGTTCGATCAACGCACTAGGATACTTTTTCGGGGTGACCAAATTCCCCATCTTGTATTTCCCCATCGACGAGGAACATCCTACTTACACCTCTGACCCCTATTCCTTCTCCAAACAAATCATCGAAGAAATCGCGGCATATTTCTACCGTAGAGAGGGGATCAATAGTGCCTGCCTGCGCTTCCCCGCAGTGCTCGACCAAGAAGGAGAGTTTATTCGCAGAATGAAATCCTTCTTCAAGCCCTACCCAGAGCTCACCCGAAATTTTGCCCGCGATAATTTCTGGACCTTGCTCGACACACGGGACGCCGCACGGGCTATCGAGCTTGCCCTCACCGCTGACTTTGAGGGGAGCCATCCCCTTTTTATCAACGACTCGGTAAACTTTGCAGGGATAGAGAGTGAGAAACTCCTTCAAAAATACTTTCCAGAAGTCAAAGCGCGCAAGTACCCCATTATAGGAGATGAAACCGTTGTAAGCATCCGCAAAGCCCAGAAACTGATAGGCTTTGAGCCTCAGTATTCTTGGCGAGACATCGTCCGGAGCCCTGACTCTCCCCTGCGATACTTCCTAGAGGCTGCAGAAGCCTAGTCATCAAGGCCAGGGTCTATGGAACCTCTCTCAAGGGAGCAAGGAGGCGAGCGTGCAGAGAAAAGTTTTCTATCATCTGTTAGGCTGCATTCTTATTGCATCATTTATTCTTGCAGGCTGCAGCCCTGCAGAACCATCTACATATTCCCAGGCCTCTCCACTTCCCCTCCTCACTCCCTTGCCTACAGCGACGCCCTCCGCAACCCTCAAAGGGCAGTGGTTCCTTGCTCTCCTCTCGCAAGAGAGGTCTATCCCTGCACAAAAAGTCCAGAGATTCCTCCAAGGAGCTTACCTGACCGTTTATGCTGGCACAGGACACCCCGGGGCTATTAATGGCCCCCGTCTTGAGGCCACCTTCGATGGCCCCTTTAGCCTCGCCATGGATGTCCAAGGAAATCTCTTCATCTTAGAACGTGCTTCGGGCCGCGTCCGCATCATCGACCGGGGAGGATTCGTCTACACCTGGATTGGCACCCCCGGAGAAGGAAGAACCTGGCCAAGAGATCGCACCAGCCCCTTCTTTCACCCGACGGGGCTCGTCGTTGATGCCGAAGAAAAAGTCTATATCAGCGATGCCCGCCACCGCATCATTCTTATCCGCCCCAATGGCTCCTTTTCTCTCCTTGCCGGAGGGAAGCAAGGGTTTCAGGTTGGTCCTGCTCTTTCGGCAGCTTTTCGCACTCCTTGGGATCTCGTTCTCTCCCCGCAAGGCCAA
>JAGGYI010000259.1 GCA_021162655.1 Anaerolineae bacterium
GGGTTCATCGCTGGGGTACTCCTGGCCAAACCTCTCCGCGATCGGCTTGCCATGCGGCGCTGGTATGCAGACGAATATTGGCCGTGGTAAGACAAACAGCCCTCGATTCTCACTTGTAAGGAGGTTCCCATGGACCTACTAAACATCTTTTGGTTGTTCCTCATCTTTGCATCCTTGCAGCCCGTGCTTCGACAAAAGATGTTGGAATCTGCCCGCCTGCGTATGCTCCACCGTATTGAGCGCTTGCGAGGCAGTCGAGTTATTGCCCTCATCCACCGACAGGAAACCCTGAGCTTCCTGGGTTTTCCTCTGGCCCGTTATATCGATATTCAAGACTCGGAACAAGTGCTCCGCGCCATTAAACTTACAGACCCCAACGTACCCATCGATCTCATCTTACACACACCAGGTGGACTAGTACTCGCCGCAGAACAGATTGCCTATGCTCTCTGCAAACACCCTGCCAAGGTAACCGTCTTTGTACCGCACTATGCTATGTCTGGTGGAACACTACTGGCTCTCGCTGCTGACGAGATCGTCATGGATCCCAACGCTGTGCTCGGTCCCATCGACCCTCAACTAGGCAATCAACCCGCCGCCTCCCTTCTCAAAGTGGTGGAACAAAAGCCTATCGACAAGATCGATGACAACACCCTGGTGATGGCAGACATCGCCCGTAAAGCCATTAACCAGGTCAAACAAACGGCGACACGTATCCTCAGCCACCACATGGATGAGGCCAAGGCAGCTGAGATTGCCGAAGTGCTTTCCACTGGGCGATGGACCCACGACTATCCCATCACTGTTGAGGAAGCCCAAGAACTAGGGCTGCCCGTCAGCACCGAGATGCCCACCGAAGTCTACAATTTGATGGCCCTTTACCCACAATCGCCCCAACGAAGGCCATCAGTCGAATACATTCCCACGCCCTATTCGCCCCCACGCAACGGCGACAGCTCTGGAAAGAAATAACCCTCCCCAAAGTGACTTTTGTCATATACAAGGCCCCTATCCCCTGCTATCCTTAGAGTAGGAGATAGGGGTTCTTTTTTTGCCCTTGTAGGAGCGGAGCTTGAACGCCCAGGAGAGCGGCCCACAGATCAACCAAGAGCGCTGTGATCTCTGCGGAAGATGTGTCCAATTTTGCCAGCACCACGTCCTTGCTCGCCAAGATAATCTTATCTTGGTGACTCATCCGGAAAACTGTGTTGGCTGTGGCACCTGCGAGGAGGTTTGCCCTCGCTCCGCTATCGCCTACAGCTTTGCCATCGTCTGGGAAGAAACATAAAGTGGAGGTCCCTTGTTCGATAACGTCATCTATCTGGATAATTCGGCGACCACTCGGGTGGACGAGCGCGTCTTGGAAGCAATAGCTGCCGTCGCTCTAGGGCTCGGGAGTTGCCAGGTCGCCGCGCTCTATGATGAGGAGGCCAACACACTCTTGGGCGTAGATGGCCAGGAAGAAAGCGTTATCTATATGACCATCGTTGGCCGCAAAACGCGCTAACTTGAGACCGGCGAGGCAAAGGAAAGAGCGTGATTCCCCTTTTTCGTTGTGCAAAATGTGGAACGAACTTTGAGGCCAAAAAGGCCTCAGAGAACAGGTGGGGAGATAAAACCTGCCCCAACTGCGGCAGCTTGCGGCTTCAGCCCACAAACTCCCCTCTTGGCCCTCTGAGGGCTTTTCTTGAAGAATATAACCAGCTTTGAGGACCAGTCGGTGCTCCTAGCTCCAGTTGGAAGCTATTCCCTTGATTTAACCATCTGTTTCGCCCGGAAAGGAGGAACTATGCTTAAAGGAAAACGCGTCGCCATTTTGGTAGAAGACCTCTATCAAGAGCTCGAATTGTGGTACCCCTATTACCGGCTTTTGGAAGAAGGAGCGGAGGTCATCCTCGTTGGCCCAGAGGCCAAAACCTACAAGAGCAAAGGAGGGTACCCTGCCAAGGCTCAGGCTGCTGCCCAAGAGGTTAGCGTAGATGATCTAGACGGGGTCATCATCCCTGGAGGCTACGCTCCCGATAGACTGCGCCGATATCCTGCCATTCTCGAGCTCGTACGCGGGGTCTTTGGCAAAGGTGGCCTGGTAGCTGCCATCTGCCATGCAGCGTGGGTGCCCATCTCAGCTGGGATCATGAAAGGGAAACGAGCGACCTGCGTGAGTGCTATCAAGGACGATCTCATGAACGCTGGGGCCACGTATATCAATGAAGCAGTGGTCGTCGACGGCAACCTCGTCACCTCGCGCACCCCCGATGACCTCCCTGCTTTTCTCCCAGCACTCATCCAGGTCCTCGAGCAGATCTAACCCGCAGAAAGGAGGCTCGGCAATCGATAGAGTTCAACCACCACGACCACGAAATTAAAAGGAGGTTATGATGCCAGGTATTGGTGAACAAATTCAACAAGCAGATTGGAAAAAGGAAAAGCACGTTCCGGTCATTGAATGCCCTGACGAGGTCAAGGCAGGAGAGATATTCCAAGTGCACGTCAGCTTGGGCAAAGAAGTAGCCCACCCCAACACGACAGAGCACCACATCAGCTATATCACCCTCTACTTTAAACCCGAGGGAAGCAAATTCGTCCACCAAGTGGGGCACTTTGAATTCTCAGCCCACGGAGAGGACGCTGCCGGCCCCAACCAGGGCCCTGTCTACACCCATCACTCGATAGTAACCTATCTCAAGCTTAATCAGCCTGGGACGCTTTACGCCGTTGCCCTCTGCAATATCCACGGCCTTTGGGAAAGCACCAAGGAGATCAAGGTTGTCTGACCTTCATTAATCGAACGCAGAAAGGAGATCCCTATGCACCCTATGACGGTAACCAACCTACAGAGCGCCTTTGCCGGTGAAAGCCAAGCCCACATGCGCTACCTAATCTTTGCAGACAAGGCGGAAAAAGATGGCTTTCCCAATGTCGCACGTCTCTTTCGAGCCATCGCCTGGGCAGAGCAGATCCACGCAACCAGCCACTTTAATATGCTCCGCGACGAAAAGGGCGCCGCTCAGACGGTAGCCGGCGCGGGATTCGGCCTTGGCTCCACTGCCGATAACCTGGGGACCGCCATCGAGGGCGAGGATTTCGAAGTAGCCGAGATGTACCCGGCCTACAAAGCTGTCGCCGAGCTTCAAGAGGAAAAGAGAGCCCTTCACAGCTTCGATTGGGCTTGGAAGGCGGAGCAAACCCACGCGGCCCTCTACAAAGAGGCCAAAAAGGCTGTCGAAAGTGGCAAGGATTACGACATCGAGGCCATTTATATCTGTCCTCGCTGTGGCCACACCGTAGTTGGCACCGCTCCTGATCGGTGCCCAATCTGCAATGCCCCCGGCGAGATGTACAAATCCTTCTAACGACGTGACGAAAAAAGGGCCTTGATCTCCATCAAGGCCCTCTCGTTTATCCCTTAGGATCCCCTCCGGGAACGACTCCCCAAAGCTAACAACACCAAACAAAGCAACAGCGCAATCACGGATAACGCCGGCCCCATCTTTTCTCTCTCCCTCTCTTCTTTTGATTATTATAACACCGCTTAACCCCTCATGATGCGCCCTGCTTCGCTTTACGGGTATTCATTACCTCCTAAACTTGGTTGAACACCTCTAGATACTCCTCCTTACCCCCTTTGGGTTGACCCCCCAAGCCCTTTGGGCTATTATAGCCTAAGCGAGGTGCTATGATGCAGAGATCTCCCAAGCCGATCTCCACAGCTCAGATGATGGGCATCCTTGTCTTTACTTTGGCCCTCTTCTTTTTGGTGGCCTTTGCCACCAAGTCGGTCGAGGCCTATCGTTTGAGAAACTGGTTGGCGCGCCTACAGAGGGAACGCGCCGCACTAGAGCGCCAACGCGAGGAGCTGGTCCTGGAGCTGCAGAGGCGCCAGTCGATGGCCTGGGTGGATGAGACCCTTCGCCAGGCCGGCCTAGTGCCCACGGACGTCATTCGCGTCATCGTGCTCACCGCAACCCCACAATTGGCGTCCACTCCCGCCCCAGCTATCCAAGCCACCCCTACACCCACGCAACCTCCTCTTCCAGAACAAAAAAGGCTTTTCAACAACCCCACCTGGCAAGCCTGGCAACATCTCCTCTGGGGGCGAGAATAAACAATGAAAACCTTACCCCTCAAGACGATGCTCCTTTCTACCAAGCATCTCCTAATGCTCACCCAAACACAAAGAACCAAAGAGCTACCGGCTTGCCATGGGCTCACCACAGGGCTTTGCCCCCCCTATCTCTCCATAATTACCTCCCAGACACAACGAAACAAAAGAGAGATACTTCTCCCTGCCCCTGCCGAGTTCTATTTCCCTTCAAGGAGAGAAAAGATCATGTCCAGCGAGAAAAGTCGCGTTTTCGTCATATTTACCTCCAGTGGGCTCGACCATCGAGGAGCCTGGGAGCCCGCTGAGATGCACCAGCACGTGCTCTCTAACACTATGCTCCTCCACGAGATCGAAATGCAGGCCCCAGAGATCGAATTCGTTGGCAAGACTGAGTTGCTTGAAGAAGAGCGCAAGGCTCGTATCAGCCTCGCTCACTATCACACAACAGATGAGGAAAAGCGCTACCAGGCCGAAACCCAAGCCCTCATCCAGCGGAGAAGAGCCCAGGTCGTTCGCCAAGTACAAGACCTGCGTGACGAACTGGCAGGCATCCTCATCTTTGGAGCCCCTTGGAAAGAACTCATCCAGCTCGGATTGCCAACGGTCGCCGTCTTTACCATGTGGGGAACGTGGATGGCAAACTTTGACTTTTCAGCGTTCGCCCAAGAACGCATCCTTACCAGCTGGCTACCTGTCGTCCGAGATGCCTCCAAAGAGGTCTTTGCGGCCCGAATACAGGACATCGCTCGTAAACTCCATCTGCTCCATGCCATCCACAGAATGAAAGGCTTGAGGGCTCTTGTTATCACCGACGAGCCCATCTTGGGAGCCTTTGAGCCCGGTTATGGCGATAAAAAGGAATACGAACGCATCTTTATGGAAAACCTTCAGGAGACTCTGGGGAGCGAGCTTATCACCATCCCTCAGGAAGAGCTTTACAAGCGCCTCCCCTTGGTGAACCAAAAAGAGGCCCAAAAGATCAGCCAAAAGTGGATCCGCGAGAGTGCGGGGATGCGAGACACCAATGAGGAGGAAGTCTTTAAATCAGCCCAGCTTTATCTAGCCATGGGCGAGTTGATGGAACAATACAACTGCCAAGCGATCACCACCGAAGGATACGGCGTCTTTGCCCAGTACCCCAAAGGACCTATCCCCTCTCAGGGGCTGCCTTCTTCTCAATTCTACACCGACGGCGTTATCGCCACCTCCGAATGCCTAATCAACTCTTTGTTAACTCAACAGTTGGGGCTCTATGTCACCGGCCGGCCAAGCTTCAACGGCGATTACCTCATAGATCCCTTCCATGATGTAGCTATCGTCGGCCATTGTGAATGCCCCTTTAACCCCTATGGGGATGAGAGACGTTCTCCCTATATCATCCGCAACCTCCCCCGCTGGAAGAAATATGAGGGAGGGGCCTGTGTCCAGGTAGAACTCCCACTTTTGGAGACAGTTACCGTCACTCGGCTGAGCATGCACGATAAAAAACTCTGCCTCTTTACAGGAGAAACGATCCCTGGTAGAGCGCTATTTGCCGAGTGGGACGATCTCGCCTGCCGAACCAAGCTGGCTATCCGCACAAACACCCAGGCGCTATTGCGCAACCTCGATTGGCGGACTTTTGGCAACCACCGCGTCGTCTTCTATGGCGACTACCGTCAAGACATGAAAGACCTGGCCGTGCTCCTCGGCTTTGGCGTGGTTGAGGAGGACTTATAGCGCATCTATGGGGGGAGGAGTCCACTCCCTTGGCTCCACCCCCCACGATTTGACGGAACAAAGCTCTTTGATTATAATTTAAAGCGCTGATGCGGGGTGGAGCAGTGGCAGCTCGTTGGGCTCATAACCCAAAGGTCAGAGGTTCGAATCCTCTCCCCGCTACTTTTTGTCCGGCGGCGTAGCTCAGCGGTAGAGCAGGGGACTCATAAGCCCTTGGTCACTAGTTCGAATCTAGTCGCCGCCATGAGCCAAAGTAAGCCCCTCCACATGTGGAGGGGCTCTTTTTTCAGCCTACCCCACAGAAGAGAAAGCAATCCAAAGGAGGAACAGAGATGGGGAAACGACTTGAGGGCAAAGTTGCCATCATTACAGGATCAACCTCGGGGATTGGACGAGCGACAGCCAAGCTCTTTGCCGAAGAAGGCGCCAAAGTGATCGTCAACGGACGGCGCGCCGAATTGGGAGAGCAGGTAGTTCAAGAGATCAAAGAAAAAGGTGGCGAAGCCTTTTTCTTTCAAGCCGATATCAGCCAAAAGGATCAACTCCGCGCCCTGATAAATTCCGCCGACGAGACCTATGGACGCCTGGACATCCTCGTGAACAATGCGTGGTCAGGCAAAATCGGATCAATTCTAGACCTAACCGACAAAGATTGGGAAGCGGGGATCGCTGTCTCGCTCAACGCCGTCTACCTAGGTTGCAAATATGCTATCCCCCTCATGACCAGAGGAGGGGGAGGATCCATCATCAATATTTCCTCTGTACACGGGCTTTTAGCCTCTCGGCACTATTTACCCTATGATGCCGTCAAAGCGGGGCTCATCCAGATGACCCGGCAGATCGCCCTCGATTATGGTGAGCAGGGCATCCGTGTAAATGCCATCTGCCCTGGCTGGATCATCATCGAGCGCTCCGAAGACATCGTCCAAGAACATCCTAAATGGTTACGCCTCATCAAAGCACTCTACCCCGTGGGACGCCCTGGCTACCCCATCGACGTTGCCAAAGCAGCACTTTTCCTCGCCTCCGACGACTCTGCATTCATCACGGGGCACGCGTTAGTGGTTGATGGCGGCCTCACCACCCAGCTACAGGATTCCGCGGCTTGGTCGGTAGTGCGCACTCTGGCAGAGAATCCTAGCCTTTTGGAGGAGCTCCGGCGTCTTCGGGAACAAAGGCGCCAGCAGCGTTCTCAAAAGGGCAATTCCTAGGAAAGGAGGGAGCCCATGAAAAGAGTATTGCTTGGATTGCTTCTTGTGCTAGGGGTAATCGCACTGGGAGGCTGCGCCGGCCGCGAATTACGCTTAGGTGCTCAGGATGATGGACGCCAAGTAGAGCTGAATGTGGGCCAGACGCTGACCATCTCCCTAGAGGCCAACCCCACCACCGGCTACACATGGGTGGTCCAGCCATTGGAGGAAGAGATTCTGGAACAAGCCGGCAAACCCTCTTACAAGCCCTCTGCCAAACGCGTTGGCGCTGGTGGCACCCAGACGTTTCGCTTTCGCGCCGTCGCCCCTGGCAAGGTAGAGCTACGCTTGATCTACTGCCAGCCCTGGGCCAAAGGCCAAAAACCCGCTAAAACCTTCACTTGCTACGTCCAAGTGCGCTAGCCAGGCATGCATGTTCCCCTCTGGTGAGGTATAATTCCCCCCAGAGGGGAACTATAAGGAGCCAAAGGTCACATGAGAATATACCCACTTGTTGGGATCGCCTTCTGCCTTACTAGTCTCTTGGCACTGACAGGCTGTCAAGCCCTCTCCCATCGGGCGCCTCGGCATATCACCCGCGAAGGGCCACCCCTCCGCGGAGTAAACCTGGGCAATGCATTAGAGGCTCCTAAGGAGGGACAGTGGGGAGTGGTCCTCGAAGAAAGCTACTTTGAGGAGATCGCCCGCGTGGGCTTTGAGAACGTGCGGATACCCATCCGCTGGTCAGCCCATGCAGCTGAATCTCCTCCATACACCATCGACCCCACCTTTTTCCAGCGGGTAGATTGGGCTGTCGAGCAGAGCCTTTCTCGCGGGCTCGTTACCATCATCAATATTCACCACTACCAGGCCCTCATGCAAGACCCCGTAGGGCAGAAGGAGCGATTCCTCGCCCTCTGGCGCCAGATAGCTACCCACTATCAAGATGCCGACGAGCACCTCTATTTCGAGGTTCTCAACGAACCCTCTGGCAACCTAAATGTCCTCTGGAATGAATACCTCCAAGAAGCCATCGCTGTCATTCGAGAAAGCAATCCCACCCGTCGGATCATCGTTGGACCCGCTCGTTGGAACAACCTGCGAGAGCTGGATTACCTCCAGCTTCCAGAAGGAGACCCCAACCTCATCGTCACATTCCATTATTACGAGCCTTTTGCCTTTACCCATCAGGGGGCAGAATGGGTGACTGGAGCAGATAAATGGCTGGGGACAAAATGGCTCGGGAGCCCTGTAGAAGTAACATCCATCCGGCTCGATATGGACTATGCAGCCAACTGGGCTAAGGAACATAGGGTGCCCCTTTACTTGGGCGAGTTCGGGGCCTATAGCAAAGCCGACATGGCCTCTCGAGTGCGTTGGACCTCCACCGTCGCCAGAGAGGCCGAGGCCAGGGGCATTTCCTGGGCTTATTGGGAATTCTGTGCCGGTTTTGGCGTCTATGACAGAGAACGGCGCGCTTGGCGCCAAGAGCTCTTGCACGCCCTCATTCCCGAGAAGTAAGGGCTCAAACCATTTGCTCCCTTTATTCCCCTGCTCTATAATAGGGGGCGCCAGGGCAGCCCGCCTAAAAGGAAAGACGAGCCGCCGAATTGAGGAAATGCCATTGAAACTTGCCCAGGAAAACCAACGCGTTCTTTTGATCTCCTCGGATGGGAAGCGCTTCCTCCTCCGCCTACGCGCAGGGGAGAGATTCCATACCCACAAGGGTACGATCGATCACGACGATTTGATCGATAAACCTTTGGGAAGACAGGTCTTTTCCCATTTGCAGCACCCCTTTGTCGTGCTTGAGCCCTCCATTCACGACCTGTTGATGCACCTCCGCCGAGTTTCACAGATCATCTATCCCAAAGAAATCGGGCAGATTCTCCTCCGGCTGGATATTTGCTCAGGCAAGCGCGTCATCGAGGCAGGCACAGGCAGCGGCGCGCTAACTACTGCATTAGCCTATTTCGTTCGCCCTGGGGGAATGGTCTATTCTTACGAGGCGCGAGAAGACATGCTCCGCGTGGCCCGCAAGAACATTCGCAATGCGGGCCTGGATGATTACGTCAAATTTACTCAACGCGATATCCGGCAAGGCTTTGACGAGCGCGAAGTCGACGCCCTCTTTCTCGACGTACGCGAACCTTGGCTCTACCTAGAGCAAGCTTCCCAAGCTTTAGCCGATGGCGGCTTCTTTGGCGCTTTGGTACCCACCACGAATCAGGTCTCGGCCCTGCTTGCCGCTTTGAAAGAACGTCCTTTTGTCGCCATCGAGGTGCTGGAGATCCTCCTTCGCAAATACAAACCTGTGGCCGAGAGGTTGCGCCCCCAAGATCAAATGGTGGGGCACACAGGTTTTCTAATTTTCGCCCGCAAGGTGAGCCTTGAACCCTCAGCCTCCCCCGCTGTTGGGGAGGCCTCCGCATGCCAAGAGGAAACTCCATAGGGAAGAAGGAAATTAGATATTTTCCAGCTCTCTCAAGAGCAAAAGGAGATAAGAGACTATGGAAATGGGGATAGAAGCGAAAGTTCGTCGGGTTGTGCTCGATGTTCTCAAGCCCCACGACCCTTCGATCGTGGAGCTCTCGCAATTGCTGGCCAGCCTGCCAGGGGTGGACGGGGTGAACATCAGCATCTACGAAGTGGACCGCAAAGTAGAAAACGCCAAGATCACCGTCGAAGGGAATGATCTTGATTACGATGCTATTCTCGAAACGATCGAGAACGCTGGAGGCACGGTGCACTCGATCGATGAGGCCGTGGCTGGCAAAGTACTGATTGAAGACGCCGAGACGCCTCAGGATGCCACAACCTTTGGCAACGGCTGATCTTTTATATATACCCAGATAATCTAACAAAACCAGCTCGCAATTCTCGATTCCGAGCCAAACGCAGAGAAGCGGTGCGGAGGAAGCTCCTTCCGGAGACGAGTTTTTGACAGTGTCCACATCCTCCCTAGAATAAAAAGACAACCGCACCCTTGGGAGGGATTGTGGCCTCACCGCCTAAAGAGCAAGGGGAGCTTCGCTATCGAGTCCCTGCCGGCCAGGCAGAAAGTAAGCTGGTTATCAAAAATTCGCTTTTCATTGGCACAGTAGGACGCGCCCCCACAGTAGAGGCGGCTCGCGCCTTTATTGCTCAACTCAAAGAGCGCTACTCCGACGCAAACCACAACGCCTGGGCCTTCAAGATAACAGGAGGGCCTCAGGGGGCCATCGGTTTCTCCGATGATGGCGAGCCCGGAGGGACGGCAGGGCGCCCCATGCTTACCGTACTTGAAGGATCTGGCCTTTGGCAAGTTGTCGCTGTTGTCACCCGCTACTTTGGGGGCATCAAACTGGGCACAGGGGGGCTTGTCCGTGCCTATAGTGCCGCCGTGCGCCAAGCTCTCAAGGAACTCCCCACCACCGAGCTCGTCCTCCATCGACTAGCGCGGCTCACCCTCGACTATAGTCTCTACAATCGGCTGCGCAACCTCTTGCCCCAATACAGAGTCAAAATAGATCGCGAGACTTTTACAGATAAGGCCACTCTGGATCTAGCTATCCCCTATGAACGCGCTGAGCAACTCGCCAGTCTCTTGCGCGAGCTCAGCAATGGCTCCATCTTGCTCAACGAACTTTGGTATGGGCAACGCTATGATACGGAAGACTAGAGGACCGCGCACAACAAGCCAAACCAGCCTTTGGGTGATCGCCGTTTGTCTTCTTTTCCTCTTCATGGTATCCTGCCAGCCCGATCCAAGGCAGCGCTTAGCCATCACTGTCGCCAGCGGGGATGATCCAGAGCAGCTTATCTTAGGGAAAGCCACCGTTTATGCCCTTGAAGCTGCCGGCTACAAAGTAACCGACAAAACGGGGCTCGGAGCCCCGTGGGTGGTGCGAAAGGCCTTCGAGGCCGGCAATGTAGACGTTTGTTGGGATTATACAGATACCGTCTGGAGCAAATACCTTCACCACGACCAGCCCATTCTCAACGGAGAAGAGCTCTTCCAAAAGGTGCGCCAAGAGGACCTCTTGAATGGAATCACTTGGATCAGCACAGCTCGCCGGCAACGCCACGTCACCATCCTTGTCCGCAAGTCCTGGGCCCAGCAAAGAGGGCTTCTGACGATCGAGGATTTGGCTCACTATATCAAACGAGAGAACCCCGAGGTATCTCTCTGCACCACGGAGGAGAGTTATCGTTCTGCCAAGGGAATCCACGGAGTCGAAGCGATCTATGGTTTCCATTTTGAGGAAAAACAGCTCCGTCTTGTCTCTTCAGAAGAAGAAGCTCTGGCGGCTCTGCAACAAGGCCACTGCGAATGCGCTCTAGGCACCCGGCCAAACGACGCCAGAGGGATAGATCTCCTCCCTCTCCGAGACACACGGGGCTTTTTCCCCCCCTCCCAGCTTGCCGTCGCCGTACATACAACCACATTACGCGAACTCCCAGGGATAGAGTACCCTCTCAGAAAGCTAGGAACCCTTCTCACTGATAAAGCACTCGATGAGCTCTTGTATCAAGTACTTGTAGAAGAGAAGCCCCCTGAACGTGTTGCCAAACGCTTTATTCAAGACTCCGGAATCCAATGGGACAGCCGCCAAGTCCGTTAGGTCCATAGCCCTAAGCGAAGCACCGCGCCTTGGGCATCATCACTATAGGAGGTCTATCTTTTCATGGAGACGCGAATCTACAGCAATACTCAAGAGGTTATCATCAGTCCTGATCGCCCCACGGTAATAATCGGCGAGCGCATCAACCCTACAGGGAAAAAACGCCTGGCCGCCTCCCTGGCAGAGAAAGACATGAGCCGTGTGCGCCGCCTGGCTCTCTCTCAGGTAAAGGATGGAGCCACTGTATTGGATGTGAACGTGGGAGCAGCTGGCGTGAATGAGGTGGAGCTCCTGCCCATGGCCATCCAAGCCGTGATGGAGGTCACCGATGTTCCTCTCTGCATCGATTCTGCAAACGCCGCCGCCCTGGAGGCCGCCCTCCAAGTATACAAAGGCAAAGCTCTCATCAACTCAGTAAATGGAGAAGAAGCCTCCTTGGAACGCGTCCTTCCCTTGGCCAAGGAATATGGCGCAGCCGTCATCGGTTTGACGATGGACGATTCTGGCATCCCCCAGGATCCCGCTACGCGTGTAGCCATCGCTGCCAAGATCGTTGAACGAGCCGAATCCTATGGGATCCCCCGCGAAGACGTGCTCATCGATTGCCTTGCCCTGAGCGTCGGAGCAGATTCCCAAGCTGCCAAGGTAACCCTTGAAGCCATTCAAAGGGTACGCGAGGAGCTGGGAGTGAACATGACCCTAGGAGCCAGCAACGTTTCCTTTGGCCTGCCTGATCGGGAAGCCATCAACAGCGTCTTTCTTGCCATGGTGCTTGCCGCAGGGGTTAATGCCCCCATAGTGAATCCCAAACACGCTCGCAAAGTCGCCATCATCGCCGACCTCCTCCTTGGCCGTGACGAATTCGCAATGAACTATATCACTTTTTATCGACAGCAAAGCCAGGGCAGAGACTAGGGAGATGCCCATTGTAGAGGAAATTCCCTTTAGCCCAAGTGAAACATTGCTCTTCCGTTCCATTGGCAACCACGGAGAGCATGAAGCGCTTGCCCCTGCTGTACGGCGAGCGCTTCAGCTCATCCGCGAGACAGCACGCCCTCTGGCCAGTTATGAGGTCATTCCCGTGCAGAGCATCGAGGGAGGGAAGCTATATCTGGAGAGAGAACCGGCTACTCCCCTTTCTATTGGCCCTCATATAGACCTGATAGCCAAGGCCCAGGAAGTCTTTGTCTACATCGTCACTCTTGGACAGGGGCCCGAGGCCAAAGTGGAAGAGCTTTTCGGCACTGGACAGGCCCTCGAAGGCTACTTGCTCGACTTGGCAGCCACCATTTCTCTGGGGCTCGCCACCGACCATTTGAGCAGGATGGTAGAGGCCTATGCCGCCCAAAAAGGCTGGGGGGTCAGCCGCCGCCTGAGCCCAGGTTCCCTTGTGGGCTGGCCCCTCCGCGACCAACGCAACATCGCTCGGCTTGCCCAAGGAGAACGTATCGGCGTACAGCTTACTTCGGCCTACTTGCTGATGCCCCGCAAATCTGTAACGGGGCTCATTGGTGTAGGGCCTCACTATACAGAGCGGCAGGTCGGCTCGGTATGCTACCTCTGTCGTCTGCGCGAAACTTGCTGGCGACGCCGCACATAGGGAGAAAGAGATCATGGCCATCGCTCTAGGAATCGACACTGGGGGAACCTACACCGATGCCGTCCTCATTGAATACGAGACGGACCGTGTCCTGGCCACTGCCAAAGCCCTTACGACCAAGCAAGATCTAACCATTGGTATCCGCCAAGCCATCGACAAAGTGCTTGCCCAACAGCTGGGCCCAATATGCTTGGTCTCCCTCTCTACCACCCTTGCCACCAATGCTATCGTCGAAGGCAAAGGAGCACCCATCTGTGTGCTCCTCATCGGCTATCAAGGGCGCATTCGAAACGTTGACTGGAACCAAGCGCTGGGAACTCGGCACTATGCCTTTATCCCCGGCGGACACCTCGTAGACGGAGAAGAATACCAACCCCTCGACTTGGAAACGGCTCGCCAAGCGATTGAAGAACATGCTCCTCACGTTTCCGCCTTTGCCGTCTCGGGCTACTTTGGCACCCGCAACCCAGCCCATGAACTAGCAGTAAAGCAACTGGTCAAAAGCCTAACTGGGCTCCCCGTCACCTGTGGGCACGAGCTCACCCATCGCCTGGATGCACTCCGTCGTGCTGTCACTGTAGCTCTCAACGCTAGGCTCATCCCCCTTATCTGCGAGCTCATTGAGGCTGTCCAGCAAATTTTGCAAGAGAAAAAGATCTCCGCTCCCCTCATGGTTGTCAAAGGTGATGGTTCCCTCATATCCGCCTCTCTTGCTCAACAGCGCCCCGTCGAGACGATCCTTTCAGGGCCAGCCGCCAGCGTCGTCGGAGCACGCCATCTGGTTGGCGCCCAAGAAGCCGTCATCGTGGATATGGGAGGTACAACTACCGACATCGCTCTCATCAAAGAGGGCAAGCCACGGCTCAGCTCCCAAGGAGCTCAAGTAGGGAACTGGCATACCATGGTCGAGGCGATTAATGTACACACCATCGGCCTGGGAGGGGATAGCCGCATCTGGCTAGACAGAGAAAGCGAGCTACACGTTGGCCCAGAGCGCGTCATCCCTCTCTCGATGCTGGCCACTTGGTACCCCCAGGTGTTAGAAACTTTGGCCGAGGCAGAAGAAACCCAACCCCCTCATCTCACTAGCGAGTTTCTCCTGCTCCAAAAAGGAAACCAGCTCCCCAAGGGAGAACAGCCACCCTTTGCCAAAGAGCTTTTCCACACCTTGGAAACAGGACCATGCTCTCTCCTCAGAGTACACCAGATCCTCAAGCATCCTGAGCTGTATGCCCGCTACCTGCAAGAACTGGAGAGGCAAGGGATCTTGATCCGCGCGGGGTTCACTCCCACCGACACAGCCCACGTGCTAGGCCACTATGCAGCCTGGGATAAAAGAGCTGCAGAGCTGGGCGCAGAACGCTGGGCCAAGGTTCTTCGGCTCGATCCCCACACCTTCTGTCAAAAGATCTTTCGCCATACTGCCCAGAGCATTGCCCGAGAGATCGTCCTGGCTCTCTTAAAGGAGGAAAAACTAGCCCCCTTTGGTCCAGTAGATAGTGCACTCCTCTCGCTAGCCCTCGCTCCCCAAGGAAATGATAGCCTCTTTTGCTCATTAACCCTTCAACCCAGGTTGATCGCTATTGGGGCCCCTGCCTGTACTTATTTCCCTCTGGTTCAAGAGCTTCTTCACGCCAAACTGGCTATCCCTGAACATGCCAATGTAGCCAACGCTATCGGGGCGGTGGTAGGGAGCATAATTTTCCGCGTCCGAATCCTCATCGTCCCTTTGGAAGGAGAAGAGGGCTTTCGCGTCCACCTACCTGATCACATCGCAGATTTTGAGGACTTTAATCAAGCCTTGGCTTACGCCGAGGAGCAGGGGCGCGAGCAGGCTAGAAGAGGAGCTATGCAAGCAGGAGCAGAGGAGATTCAGATTCAAGTTCACAGAGACGATCAGAGCGCACCGGTAGCGACGGGTTGGGGGGAAGAGCTCTTCCTCCAAACACTTCTTGAAATCACTGCCAGTGGTAGACCCCGGCTCGCCCACCCCTAGGGAATAAGCCCAAAGAAAAAAGGGGAAGGCTTTGCCTTCCCCTTTTACAGTTCAACTCTCAGAGCGCAAAGCTCACTTGTTGATGCCGTTGTAGGTCATGTACGAATCACCATAGTTCGGCGCCCAACCATCACTGGGATCGCGATCCGCACGGTACGAGTTGTTCGCGATACCAACGATGGGCTGATCCGCCGTCACCACTACCGAGCCGTTAAAGCCAGCACCCGAAACCACATCGGGAGCAAACCAGCTTACCGACTCGTTCGGCCCAATGTCAGCACTCACCGTCACATCGGTGAAGCCCTGCGCCGAGAAGGTAGCGACCACATGAGCTGTACCTGTGCCGACGTTCTGGACCTGAATACCACCGCTATACCCATAGAAGCGCGACGTCACCTGCGGGAAGAGAACGGTGGTCGTCTGAGAGCCTTCCGGAACAGCATTGTAGGTAATGCCTTGCCCTAGCGTCCGGTTATCCTCGTTCACCGTGGCCACAATGGGCTGCCCGCTAGAGGTAATCACGGCCGAACCAGAGCCCGAAACGCCTGCCAGCTCGGTCACATTGGGCATATAGAGGCCGACGGCAGCGCCTGGCTTGAGGCCATTGATCGTCTGAGTATAGGTATTACCGCCAAAGTAGTAGGTAATGGTCACATCAGTGTCAGCCGTCCCCACGTTCTGAATCTTGAGGCCACCCTGATAGCCATAGTAATCTTTGACCAAACGTGGGACATAAAGCTTGGTCGCACCGCTGCCAAATGCGTTGTAGCTCTGGAAGGCTGCCGTCTCTACCGAGGTGCCAGCATTGTAAAAGTTGGCCACACCAGCAAGAGGCTGATCGCCCTGCACAACCACTGAGCCGCCCCAGCTTGCAGGTAAATTCGCGTTCTCGGACTGGCGGAAGATATAGGTCGAATAAGGCTTGATCGTTACATTTTGGACGGCCGCCGTCACCTCCGAGCCGTCGGAATCGTTATAGTAACGAACCGTCACATTCGCCTGGGTATCGCTGGTGTTCTGAACGGCAATATAAGAGTTCCAGCCCCAGTAATCCTTCATAACCTGGGTAAAGTACAGCGTGTTGCTCGGAGAAAGCACTCCACTGGCCGTTCCTACCCGGTTGGGATCGCTGGGCGTTGCCCCTGTGCCCGAAGGCAGTTGGGTGTTCAGGTTCGCCGCTACTGGCTGATCCGAGCTCACCACAGCTGAGCCAACAAAGCCCTCAGGCAACCCACTGATATTGGGCACATAGTAAGCTTTTGCCTGGCCAGCCGGGATGACATCAGAGAACTGACAGGCCACTTGCCCTGCCAAAGGCTGGCCCTCAGCCCAATAAAAAGTAACCGTAATGTTTGCATCCTGGGTCGTGCTCTGGTTCTGAATCATGATACCAGAGACCCACGTCCCCGACTGCGCTCCCAC
>JAGGYI010000145.1 GCA_021162655.1 Anaerolineae bacterium
AATCTACCAAGAGGAAACGCCAGGCGCCCTTTTGGGACAGGGGAACGACGTCCACCGCCACTACATCATGGCCCGCCTTGGCCAGCTCCTGCACTACATAGCGGCCTATACGCCCGCTCGCCCCTGTAACAAGAACGTTCATCCCTAACCTCCCGTAAACCATGTAAAAACATTTTACACCTGGCGAAAACCCTTTTACAATTTTGGGGAATTGGAGGTAAAGATGGACCTACCGAATATACTCGTCATCATGTCTGACCAACTCAAAGCGACAGCTAGCCACCTCTATGGCAACCCCTTTTGCCAAACACCTCATCTAGCTCGCCTTGCCCAAAAGGGCGTGCTCTTTCGCTATGCCTTTACCCCCCACCCACTGTGCGTGCCGGCCCGGGTCTCGCTGTGGACGGGGCAGTTCCCTCACTCTCACGGATCGCGGCGGAACCAAACTTTTATGCCACCAGGAACCAAACATGCCTTTCACATTTGGAAAGAACAAGGCTTCCACTTGGGCCTCATTGGCAAAAACCACTGCTTCCAAACCGCTGAGGACCTGAGCCTCTTCGACACCTGGTGTGAGATCAGCCATGGAGGACTCCCTGCCAACCAGGAACCCCGAGGGATGGCCTGGTTCCGCCCTCGCCACAAGATCGAAAAAGCCCACAGCGTGCGCCGTCATATGCCCCAGCAGAGCCCCCGCTTTTCCTATGCCTTTACAGACTTTGAATTGGAGGATTACTCCAGCGGCCTCATCGCGGGGCAGACGGTGCGTTTTCTAGAAAAGCACCGCAACGAGCCCTTTGCCCTTTGGGTCTCTTTCCCCGACCCCCACGAGCCCTACGAGGTCCCGCGCCGCTATGCGGAGCTATTCCCACCAGAGAAAATCGTCCTCCCGCCCTGGAAAGAGAATGAATTTGCCAATGCACCAGAGCGCAACCAAGTCCTCTATCGCATCCTGGGAATGGAGGACGACCCAATGGAGGACATCTATGGAGTGCTGGCAGCATACTATGGGATGGTTCGCTTTGTCGATGATGGCGTGGGGCAGATCCTCTCGGCTCTCGAGGAGCTAGGGCTCGACAAGCGTACCATCGTCGTCTTTTGCGCCGACCATGGAGACTTTGCCGGGGAACACGGGATGACCTGCAAAGGCGGCGTCTTTTACGACGCCCTCACTCGTATTCCCTTGATCATTTCCTGGCCAGGGCAGGTCCCCCAAGGAGTAGTAGACGAGAGCTTGGTGAACTTGGTAGATGTAGTCCCGACCCTTTTGCATCTGCAGGGGCTCCCCATCCCCCGCGAAATGCAAGGGCAACCCCTGCCTACAATCACCCCAGCGCCACCGCGAATGGTCACCTTCTCGGAATACGGCGCGGGAGGACCTCCCTTCACGCTTGCGGACCTGCGCGCCCTCCCAGAACCCTTTGGAAGGCGCGCCCTGATGCACTCTCTCCAGTGGCGTGAGGCAGAAGGCCGGCGCAAGATGGTACGCACCCATCATTGGAAGTATGTCCACGACCCCATGGGAGATAAAGACGAGCTCTACAATCTAGAAAAAGACCCCTGGGAGTTGGAAAACCTGGCCGACGATCCAGCGTACCGTGATGTCATAGGAGAGATGGCCCTCCTCCTGGCCGACTGGAGCATCATGACAGAGGATGCCAAGCCCGTTCCTCTACCTTCAGAGGAACACTATGCGATCACCAAAAGGGGTTAAGGAAAGCGAGAGAGAGATGCCACGCAAAGAGAACAAGACAAACTCGATGCGCCTTCTGGACGCCCAAAAGATACCTTACACCGTGCACCGCTTCTCCCCGAGCATTCATTCCGCTCAAGGAGTGGCCGAGGCATTGGGCTTGCCCCCAGGGCAGGTGTTCAAGACCTTGGTGGTGGTCCCTGCCAATGAGAAGGGCAAGCCCTTACTCGCCATCGTCCCTGGGGATCGCGAACTCGACCTAAAAAAGTTGGCCCGCCTGGCAAACGCAAAGAAACTGCGCATAGCCTCCCATCGGGAGGCGGAAGCCCTGACCGGCCTGCTCGTCGGAGGCATCTCAGCGCTCGCTCTTTTGCAAAAGGGCTGGCGCGTCTTTCTCGATGCCTCCGCCCAAAGATATCAAGAGATCCTGGTGAGCGCCGGTCAACGAGGCATCAACCTCCAACTGGCCGTGGAGGATCTCTGTCGCATCACCCACGCTCAGGTGGGAGACATCTCGCGGTCAGCGGGCCAGGCCTAGCGCTGGACGAGGATCTCTTGCTCGAGGAGAAGGCGCCTCTGGGGGAAGGACTGCCCCCTTTCATCCACCACGGGGAGCCGCTCCTCGGTAAGTGGGTCATACATGCCGATCTCAATGCGGTGGATGCCCTGCGGAGCATCCGGAGAGATCGGCAAGGTGTAATGATCGATGATGATCTCATTGGGGACCCAATCTGTAGTCAGCCGTTTTCCCTCCTGGGGGAAGCTATCTCGCTGCCCACGGACGATCTCCTGACCATCGAGAAGGTGCACAAAAACCTTATAAGAGACCCGAGGCCTTTCCAAGGCCCTCCAATAGAGGGTAAGGGAAAGGGTCTCACCGGGGCGAGCGGTCTTTTTGGGGAGGTCGTACCCCAGGAAGAGGATCCTCTCGCCCAAGCGCACCTGCCGGGGAAAAGAGATCTCAGGCACAGTGAAAAGCCGCTCTCGATGGAACACACGAAAGGCCCCCAATGGGACTCGCCTTCCCAAGAGTGCCCCTGTGCGGGCATCGCGCAGGGCTACAGTAAGCGTATAGGTACCACTGGGGGCCTCTGGAGGGATGAGCAACTCCTGAGGATAGCGAATGACCTTCGCAGGAGGCCAATGCTCCACCGGATAAGCTGCCTCTGTAAGGGAACCATGCCAGGAGGCAACCGTCCCCCCAGGGCCCTCCAAAGAGAGCTCCAGCTCATAACTCTCCTCTCGCCTTTGGCAGCGCCAGTAGAGGACAACCTCCACCTTGTCGCCAGACTCAACCTGCTCTGCCGGCAGATCGTAGCCAACCAACGTCGCCCTAGAGCCAAAGGGAAGGTTCATGGGAAAAGTCATACAGGAGAGGCCATCCGGCAAAGGCACTGGCAAACAGGTGACGAAAACAGGCCCAATACGGAAAGCCGTCCCAACTCTTTGCCCATCTCTATCCAAAACGTCTAGCCGGGCCATGTCCGAAAGGCGATAGAGCCCCATCACGACCCAATAATACCCTGGCGGGAGCTCACCTTGGGGAGAAAGGGTGTAGCGGCAGAGATAGGTTTCCCCTTCGACCCACTGGGAGGTTTTCAGCTGGTCCACACTCTGGAGGAGAGCATCCCCCTGCCCCCACATTCGCCCCTTGCCATCAACGAAATGCAAAAAGATGTGATAATCCTCATTCATCTTTTGCAGAGCTCGCCACCGAAAGCTAAGGCCCAACTCCTGCCGATAGTCGATCTTGAAAGAAGAGAGACCATACCGCTCCAACAAAAGGCGGTTGCCAAAGTTCAACATGATGGAAGAGGCGGGGTAAACGGGGGCAAATTGATTCCCTTCAGGCAGGAGGTAATAGCGCAACTCGCCATAGAGGAAGGGCTTTGTCCACATGAGGATAGCATTCTGGCTCAGCTGATGCTCGATCAAAGGAGTCTGAGGGGCCGTGTTCCGATAAGCAATATAGAAAATCTGGCGAGCAGCCCTGACGCTCCGCTGAAGCTGGAGGGCCACCTCCTCTTCCGTCTTTGCCTGGATCAGGCAACAGGGCAGCTTCCCCTGGTAATGACGTTCAAAGGCAGAGGGAGCATTCAGAAGAATAACACCCTCCCCCTCTTTGGCCACCTGGTCGATCTCCCGCACCAGCCCCTCATAAAAAGCATTGCGGTAAACCCACACATAGGGCACCCCCTGAACCCTAACAAGATACTCGGGAGACTGTAGCCCAACGAACTTGGTCGCCAGAGGATTTTTCGTCTGCACATCCCCAACATAAAAGAGGATATAGTCTGCCTGCGGAGCCCCTTCCTCCGTTGGTTTGACCAGATCCCCTGGAAAATAGGGAGCCATGCCCGGGATCGCCCAGGTGGCAACGGTAAGCTGCTCCGCAGCGGGTTTAGCAGCGAGATACTTGGCCGCCTGCTCGATGCCCTCCCCCCAGCCCACCGGCAGCACCTGGAGAGCCCGACGAATCCCTCCAGCCAGAGGATTGTAATAGGCCAAATAATAAGCGGGGAAAAGAGGCTTGAGGAGCAAGAACCCTTGAACAAGCAGGGCAACGTAAACCACACCATCCAGCCAAAGGCGCTTTTGGCCCAGACGTCTCCCCAAGCGCTTCGTCAAAAGCTGCACACTCCCCAGCAACCCCAAAGCCGCCAGAAGGTCCACCGTCACCAGCGCGGGGAGGATGTAGCGATCGAACTTTTTTCTGCTGAGGCTCACCAAGAGCACATAGCACAAAACAAAAAGAAAACCCCCTGCGAGCACAGCCCACCGCTTCCGAGCCGCCTCCTCGCGGGGCCTATATAAGAGGAGACCCAGGGCCAAAAGCCCCCCCAGCAAAGCCAAAGGCGTGGACCGAAAGAACAAGACCAACGGGTAAAAGCTCTTCCCCACCGAGGTAGTCACCTGCCCCCGGAAAAAGCTGGCCGTGGCATCCCCCGGCTTGGTGGCATATTTGAAGGAAAGCCCCACCACGCTGTGGGCAACCCGCAGAGGAGAAACCCACACCGCCGGCCAGAGGAGGGCAAAGATGAGCAAGGCCGCAATTCCAAACAAAAGGAGATCCCCCCCAAGGCGCAGGAATGAGCTCCCCAACGAAGTACGCATCTCCTCGCCCTGGGCCCGTCTAAAGCGCCCAGCGAGCAAAAGAAAAAAGACCACAGGCAAGATAAAAAGCCCATACGCCTTGGCCAGGGTCCCCAGGGCCGTGAAAGCCCCCGCCAGGATGAGGTATCTCCTCCGGCCTTCATGGAGGTAAAGCAAAAGGGAAAGCAGGGCCAAGAGCATGCCCTCAGCAGCCAGCGCGTCAATGTGCAGCACTCGCCCCAAGGCAAGATAGTAGGGATCGAGCCCTAGGAGGATAGAGGCCGCCAGAGCGGAGCGCCTGCCCAAAAGCCTTCGCACCAAGAGGTAAAAAGCCACAGCAGCTAGCGCATGAAAAAAGAGGACACCCCCCTTGGCTGCCGGCAATAGGGCTCCCAACTGGCGAGCAATCTGGGGATTGTGGACATCAGGCACGGCGATGGCCGCCACCGCCCGCAGCTGGGCGGGCGAGACACGCCCCCAGGCAAGCCCCCAGAGCAGCCCTAATGCACCTCCCCACATCGTCAATACGCCAGGGTGCCCAACAAGAAGAGTATCTCGCCAACGTCCCTCTTGCAGAGCCAAAAGGAACTTGGTGGAACGGTAGGTCCACATCGGCTCATCCCAGGTGATAAAGGCATTTGCCGAAAGGGCCCGCAACAACCAAGCCCCTACAAAGAGGACAAGGCAGAGGAGAACATCGAGAAGGAAGGCACGCTTGCGAAGCATAAAAAGCCCCCTTTCGAGTGGTCAAAGATCAAAGGAAACGCTTGAGGATCACCTCTCGAAACCACTCGTCTTCGGCGCGAAGGCCCTCCTCCAAGGAAACGCGGGGGCAAAAGCCCAACTCGTTACGGGCGGCGGTTGTATCTGCCCAAGTATGGCGCACATCCCCATGCTGGGGAGTCTCGTAGCGCACAGGAAAATCGCGGCCGGTGATCTGCCGGAGAAGGTCCAAACAATGGTTCACTGTCACCCGAGAGCCACCCCCGATATTGAAATAGCTCCCTGGTTCCCCTCGGGTCATAGCGAGGATATTAGCCTCCACTGCGTCGGAAACAAAGGTGAAATCTCGCGTTTGCTCCCCGTCACCATAGATGTGAATGGTCCCTCCAGTATAGATGGCGCGGAGAAACTTGTGAAAGGCCATATCGGGCCGCTGGCGAGGACCATAGACGGTGAAATAGCGCAGCGAGACTGTGGGCACACCAAAGTTCTTGGCATAGAGGCGAGCCAGGTGCTCCCCAGCCAACTTGGAGACCCCGTAGGGCGAGACGGGACGAAGGAGTGTCGTCTCACGGAGGGGGAGCTCATCGCTATCCCCATAGACCGAGGAAGAGGAAGCATAGATGAACTTTTTTAATTTGCTCTGGCGAGCCGCTTCGAGAAGCTTCTGAGTATTCAGGATGTTCAACGTGGTATAGATGGCAAAGCTCTGCCCCCAGCTTGCCCGCACGCCTGCCTGAGCAGCCTGATGAAAGACATAGGAAACACCCTCCAACAAAGAAACCAAGTCCATCTCCCCCAAGTCCGCCTCGATAAAGGTGAACCCCGGAGCCTGCAAGAGGCCTTGGATGTTGTGCTCCTTGATCTCGCGTGCATAGTAGTCTGTAAAGCAATCCACCCCAACCACGCGGTAACCTTCACGAAGGAGCCGCTCAGCAAGGTGCGAACCGATAAAGCCAGCTACCCCTGTAACTAGGCATGTCTCCTGGGAAGCCATCATCTCTCTTTCCTTTCAAGGCCGAATCCCCTCGGCCCTTATCTCTGAACGATCTGTACAGTTGTCAGGAGAATCTCATCTCCCTGAGGACGCCCCTGGGCATCGAGAACGGGCAAGCGCCTACCCGTCTCTAGATCGTAGAACCCCACTATTAGGCGCCCTCTCTCCCCCACAGGGGCCTGAGGCGAAACCTGGAGAAGGTGCTCATCAAGGAGATACTCTCCAGGCTCCCAAAAGGAGGTGGGATAATCCCCCTCCAAAGGAGGCCCATCCCCCTGCCCGATGATCCTACCTTCTCGATCCAAAAGCTGGACGAAGACGGTGTAATCCTGGTTCCAGTGCCCCACCACCTCCCAGTAGAGGGATAGCGGCACAGATTCCCCTGGGTGCACTTTTTGCGGCAGATCATAACCAAGCAATTTTACCCTATCTGCCACGTTCGCGTCCAAGGGATGCGGCGGCAGCGGCTTTTGGGTGGGCACAGCGACTTTGATGCGCCCAAGCACGGGTTGCCCCACAGGGCGCCCCTGCGCATCGACGACGGGCAAGGGGGCCATTGTCCGCAGGCGGTAGAGCCCCACCTCCACCCGAGCGGCAACAGGTCCCTGGGCATCAGGGCGAATGGGAACATAGTAAACATCCTCGATCACTTGGCCAGGGCTCCAAAGGCTGGTGGGAAAAGTTCCCCTCCCAGGGTAGCTATCCCGCTGGCCCAACCGCTCACCCTTGCGCCCAAAGATGTGAATATAGAGGCTCAAATCCTCTTGCATTGGCGCCAGCGCCTGCCAATATAGCGTCACAGCCACCTCCTCCCCGGGGCGCACCCTGCTAGGGGCGAGCTCATAGGCCAGGAGGCGCATCACCCCGCCATAAGTCGCCAAAAAAGGCCTGGCCGTTGAGGGGACATCATCTGCAGAGATGATGGGGGGGCGAAGATAGGAGGGACGAATCGCCGTAAAAGGTGCCGTCAGCGAAAGCAGCCCCAAGGAAACCGCCATGGTCCCCAGCACCACGGGCCAACGCCTCTCTGCAAACCAAGCATAGAGACCCAGAATCAGATAAAGGGAGATGGCCGAGATGGCAGGGTAGATAAGCCTTCCCTGAGAGGCCTTGGTCATGCTCGTCCAGCGCAAAAGGGAGACGCAGACCGTCACAATCCAGACGGCTAGGAGGAGCAGCTCCCGCCATTGGCAAGGCAACCTCCTCTCTCTGTACACGCGCCAAGCTTGGCGAAGCAGGCCCAAAACCGCCAAGAGGGTAAAAGCATCCAAAACCCGATAGAGCCAATGGGGCTTGAGGAGCACGTTCACCACGCCAAAGAGCCCCCAAAAACTGATCCGAAAGCCTTCGAACTCCCCCAAGATCTCTGGGAAGGAGGGAACCCGGCTCCGCCGGCCAAAGATATCGAGCATCGCCGAGATGCCCGTGGGATCCCGGTAGAGGCACCAGTTGCGCCAATACCACCACCCACTGATAAGCACCGCGATCCCCCAAACGAGCAGGCACCTCTTCATACATTGCCAAAGGCGCTCCCCAAAAGAGCGCTCTTTGGAGGAAAGCCCAGCAAGGAAAAAGGCAAGAGCCGAGAGGGGGAAAAGCCCCAACGCGCTAAGCTTGGCAAGGCAGGCCAGGCCGATGAGTACCCCAAGCCCCAGGAGAAGACGCCCGCTCTCCCTTCCTTGAACCACTTGCACCAAGAGGAACAAGACGAGAGAGGCCAACAAATTCACCAAATTATCATTGTTCACCGAACCGCTAATAAAGGCGAACATGGGAATGAGAGCGTTCAGAGCCATCGCTCCCAGCGCGATGAGAGGTTGCCCAGGGAAGAGGAGAAGACCCAGCCGATAGGTACACCAGAGCGTCCCTGCCCCCAAGAGGATGGAAAAGAAGCGAATGAGGTGAACGGCCAAGGTAGTGCCTCGCCAGGGGAAGGATTCGCGCGCTGTGTGAATGGTCATATTCTTGTTATCCCTGGCGAGAGGGATGCCAATGCGCGCATGGGGATTCAGACGCCGTACCTGGGGCAGATCGTCGGTATCGATCCACCAAGTAAGAGCAGCCGCCAAAGCATAGTAAAGGGGAGGCTGGCTGCCCTCCTGCTCCCAAAGTTCTTTGTGATCCGGCCTTTGAACTGGCAACCCCCGTCCGTCGGCAAGGTGTTTGATATAGGGATAGTGGTAGACCTCGTCGGGTGCCTCAAAGACGGGGTTCACCAAGCTATAGATGAAACTGAGTAGAAAAAAGAACCCCAGGATAATCCGGGCGATCCGTTGATGGTTTGTGCAGCACACAGCCAACTTTCTTTTTTAGGGATCTTGCTTTGCCAAGCCCCTAAAGGCATAGAAAAAGCCCTAAACGGGCCATAGGAAAAGCATAGCATACGCTGGGAGCACTGTCAAAGCGGCAAGCTCTAGCGCGAGGAATTGAGCGCCCTGAGCTCACGCTCAAGAAAATAGTTGAGTATCGTCCGCAAGCCAATGAGTGCAGCAAGAAAAAGGATGTCCTCCCATTTTGGGGAAAGCCCCGTCTTGAGGATATCTGCCGCTACCTGAAACTCGAGCCCCATCACCATGCTTTGGCCCAGGCGAATGCGCAGAGAGACGACCTGCCCTGGCTGAGAAGGAAAAAGGCGCCAAGATAGAGGACGATCGCCCGCAATACCCCCAGGATGATGACCAAAGCCCCACAGGCCTCTACAAAGGGAATCAAATAAATGATGCACCGTTGCCAGAGCGCCTTCCATTGCACCTACCTCGCCTGAGTGGTAATCCTTGCCAAGATTATAGAGATGCAAAGCCCCCTGCCCAGAGAGGCAGTTGCCCCCAGCCCCCGGGAGCTTTATGATATAGGAGCAGAGGAGGTAGAGGTGAAAGGGCTCTTGATCAAAGCCTGGCGTGATCTCACTCGGCGCCCCCTGCGCTCTGTGCTGACGACCCTGGGGGTAGCCATCGGCGTGGCGGGGTTGGTTGCCATCACCTCAACCTCTCAAAACCTCGTCCGCGCCCAACGCGAGCTCTTTGCCAGCACCTCACAGGCGCACGTTCGCCTCTGGGTATGGGATGCCCCTCCCGGGGTCACTTCCTTCCTAGAGGCTGACCCTCGCATCGCCCTGGCCGAGCTGCGCCTTACTTATACCACTCGCTGGCGAGCTCGGGGGCCCTGGATGGACATCCAGCTCATCGGCGTGGCCGACTTTTCTCACATCAAGGTAGACCGCTTCACCCTCCTAGATGGGCACTATCCCAAAGAAGGGGAGATCCTTCTGGACCTTTCAGCCGCCCAAGCCGCCGGCATTGCAGTGGGGGATGAGATCCTCTGCCGAGGAGCCCAGGGCCGCGAACGCCACCTGCGCGTCAGCGGCATCTCCCAAAGCCCGGGATACCTCTCCAGCACGATCACCAAGCTGGCCATTGGCTATGTGCCCGCCCCCTTCCTCCGGCGCATCCTGGGCATTGCAGGGGGGAACCAGCTCCTCATCCGCCTTGTAGACTCCCGCACAGCCCAAGAGACAGCCAAACATGTGGTGCGCCTTCTCCGGCGCCAAGGTCTCACAGTGGGCACACCAGAGATCCGCCTACCCGAGCAATTCCCCGGGAAGCGCGAGCTCGATGCCCTCATCACCATTATGTTCCTCTTTAGCGCCATGGGCATCATTGTCAGCTCGTTCCTGGTGGCAAACACCCTGGCCGCCATCATTGGGGAACAGATCAGCGAAATAGGCACCCTCAAAGCTCTGGGGGCAACCCGCTGGCAGGTGCTGACGCTCTATCTGGGTGAAGCTTTCATCTACGGTTCACTAGGTATCCTCCCTGGGCTGCCCATTGGAGCACTGGCGGGGTGGGGTCTTTTGCCATGGGTGGGAAACCTGGGCAACGCACGCGTTTCCTTCCAGCTTGCCCCTGAAGGCTTGGTGTTGGGCACCCTGGTGGGGCTAGGTATGCCTCTCCTAGGAAGCCTCTGGCCCTCCTGGCGGGGAGCAAGCATCTCGGTGCGTGAGGCCTTGCAGTCCTATGGCATCCAGACGGATTACGGCCAAAGCTGGGTGGACCGTCAGCTGCAGCGAATCCGCAAGCTTCCCCCTTTGTTTGCCATGACGATCCGCAACCTGGCCCGCCGCAAAGGACGCAGCGGCCTCACACTGGCCGTCATCGCCATAGCCACCGCCGCCTTTATTGGAGCGGCAGCCACCCGCAGCTCTGTAGGCACCGCCATCTCTGGAGTATATGCCACCTACGACGCCGATGCCTGGATTTGGTTCCCTCAAGGGATGAGCAGCCAGACGGAGAAACTCCTCTTGACCCTCCCTGGAGTGCGGGCAGCAGAGGCTTGGGCGGTAGCTGATGGCTTTGTACAATTGGCCGAAGCACGGCTCTGGGGCATCCCTGCCCAGAGCACCCTCTACCGCGAAAAGCTCATCCGAGGCCGTTGGTATCGCCCGGGGGAACAGGAAGTGGTCGTCCTCTCGGCCGACCTAGCCGCCAACCAGGGAATACGCCTGGGGGATTGGGTCAAAGTGCAACATGGAGGACGCTGGCGAAATCTGCGCGTAGTGGGCATCGTGGTGGATAACACCATCTTTTTGGGGAGCACCCTGGCCGGCAAAGCCTTTCTCCCCAGAACTACTCTAGCCAGGCTCTTGGAGGAGCAAAACCGCTACCACCTCTTTGCTGTTGGCTCTGTGGAGCGCGCTCCACGGGCAGTGGATAGGCTCATCAGCCAGATCGAGCATCGCTTCCAACGCTGGCGGCCCAGTGTACAGCCAGCCTACGCCGAGGTGGAATCGGCCACAGAGGCTTTCCGCCTCCTTAC
>JAGGYI010000230.1 GCA_021162655.1 Anaerolineae bacterium
ATCTAGATATTCCCGCCTTTTTGCGCCGCCGCTAGCATAGCCTTGTTGAAGCACAATGCCCCGCGGAGAGCCCTCCGCGGGGTTTTTTATGCTTGCTTGCGGAGGTGTTCCAGTGCCTCCAAGGCGAGGATATAACCATACCAGCCTAGCCCGCAGATCTGCCCCACGCAGACAGGCGCCGTCACAGAGTGGTGCCGAAAGCTTTCACGGGCGTGGATGTTCGAGAGGTGTACTTCGATAGTGGGCAGCCCCACCCCGGCGATGGCGTCGCGGAGGGCATAGCTATAGTGGGTATAGGCGCCCGGGTTGATGACGATTCCCTGGGCCCAGCTCATTGCCTCATGGATGGCCTCGATGAGGGCTCCTTCGTGGTTCGATTGCACGATGCGCAGCTCGATGCCCCGTTCCTCTGCCCAGGCCCGCAGCCGCTGGTTGATCTTTTCCAACGTGTCGTGGCCATAGACCTCAGGCTCGCGCTTGCCCAGCAGGTTGAGGTTGGGGCCATGGAGGACGAGATAGCTTTTCTTCATGAGCGGATCCTTTCCAATGCGTGGTGTACCTTCTCGGGGGGAATGTCGCTGACGATCTCCACCTGGCCGATCTCGCGGGGAAGGATGAAGCGCAGCTTTTTCCCGCGGCGTTTTTTATCGGTGCGCATGGCTTGGTAGATCACTTTGGGAGGGTGTTCGGCATAGTGGATGGGCAGGCCATGGTGGGCGAGGGTTGCCTGGATGCGAGCTCGCGTCTCGCTTGTGCAGAGGCCCATCTCCTCGGCCAGGTAGGCGGCGGCCACCATGCCGATGGAGACGGCCAGCCCATGGGCTAGCTTGTAGTTGGCCAGCACCTCGAAAGCATGGGCGAAGGTGTGCCCCAAGTTCAGCACGGCGCGCCGTCCCCGCTCGTAGGGGTCCTCCTCGACGACGGCAATCTTGACGGCTAGGGCACGCTCGACGAGCCAGCGTTGTGCTGGGAGGGCCTTTGGGGGCTCGAGCGCGGCAAAGAGGGTGGGATCGGCGATGATCCCCGCTTTGATCACCTCTGCTAGGCCTGCACGGTGTTCTGGCTCGGGCAGGGTTTCGAGGGTGGCGGGATCAAGCAAGACAAAGAGGGGCCGCACAAAGGCGCCGATGAGGTTTTTACCTTGGGGATGGTCTACTGCTACCTTGCCCCCCACGCTGGCATCTACCATGCCCAAGAGAGTGGTGGGCACCTGCACGAGCCCCACGCCGCGCATAAAGGTGGCGGCGGCAAAGCCGGCCATGTCGGTAATCACCCCGCCACCGAGGGCGACCACAGCTCCGCTGCGGTCGAGCTCAGCTTCGACAAATCGGTCGTAGAGGGTGCGCACTGTCTCTAGCGTTTTATAGCGTTCCCCAGCTGGGAGGACGATGGCGCTGGCTTTATAGTCGCTCTGCTGGAGGGAGCTCAACACCTGGTCCCCATAGAGTGGCCAAACGTGTTCGTCGCTGACGACGGCGACGGTGTTGCGAACCCCCTGGATGCGCAAAAGGGCCCCAAGGTATTCCAGCCCACCCGGGATGAGATGTACATAGTAGTTTCCCGTGGGCGTTTGCACGGACCAGCTTTTAGGCTGGGCCTGGTAGAGCCTCAGCACCTGGGCGGCGCTCTCTTCCTTTGTTTGGTGGGTAGTATCGATGTGGTAGGGGATTTGCGCATAGGCGCTGCGCCGGGCTTGCAAAAGCTCACGGAGGCGCTGGGCAGGGTCATTCCCCCAGAGCATGGGGCGCCCTTGGTCGTCATGCAATCGGCGGAGCAGTTCCTCCTCGGCGCAATCGAGGCAGACCAGGCAACCGCTCTGGGCCATGGTGGCGCGGTTTTCAGGGTCTACCAATGCTCCTCCGCCAGTGGCGATCACCAGCCCGTGCTGTTGGGATAGTTCCGCGCAGAGCGCTCGCTCACGCCGGCGGAACTCGGCCTCGCCGTAGCGCCGAAAGATCTCGGGGATGCTCATCCCCGCCCGCTCAACGATCACCTCGTCCATATCGATAAAGGGCCGCCCCAGTTTGGCTGCCACCAGGCGCCCGATGGTGCTTTTGCCAGTGCCCATGAACCCTGTGAGCACCAGGTTGCGCTGGTCATCGTTCATTGTTCACCCTCCGCATCAAGGCTTCGAGCGTGTCGCCGCCATAGCGTTCGAGGAGTGCCCTCGCCAGCACCCAGGCGACCATCGCCTCCCCAACGACCGCTGCCGCTGGCACGGCGCAGACGTCCGAGCGCTGATATTGGGTGGTGGTGGCCTCGCCCGTTGCCAGGTCTACCGTGGGGATGGGCGAAAGAGTGGTGGGGATGGGTTTCATTGCAGTACGGACGAGGATGGGCTCACCGTTTGTCATGCCCCCCTCCAGGCCGCCGGCGCGGTTCGTTCTCCTCTGCGGGCCGTTCTCCCCGGGGTAAAGGGCGTCGTGCACCTGGGTGCCGGGGAGGGCGGCATTGGCAAAGGCGGGGCCGATCTCTACTCCCTTGATGGCTTGGATGTTCATCACTGCCTGGGCAAGCTGGCCATCCAGGCGCCTATCCCAGTGGACGTGGCTCCCCAGGCCCACGGGTACGCCCTGGGCGACGACGACAAAGATGCCTCCCAGGGAATCCCCTGCGGCGCGGGCCTCGTCGATGCGGGCGCGCATGCGGGCGGCGGCCTCCTCATCGGGGCAGAGGACGTCCGAAGTGCGGGCACGGGCGAGGCGTTCCCCCAGGGGCATCTCGTCTAGCTCAGCTTGCACCCCACCGATGGCCTCAACATAGCTCCCCACGCTGATGCCCACCCTCTTGAGGAGGGCCTTGGCCACCCCGCCGACGGCCACGCGAATGGCTGTCTCTCGGGCGCTGGCGCGTTCAGCCACCAGGCGCAGGTCTTGGAGGCCGTATTTGCGAGCTCCGGCGAGATCGGCGTGGCCAGGGCGGGGTCTGGTCCATGGGGGGATCTGCCGCCCGCGCCAGTTTTCCCAATCGCGGTTGCGGATCATCATCGCCAGGGGAGAGCCAATCGTGCGCCCCTCATGGAGGCCGCTGAGAAACTCGACGGCGTCGCGTTCGATCCGCTGGCGTCCTCCACGCCCATAGCCTCCCTGGCGGCGGCGCAGGTCTTGGTTGATCTCCTCGGCCTCCAGGGGAAGGCCTGCGGGTAGCCCCTCGATGATGGCCACGAGGCAAGGTCCATGGGATTCTCCGGCCGTCAGAAAGCGCAGCATCTTTTATCTCCCTCCGTTTCCCCCATTCTTGCCGTTCTTCCCGTTCCCGCCCAGCACGGCAAGGCAGGCTTGATACATCACCTCTACTGGCGGGCTCTGCCCCGTCCAAAGCTCAAAGGCTTCGGCCCCTTGGTGGACGAGCATCCTCAGCCCATCCACGGCTCGGGCGCCTGCCCCCCGTGCTTGGCGCATCAGGCGGGTCTCGCGGGGGTTATAGATCAGATCAAAGAGGAGCACTCCTTGGGGGAAGGAGACTTCTCTGGGCCAGGGGGATTCCTGTGTGTTGGGCCACATGCCCACCGGGGTGGTGTTCACGATGAGCTGAGCTCCCCGTGCCTGGGCCAATGCCCCCGGGGTCAGGGGGCCGCCCTGCAGGCTGGCCTTGGGGTTTACCTGAGAGAACTCGGCCGCCAGCTGTTTGGCGCGTTCGGGAGTGCGGTTGAGGATGGTGACCTGGCTGCCCACGCTGGCCAGGGCGTAGACGATGGCCCGGGCCGCTCCTCCCGCCCCGAGGACGATGGCCTTGCAGCCCTCAGGATCAAAACCCGTCTCTCGAAGGGCACGGAGAAAGCCCTGGGCGTCGGTGTTGTGGCCGATGAGCCTCTTTCCCTGGACAAGCACGGTGTTCACCGCCCCAATGGTGCGGGCGGCGGTGGTGAGCTCGTCCATCAGGGGGAGGAGGGCCTGTTTGTGGGGCACGGTGGCGTTGATCCCCCGTAAGCCCAGAGCCGTGATCCCGGCGATGGCCTCTTTGAGTTCCTCTGGGCGCACTGCAAAAGGCACATAGCACCAATCTAACCCGAGGGCTTGGAAGGCGGCGTTGTGCATTGGCGGGGAGACGCTGTGTTCGATCGGCCAGCCAATGACCCCCACCACCTGAGTATGCCCATAGATAGGTGGTCCGCTAAGAGTTGTTGTTTCGTTCATCATGCTCCTTTGATCAAGGTATCCAGGCTCGGTTCAAATTCAGGAAAGGAATCGCCGATGCATTCAGCGCCTTCGATGGCCGTCTCGCCCTGGGCGATGAGCCCGGCAATAGCTAGGGTCATCGCCAAGCGGTGGTCGCCGTGGCTCTCTACCAGGGTGCCGTGCAGGGGGGTCGGCCCTTCGATCACGAACCCATCAGGGCGCTCTTCGATCTGAGCTCCCAGGGCGCGCAGGGCCTGGCAGACGGTGGCGATGCGGTCCGTCTCTTTGACGCGCAGCTCTGCTGCTCCGCGTACCTGGGTGGTCCCTTGAGCCTGGGTGGCTGCTAGGGCCAGGATAGGGAACTCGTCGATCATCCGGGGGACTAGCTCGCCCCCCACTTGGGCGCCGTGGAGTTCCTGACTATGCACGAGTAGGTCAGCCACGGGCTCACCTCCTTCTTCGCGTTGGTTCAATAGCTCGATCTGGGCACCCATCTGGGCGAGGACATCCAAGAGCCCTGTGCGCGTGGGGTTGATTCCGACCCCTCGGAGGAGCACCTCGCTTTGGGGGACGAGGAGCGCCCCGACGATGAAATAGGCTGCCGAGGAGAAATCCCCGGGGATGGTTATCTCCAATGGGGCGAGGGCCTTCACTGGACCTTCGAGGCTGTGGCGCAGTCCCTCGCTTTCTAGGGGGACCCCCTGGGCACGCAACATGCGCTCGGTGTGGTCGCGCGAAGGGGCCGGCTCGATCACCGTCGTCCTTCCCTGGGCAAAGAGCCCAGCCAAGAGGAGGCACGATTTCACTTGGGCGCTGGCCACGGGTAGGTGGTAGGTGATGCCCTGGAGAGCTCCCCCTTGGATGCTCAGGGGAGGTAGGCGCCCCCCCGAGCGCCCCCAGATCTGGGCGCCCATCTGCCGCAGGGGGATGGTCACTCGGTCCATCGGCCGGCGGCGGAGCTGGGCCTCACCACTGAGCACGCTGTAAAAGGGCTGCCCGGCTAAAAGCCCCGCCAGCAGGCGCATGCTAGTGCCCGAGCGCACGCAGTTGAGGACGTCGTTGGGCTCCTGCCAGCCGCGCAATCCCTGGCCATGGACGAGGAGCGTTTCCTCTCCCCCCCGTTGGAGCTCGACGCCCAGCAGGCGGAGGCAGGCCATGGTGGCCCGGCAATCCCCACTATCTAGAAAGTGGCGGATGCGAGAGGTTCCCTCTGCCAGCCCTCCCAAAAGGAGGGCGCGATGAGTGATCGATTTATCCCCTGGGAGGGTGAGCTCCCCGGCGAGGCGGCGCACAGGGTGGATGGTGAGCCTCATGGAAAGACCTCCAGTCGATGTTGGCGGGCCTCCTCCAGCCGCCCGCGTAGCTTTTCAAAGTCGTTTTTCTCCAAGCATTGGGCCAGAAAGTCGAGCTCCCTCTGTGCCTGGCGCAGGGCGGTAAGGATGGGCTCGCGGTTCGTCGCGAGGATGTCCATCATCATCGGGATGCTGCCGGCGGCCACTCGGCTCGTATCGCGAAAGCCACTGGCGGCCAGCTTCCAAACGAGCTCATCCTTCTGGGCGAACTCGGCGGCGGCGTTCACCAGGCTTGCTGCAAGCAGGTAGGGCAGGTGGCTGATGGCGGCCACTGCGCGGTCGTGGCGGGCGGGATCCAGCAAAAGTGGGCGGGCCCCGATGGCCTGGACGAGCGCCTTGGCTAAGGCGATGGCCCCAGCCGAAGTGCGAGCCAGAGGCGTGAGCACAAAGACCTTGTCGCGGTAGAGGTCTGGCTCGGCCATAGTCAGCCCTGAGGTCTCTTTGCCGCACATGGGGTGCCCGCCGATGGGCTGCACGTGTGGGGGGAGCTCCTCCATCGCTTGGCAGATGGCCAGCTTGGTGCTGCCCACGTCCATCAACAGGCAGCCAGGCTTGAGTAGTGGGCCGATCTCTTTGATCTTGGCCAGGATGTCTTGCACGGGAGTGGCTAGGATGACGATATCTGCCTGGCGTACGCCGGCGGCCAGCTCTGTCGTTCCCCAGTGGATGAAGCGCAGGGAGCGGGCCATCGTCAGGGTGCTGGGGCGGCGGGCCACGCCCACCACGCGCCGGCAGGCCCCCGTGGTGCTCAGGGCAGCGGCAAGGGAGCCACCCATCAAGCCGAGGCCAACGACCGTCACTTGGGCCTGCGCGAGCGTAAACCCCATGGTCCTTCCCTCCTTCTAGAGTGAGCGCCCCACGGCCTGGGCCACAGCGCGCACCTTCTCTACCAGCTCCTTAAAGCGCTCCGGCCGCAACGATTGGGGTCCGTCGGAGAGGGCCTTATCTGGGTGAGGGTGCACCTCCACCAACAGGCCATCGGCACCGGCGGCCACTGCAGCCATGGAAAGGGGCGTCACCCATTCCCAGTTGCCGGCGGCATGGCTGGGATCGACGATCACGGGCAGGTGAGTGAGCTGTTTGAGCACGGGCACCGCGCTGATATCCAGGGTGTTGCGGGTGTAGGGCTCAAAGGTGCGGATGCCCCGTTCGCAGAGCATCACCCGATAGTTCCCGTGGGAGAGGATGTACTCGGCCGACATGAGCAGCTCCTCCATCGTCGACATCATCCCCCGTTTGAGGAGGACGGGCTTGCCACTTTCGCCGACGGCATGGAGGAGGTTATAGTTCTGCATGTTGCGCGTGCCCACTTGGAGGATGTCGGCGCATTGGGCCACCAGGGGCACTTGCTCAGGGGCCATCACTTCGGTGATGACGGCCAGGCCGGTCTCTTCCTTGACCTCGGCGAGCAGCTCCAGGCCCTTCTCTCCCAGCCCCTGGAAGCTGTAGGGCGAGGTGCGCGGCTTGAAGGCGCCGGCCCGCAGGATGTGCACCCCTGCCTCCTTGACGGCCAGGGCCGTCTCTAGGAGTTGTTCCCGGCTCTCCACGGCACAGGGGCCCGCCATGAGCACGACGGGCCTATCCCCAATGGAGACGCCGTTGATGGGCACGATGGTATCGTGGGGGTGAAAGTCTCGGCTGGCCAGCTTGAAGGGGTGCAGGATGCGCACCACCTTCTCGACGCCTTCCATCACCCGGAAGACGCCCTCGCTGACGCGGCGCTCGTCGCCGATGACCCCGATGATGGTGCGCTCTTCGCCCACGGAAAGGTGGGAGCGAAACCCCAGCTCCTTTACCTTTTCAACCACAGCCTGTACTTGTTCTTCACTTGCCCCTCTACGCATGACGACGATCACTTGGCTTCCTCCCTGGGATCAACTAGATCCGGGCGCAGCCTCTGGGCTTCCCCTTGGTAGACGTGGATGATCTCCTCCTGAGGGGTCTCGGTGTTCCAGAGCAAAAGCACCCGAATACAGCGGGGCAGGCTCCCGGGGACGGGGATCTCGCGGGCGTCGAGGAGGGGCACATGCCGCCAGCCGAGGAGGCGGGCCGCTTTTGCTGGAAACTCGGCCGAGAGGTCCTCGGTGGTGGTAAAGATGGCGGCAGCCAGCTCCTCCGGATGGATGCCATTGCGCGCAACCAGCTCCTCCAGGAGCGCCTTGGTGGCCTGGAGGATGCTTTGGGCGTCATCCCGGGCTACGGTGGTTGCCCCGCGTACACCTCTAACGCTCATCTTCTCGCTCATCCTTTCGAGTAGGTAGTTGGGCAGGGGCCTTCACTGGCCCTTTGGCCCTGGCGGGATGTAAAAGAGAAGAGAGCGTGGGGCTTGCGCTCCACGCTCTCGCTCGAACCTGTGCTACGGATCGGTGCTACGGCTCCCCTCCGTGCAGCGCCAAGCCCCTCCTCCGGGAGCAGTAAAAATAAAAGTAATAAAAGCGAAAGGCGCCGCTGGTGGAAGGTGCGGCAAGGCAGGAGGAGACGCCACCCATAGGGGGCGCCCAGAGGGTATTCGCTTCTTTGGCCTGGTGTACCAACATCGCTCCCGATCCTTGCCTCGACTTGCTATTAAAAGTAGCACATTTGAGGGCAAAAGTCAAGGCAAAGTGCTTGGGTTTGGGGGACTGAGCCTTTGCTAATGCCTGCACAGTAGGATATAATCGCCTAAGGAATCACTGGTCTTGGGAGGAGAGATGGCAAGGCTTGGCAAGCTCGAGAAGGTACCTCTGCGAACGATCTGGAGGAACGAGGCCTACGATTTCACTGCCTGGCTGGCCGATAACCTCGATTTCCTAGGAGAGGCAGTGGGCTTGGAAATCTCTTTTACCGAGAGGGAGAAGGCGGTGGGGTCCTTCTCGGTGGATATTTTGGCCGAGGACTCGGATGGAAACGTGGTGGTTATCGAGAATCAATTGGAGCGCACTGATCACGATCACCTAGGCAAGTTAATCACCTATTTGAGCAACCTAGATGCCAAGGCGGCTATTTGGATCAGTAGCGACCCGCGCCCTGAGCATGAAGCGGCCATTCATTGGCTCAACGAGATGCTGCCTGCTGATACGGCCTTCTATCTTCTCAAGCTGGAAGCCTACCGCATTGGGGATTCTCTCCCCGCGCCTTTGCTGACGGTGGTTGCTGG